>NZ_JBAVNZ010000319.1:0-7077 GCF_049691595.1 Bradyrhizobium sp.
CGCCTGGTCCGTCGCGGCCCCGGCGGCGTGGCACGTCCCGCAGCGGCCCCCAAGACCACCGCCAAGCCGGCGCCGCAGAAGCAGCGCGGCCGCCTGACGCTCGTCACCGCGCTCAATGCCGACGAAGTGCGCGAACGCTCGATCGCCTCGTTCCGCCGCCGCACCCAGCGCCTCAAGGGTCATGCGTCGAACGAACCGAAGGAAAAACTGATTCGTGAGGTGGTGATTCCGGAAGCCATCAACATCCAGGAGCTTGCCAACCGGATGTCCGAGCGCGCCGTCGACGTGATCCGGCTTTTGATGAAGCAGGGCGCGATGCACAAGATCACCGATGTGATCGATGCCGATACCGCGCAGCTGATCGCCGAGGAAATGGGCCACAGCGTCAAGCGCGTGGCCGCATCCGACGTCGAGGAAGGGTTGTTCGACGCCGTCGATGACTCCAGCGACACCGAACCGCGCTCGCCGGTCGTGACCGTGATGGGCCATGTCGACCACGGCAAGACCTCGCTGCTCGACGCGCTTCGCCACGCCAATGTGGTCTCGGGCGAAGCCGGCGGCATCACCCAGCATATCGGTGCCTATCAGGTGACTTCGCCGGAAAGCGGCAAGAAGATCACCTTCATCGACACCCCCGGCCACGCCGCCTTCACCGCGATGCGTGCGCGCGGCGCCAAGGTGACCGACATCGTGGTGCTGGTGGTCGCCGCCGACGACGGCGTCATGCCGCAGACGATCGAGGCGATCAATCATGCCAAGGCGGCGAAAGTGCCGATGATCGTGGCGATCAACAAGATCGACAAGCCCGACGCCCGGCCGGAACGCGTGCGCACCGAATTGCTGCAGCATGAGGTTCAGGTCGAATCGCTCGGCGGCGAAGTCGTCGATGTCGAGGTCTCCGCCAAGAACAAGACCAATCTCGACAAGCTGCTGGAGATGATCGCGCTGCAGGCCGAACTGCTCGACCTCAAGACCAACGCGGCGCGTCCCGCCGAAGGCACCGTGATCGAAGCCAAGCTCGATCGCGGCCGCGGCCCGGTCGCAACCGTGCTGGTGCAGCGCGGAACGCTGCGCGTCGGCGACATCATCGTGGCCGGCGCCGAAATGGGCCGCGTCCGCGCCCTGATTTCGGATCAGGGCGAGACCATCGACGAGGCCGGCCCCTCGGTGCCGGTCGAGGTGCTCGGCTTCAACGGTCCGCCGGAAGCCGGCGACCGCCTCGCGGTGGTCGAGAACGAGGCCCGCGCCCGCCAGGTCACGAGCTACCGCGCCCACCAGAAGCGCGAGAATGCCGCCGCCAGCATTTCCGGCATGCGCGGTTCGCTCGAACAGATGATGTCGCAGCTCAAAACCTCGGGCCGCAAGGAATTCCCGCTGATCGTCAAGGCCGACGTGCAGGGTTCGCTCGAAGCCATTTTGGGTTCGCTGGAAAAGCTCGGCACCGACGAAGTCGCGGCCCGCATCCTGCATGCCGGTGTCGGCGGCATCTCGGAATCCGACGTCACGCTGGCGGAAGGTTTCAACGCCGCCATCATCGGCTTTTCCGTCCGCGCCAACAAGGAGGCCGCCGCCGCCGCCAAGCGCAACGGCATCGAAATCCGCTACTACAACATCATCTACGATCTTGTGGACGACATCAAAAAGGCGATGTCCGGCCTGCTCGCGCCGACGCTGCGCGAAACCATGCTCGGCAACGCCCAGATCCTGGAGGTGTTCAACATTTCCAAGGTCGGAAAGGTCGCGGGCTGCCGGGTTACCGACGGTACCGTGGAACGCGGCGCCAATGTCCGCCTCATTCGCGACAACGTCGTCGTGCACGAGGGCAAGCTCTCGACGCTGAAGCGCTTCAAGGACGAAGTGAAGGAAGTGCAGTCCGGCCAGGAATGCGGCATGGCGTTCGAGAATTACGGCGACATGCGTGTCGGCGACATTATCGAGTGTTATCGCGTGGAGACGATCCAGCGCTCTCTGTAAGTCCAAACCTTACGAAGTGCAGATCATATATTGAAAATGCGGCGGCATGGCCGGTCCAGTTCCGAGCCATCGACGTCTTGCCTGATTTACAAAGAAGGACGTGGATGCCCGCGACAAGCGCGGGCATGACGGTTTTGAGAGACGATGATGCCCCGTGATCACCTGAAAGGAAGTTCCGCCTCCGGCGGCTCGCAGCGTCAGTTGCGGGTCGGCGAGATCGTCCGCCATGCGGTCGCCGATATTCTGTCGCACGGTCACGTGCACGATCCGGACCTTGAAGGCCACATCATCACCGTAGCCGAGGTGCGAATGTCGCCGGACCTCAAGCTCGCAACCATCTACGTGATGCCGCTCGGCGGACGCGACACCGAAACCGTGCTCGCGGCGCTCGATCGCAACAGGAAATTCCTGCGCGGCGAGATCGCGCACCGCGTTAACCTGAAATTCGCACCTGACATCCGCTTCCGCGCCGACGCGCGATTCGACGAAGCGGAACGAATAGAGAAATTACTGCGAACACCTGCGGTGCAAAGAGACCTTGCACCCGATTCGGACGATAAGTGATGATCGCAAACAGCATGATCGATTCGCAAAATGCTGAATCGCTTGACGCCGACGCGAATATTTTTTCCGAGCAGCCGCGCGGCGACGCCCGCACCAACAACGATCCGCGTCAAAAGCAGCCCCGCCGCGACAAACGCGACGTCCATGGCTGGGTCGTGCTCGACAAGCCGATCGGCATGACGTCGACACACGCAGTCGCGATTCTGAAGCGGCTGTTCCAGGCGAGACGCGCGGGCCATGCCGGCACGCTCGATCCGCTGGCGTCAGGCGCCTTGCCGATCGCGCTGGGCGAGGCCACCAAGACCGTCCCGTTCGTGATGGACGGCCGCAAGCGCTATCGCTTCACGGTGTGCTGGGGCGAGGAACGCGACACCGACGACACCGAGGGGCGGGTGACCCGAACCAGCGATCTCAGGCCTTCGGCCGATTCGATCCGGAACCTGCTGCCGCGCTTTACCGGCCTGATCGAGCAGGTCCCGCCGCAATATTCGGCGATCAAGGTTCAGGGCGAGCGCGCCTACGATCTGGCGCGCGATGGCGAGACCGTCGATCTGAAGCCGCGACCGGTCGAGATTCACGAATTAACCCTTGTGGAACATACGGATAGTGGCCAGTCCGTGCTCGAAGCCGAGTGCGGCAAGGGAACCTATGTCCGGGCGCTGGCGCGGGATATCGGCCGGATTTTGGGCTGTTTCGGCCATATCTGCGCGCTGCGGCGGACCCTGGTCGGCCCGTTCGGCGAATCCGACATGATTCTGCTGGAACAGTTGGAGGCTTTATGCAATAGAGCCGCGTCTGGCGAGGGCAGCCTCGCCGACGCGCTTTTGCCCGTTGAGACCGCGCTGGACGACATCCCGGCACTGGCCGTCACACGGGCTGATGCGGCAAGGCTCCACCGGGGCCAGGCCGTTTTGTTGCGCGGACGGGATGCGCCCAATAGTAGCGGCACAGTCTATGTCACGGTGGCAGGCCGGCTTCTGGCCCTCGCCGAAATTGGCAATGGCGAGCTTATCCCCAAGCGCGTGTTCAACCTGACCGGGCTGACTGCCAGTTCGGCTCGCAAAAATGAAAGTGTTTGACGATGTCGATTACCGCCGAACGCAAAGCGGAAGTCATCAAGACGAATGCCAACAAGGCCGGCGACACCGGCTCCCCCGAGGTCCAGGTCGCGATCCTGTCGGAACGCATCAACAACCTCACCGGACATTTCAAGTCCCACGTGAAGGATAATCATTCACGCCGCGGTCTTTTGAAAATGGTCGCAACACGCCGTTCGCTGCTCGACTACATCAAGAGGAAGGACGAGGCGCGTTACAAGGCGCTGCTCGAAAAGCACAACATTCGTCGCTGATTTTGACTGTAGGCGCGCTTGTTGCGCGCGCTTTCGCGTGATCTTCCGAAAACCGGACTTTCGAATTTTCGAAAGACGATCATGCGCAAGAGTATGACCCGGAAAAGCGGATAGCGGTTTTCCGGAAAGATCATGCTCAAACATAGAACGCCCAGCAGCAATCCGGCCGCTGGACGGGGCAAGATGCCCATGACTGCTCGAAAGGATGGACGCCATCCGAAACATAAAGACCATGGCAGGATCGCCGGATGCTGATCACCTGTTGCGATCAGCATCTCGCGATCTTGCGCATGGTCTTCGTGTTTCAGGCGCCCGTTGTTTCGTGAACCCATGAAAGAAGATCACTATGTTCAATACGCATTCAGTCGAGATCGACTGGGGTGGACGTCCCCTCAGGCTTGAAACCGGAAAGATCGCGCGTCAGGCCGACGGCGCCGTGATGGCGACCTATGGCGAGACCATCGTGCTGGCCACCGTCGTCGCCGCGAAGACGCCGCGCGAGGGCGTCGACTTCCTGCCGCTGACTGTCGACTATCAGGAAAAGACCTACGCCGCGGGCCGCATTCCCGGCGGCTATTTCAAGCGCGAAGGCCGCCCGACCGAGAAGGAAACGCTGGTTTCCCGCCTGATCGATCGCCCGATCCGTCCGTTGTTTGTCGATGGCTGGCGCAACGAGACCCAGGTCATCATCACCACGCTGTCGCATGACATGGAGAACGATCCCGATATTCTGGCGATGGTGGCCGCGTCCGCGGCGCTGACCATTTCCGGTGCGCCCTTCAAAGGCCCGATCGGCGCCGCCCGCGTCGGCTTCGTCAATGACGAATATGTGCTCAACCCGACGCTCGACGAAATGGTCGAGACCCAGCTCGATCTCGTCGTCGCCGGCACCGCCGATGCGGTGCTGATGGTGGAATCGGAAGCCAAGGAACTCAACGAAGACATCATGCTCGGCGCCGTGATGTTCGGCCACCGGCACTTCCAGCCGGTCATCAAGGCGATCATCGAACTCGCCGAGAAGGCCGCAAAGGAGCCGCGCGACGTCAAGATCGTCGACGAGAGCGCGCTCGAGAAGGAAATACTCGGCCTGGTCGAACAGGATCTGCGCGCGGCTTACGCCATCCCGGTCAAGCAGGATCGCTACGCGGCGGTCGGCAAGGCCAGGGAAAAGGTGATGGCGCACTATTTCCCGGAAGGTCAGGAGCCGAAATACGACAAGCTGCGCATCGCCGGCGTGTTCAAGGAACTGGAAGCCAAGATCGTTCGCTGGAACATTCTCGACACCGGCAAACGCATCGACGGCCGCGATTCCAAGACCGTCCGCAACATCGTCGCCGAAGTCGGCGTGCTGCCGCGTGCCCACGGCTCGGCGCTGTTCACCCGCGGCGAGACCCAGGCGATGGTGGTGACCACGCTCGGCACCGGCGAGGACGAGCAGTATATCGACGCGCTGTCGGGAACCTATAAGGAGACGTTCCTGCTGCACTACAACTTCCCTCCCTACTCGGTCGGCGAAACCGGACGCCTCGGCGGCACCAAGCGCCGCGAGATTGGCCACGGCAAGCTCGCCTGGCGCGCGATCCGCCCGGTGCTGCCGCCGCATCACGAATTCCCCTACACGGTGCGCGTGGTCTCCGAGATCACGGAGTCGAACGGATCGTCGTCGATGGCGTCGGTGTGCGGCGCCTCGCTGGCGCTGATGGACGCCGGCGTGCCGCTGAAGCGGCCGACCGCGGGCATCGCCATGGGCCTGATCCTGGAAGGCTCGCGCTTCGCGGTGCTGTCGGACATTCTCGGCGACGAGGATCATCTCGGCGACATGGACTTCAAGGTCGCCGGCACCGATCACGGCATCACCTCGCTGCAGATGGACATCAAGATCGAGGGCATCACCGAAGAGATCATGCGGGTCGCGCTCGGCCAGGCCAGGGAAGGACGCATCCACATCCTCGGCGAGATGTCGAAGGCGCTCACCGCTGCGCGCGCCGAGCTCGGCGAATACGCGCCGCGCATCGAGACCTTCAAGATCGCCACCGACAAGATCCGCGAAGTGATCGGCACCGGCGGCAAGGTGATCCGCGAAATCGTCGAGAAGACCGGCGCCAAGGTCAACATCGACGACGACGGCACCGTGAAGGTCGCCTCCGCCGACGGCGAATCGATCAAGGCCGCGATCAAGTGGATCAAGTCGATCGCCTCCGATCCGGAGATCGGCCAGATCTACGAAGGCACCGTGGTCAAGGTGATGGAGTTCGGCGCCTTCGTGAACTTCTTCGGCGCCAAGGACGGCCTCGTCCATATCAGCCAGCTCGCTTCCAACCGCGTCCAGAAGACCTCCGACGTCGTCAAGGAAGGCGACAAGGTCAAGGTCAAGCTGCTCGGCTTCGACGACCGCGGCAAGACGCGTTTGTCGATGAAGGCGGTCGACCAGGTGACCGGCGAGGACCTCGAGGCGAGGCAGAAGACCGAAGCCCCGCCGCCGCGCGAAGCCGCCGGCGAGTAAGGTGGCAAGATAGCAAGAACAACGAGGGGCGGCTTTTGAGCCGCCCTTTTGTTTGCAGACAGTGCGCCGGTATCCACGACTGTCATCATCCGCGAAAGCAGATGATCCGGTATTCCAAAGACAGCAGCGATCAATCGAGAAGTCGCGGCGTACTGGATGCCCCCGCCGGAGCCTCTCATCGGGCTCGCCGAAGGCGAGACCCGGTGGCTGGGCAGTGACGGTTGTTAGCCATCAACGCGGCTCGTTGCTCGCTTCCATCGCGGTTGGAACACCTATGCTCTCCTTCACCACCTCGCCGAGCGCGGCAAAATCCGCCTTGCGCGGCGAGGTGCGGCGGAATGCGAGGCCGATCGAGCGGCCGGGCTCGGGATTCTTCAGGCGCAGGAATTTCACCCGGTCGTCGCGCCGTTCGACGTCGGCGGCGATCTGCGGGATCAGTGTGGAGCCATAGCCATTGGCGACCATCTGCATCACGGTGGTGAGGCTGGAGGCCCCGAAGGCGGTCCCCGCCGCGCCGCCCTTGCGCCCCTGCGCGGTCGCACAAAACGCCAGCGCCTGATCGCGCAGGCAGTGGCCGTCTTCGAGCAGGATTAATCGGCTCTGGTCGATGTCCTCGGCGGCCACCCGCGCCGTTGCCGCGCGCGGATCGTCGGCGGACACCGCGAGCAGAAACAGGTCCTCGAAC
>NZ_JBAVNZ010000320.1:0-1973 GCF_049691595.1 Bradyrhizobium sp.
GCCCTTGGTCGGTACTATGTGTGTCGCATTTGCAATAGTCGTCGCAAAAATCGCCACAGGTTGCAACGACCAAATTTTACTACATGACACTTGTGGAGCCATTGGCTTCTATATGCCATCGGTATTCTTATTTTTGGGGCCGAGTATGCCAGCGTATCACCTTGCGGCGTTCTCAACATGTGCTGCAATGCGGCCCGCTGTCCGTCTCACCGTTTTGGCGCTGCTGCCGCTATTGGCCGGGTGCGCGATCCACCCGATTCCGGACAACGTCTCGCGCAAGACGACCTATGACATCGTGGACAAGATCCGCTGCGAGGCAAAGGCCGCGGTCATGGAATTTGGCCGGGGGTTCAACGAAGCATCCCTCGTCTATAATTTTACGTTTGACATCGTTGAAGTAAACAATGCGAACGCCGGGTTCACATTGTTCGAACCGCTCACCAAGGGCGGTCCGTTCAACCTGACTGCAAGTGGTTCAGCGAACAGAACACGGGGCGCCGTTCGCAATTTCCAGGTCCTGGATTCTTTCGACGACCTGCGAAAGATGAATTGCTCGCGAGACAGGGAAAAGAACTGGATCTACCCGCTCACAGGGGATGTCGGCATGTACGACTCCGTCGCGACATTCATCCGGCTGCAACAGGCCGATGACCCCACCGGCCTCGATGCCACGGGCAAACCCAGAATGTTTACGTTTACCGACACGCTGACTTACACCACCACGCTCAGCGGAGACGTCACAGCCACGGTGGCGCTGGCTCCGTTGACCGACCAATTACGGCTCACGGCAGCCAATGCCATGCTGACCGGCTCGCGGACCGATATACACACACTCGTCGTAACGATGGCCGCCGGGCATCAAACCGTTTTCGAACCGTCAGGACGGGTCAGCGTGCGAAGATCGGTTCCGTTCGTCGATGCCCCGATGGCCCGATCGGGCTTCGGCCGCAACGGCGACCGTCGCTTCGCCAGAGGTGCTCCCGGCGGCGCCGGCGACGGCGGCCTCGGGGTTGCCGGCGGGTTCAACAACCTGCTCTCGACCAGAATGCTGCAGCAGGAATCCGGCGCCGAGAACCGGGCGCTGTACGAACAAGACCGCCAGCGCCAGCTCGAGCTGCAGCGACGCTCTACGGATATACGCGTGCTGGTCGGGCCATAGGGGACGAACATGTCAGTGTACACCTCCCATGCCCACGCAGCGTTCGCCACTTGCCCCGCAATGCAGCCTGCGCTCCGTTTCGCCGTTTTGGCGCTGCTGCCGCTATTGGCCGGATGCTCGATCCACCCGCTTCCGGACGATCTCTCGCGCAAGTCGACCTATGATATCGTGCAGAAAATCCGCTGCGAGGCCAAAGCCGCGGTCATGGACTATGGCCAGAGGCTCAACTCGGCCATTGTCTATGCTTTTTATTTCAACATCAATGAACATAACGATGCGTCGGCCGGGTTCACGCTGACCAATCCGCTCGCCAAGGCGGCCGGCTCCTTCGACCTGACTGCGAATGGCTCAGCGGGCACCATACGGGACGGCCGTCGCTCTTTCGAGGTGCTGGATTCTTTCGACGACCTGCGAAAGATGAATTGCTCGCGAGACCGGGAAGTAAACTGGGTATACCCGCTCACGGGGGACGTGGGCATGTACGACTCCGTCGCCACATTCATCCGGATACAGCAAGCCGCCGGCCCGGATGGTGTCGATGAAGCGGGCAAGCCCAAAGTATTCACGTTTGCCGACACGCTGACTTACACCACCACTTTCCTGGGAGATGCCAAAGCCAGGGTGGCCCTGGCCCCGTTTACCGACCAGTTGCGGCTCACGGCAGCCAATGCCGCGCTGAGCGGCTCGCGGATGGATATGCACAAAGTCACCGTGACAATGGCCGCCGAGAAGCTACCCGTTGTCGATCCGTCAGGAAGGGTCAGCTTCCGGAGATCGGTTCCGTTCGTCGACGCCCCGATGGCCGGGGTGGGCC
>NZ_JBAVNZ010000321.1:0-2315 GCF_049691595.1 Bradyrhizobium sp.
CTGGTGGTCGGCTGCAGCGCCGACAATAGCGACGGCATGTTCGGCGATCTGCTGGCGACCTCGCTGATGGCGCGCGGCGTCACCGGCCTCGTCATCGATGCCGGCGTCCGCGACGCGAAATCGCTGCGCGAAATGGGTTTTCCGGTCTGGTCGAAGGCGATCTCCGCCAAGGGGACGGTCAAGGCGACGCTCGGCGCGGTCAACGTTCCCGTGGTCTGCGCGGGCGTCAACGTCGTGCCGGGCGATGCCGTGATCGCCGACGATGACGGCGTCGTGGTGGTGAGGCGGAAGGACGCCGCCGACGTGGTGGCGAAGGGCGAGAAGCGCCACGCCGACGAGGAGGGCAAGCGCAAGCAACTCGCCGCCGGCGCGCTTGGTCTCGACATGTACAACATGCGCGAGGCGCTGGCGAAAGCCGGCCTCGTCTATATCGACGAGCCGGAAGCGGACTGAGGTGGCGATGCGACTGCGTACCTTGCTCGGCGACCATCCCGGCACGGCTGCGCTGAAGAACGGCTCGGTCAGGTCCGATCTGGTCGAGTTCGATTTCGTCGACTGTTCGCCGATCAACAAAGGCTTCAAGCCGATGGTCCGCTGGCAGGCGTTCGATGTCTCCGAGATGGCGATCGTCACTTATCTGATGGCGAAAAGTTTTGCCAAGCCGATGGTGCTGCTGCCGAACGTCGTGCTGGCGCGGTTTCAGCATGCCTACGCGCTTTACAATGGGAAGCAGGGAACGCTGAAGCCGTCCGATCTGAACGGCCAGCGCGTCGGTATCCGCTCTTTCACCACCACGACCGGCGCGTGGCTGCGCGGCATTCTCGCCAATGACTACGGCGTCGATCTCTATTCGATCGACTGGGTGACATTCGAGGACGCGCATGTCGCAGAATTCAAGGATACGACAAAGCGGGCGCCGGCAGGCAAGCAGATCATCCAGATGCTGATTGACGGCGAGCTTGACGCGGTGCTCGGCGAGAAATCCGACCATCCTGACCTGACGCCGCTATTTCCCGATGCCGCTGCGGAAGAGAAAGCCTGGTTCGCCAAACACGGCGTCGTGCCGATCAACCATATGGTGGTGGTGAGCCGCGCGCTGTCCGATCAACATCCCGATATCGTCCGGGAAATTCATCGGCTATTGACGCGGTCTGCCAATGCAGCCCCTGCCGCGCCGCTTTTCAGCGCGGACGCGATGCGGCGCTCGCTGGAAGCAATCATCTTCTATACTGCGCAGCAAGGGCTCATTCCGCGCGCGTTCACGGTCGACGAATTGTTCGACGATGTAACGCGGGCGTTAATTTGAGGAGAGATGCGATGACCCCCGAACCGATCTTCGATCTCGCCCATCTCGGCCACATGGAATTGCTGACGCCGAAGCCGGACGAGAGCCTGAAATTCTTCGTCGACGTCATGGGCATGACGGAGAGCGGCCGAAAGGGCGAGTCGGTCTATCTGCGCGGCTGGGACGATTATGAGCGCTATTCGCTCAAGCTCACGGCGTCAAAAACATCCGGCATGGGACATATGGCGCTGCGCGCGCGCAGCCCGCAGGCGCTGGAGCGCCGCGTCGCGGCGCTGAAGGGTTCCGGCTTCGAGATCGGCTGGACCGACGGCGACATGGGGCAGGGGCCGGCGTTCCGCTGCCGGGATCCCGACGGCCACGTCATCGAGCTCTATTACGAGACCGAGTGGTATCAGGCGCCGCCCGAACTGAAGCCCGCGCTGAAGAACCAGGCGCAGCGGTTTCCGGCGCGCGGCGTCAACGTCCGCCGGCTCGATCACCTCAATTGCCTTGCCGTCGACATCAAGGCCAACCGCATCTTCTTCGAAACCTATCTCGGCTGCCGGCTGACCGAGCAGATCGTGCTCGACGACGGCACCGAGGCCGCGATGTGGATGACGATGTCGAACAAGAGCTACGATTTTGCCTACACCCGCGACCACTATGGCAAGCCCGGGCGCTTCCACCACGTCACCTACGCGCTCGACAGCCGCGAGGAAATCCTGCGCGCC
This sequence comes from Bradyrhizobium sp., assembly GCF_049691595.1. Lineage (GTDB taxonomy): Bacteria > Pseudomonadota > Alphaproteobacteria > Rhizobiales > Xanthobacteraceae > Bradyrhizobium. The sequence continues at coordinate 2,017 of NZ_JBAVNZ010000321.1, forward strand.
GCCGATATCTTTCTCGAAAACGGCGTCTACATCGAGACCGGCCCGCACAAGCACGCGATCCAGCAGACCTTCTTCCTCTACGTCTACGAGCCCGGCGGCAACCGCGTCGAGGTCGCGAACGCCGGCGCCCGCCTGATCCTGGCGCCGGACTGGAAGCCGATCGTGTGGACCGAAGAGGAGCGCAGGAAAGGCCAGGCGTGGGGGCTGAAGACGATCGAGTCGTTCCACACCCACGGCACGCCGCCGATGTGAAGGGGGCGAAGGCAAGCTCAGCTGTGTAGGGCGGGTTCTCTTTAACC
>NZ_JBAVNZ010000322.1:0-2329 GCF_049691595.1 Bradyrhizobium sp.
CTGGTGTCGTTTATGGCGCCAATGCAAGCGGCAAGAGCAATCTGATCTTTGCCCTGATGACCATGCGCAACCTCGTGTTGCAGTCCACGTCGATGCTTGATGCCGCGCGTGCTGAGCAGTACACCCCTTATCGCCTGGAGCGCAGTAGCTCTGGAGATCCGACGGAGTTCGAGATCGTGGTCCTGCTTGACGGCACGCGCTACCAGTACGGCTTCTCATATGACGCGCAGCGGATTCGTGACGAGTGGCTGATCGTCTACAAGACTGGAAAGGGTCAGTCCTGGTTCGAGCGTCGCTGGAACGACACGAAGGGCGAGCACGAGTGGGCTCCCTTCTCGAGTTATTTCACGGGGGCAAAGGAGACCTGGCGACAGGCCACGAGGCCAGGCGCGCTGTTCCTGACCACAGCCATTCAGCTCAACAACGAGCAGCTCAAGCCACTTTGGAATTGGTTTACGGATGGCCTCGTCATCGTGAACTGGGCTGGCGCGCTGGGCATCGGCCAGACACTGCAGCGCATGGATGACCCAGCCTTCAAGGCCCGGGCCCTGAATCTGCTGCGCTCGGCAGATCTGCATATCGCGGACATCCAGGTTGAGAATGTTCCGGGTCATCAGGTGGCCTTCAAGCTGGAAGCCGGCAAGGCTCCTGAACTTTCGACAAGCGTACAGGACCTGCCCATTGTGAAGTTCGTTCACAAGCTCGAAGGCGAGGACGCGGTCGCGTTCGACGGCCGATTTGAATCGGCGGGAACTCAGCGGCTGCTGTCCTATATCGGCCCTATTCTCGATGTCCTGGAAAGCGGCAAGCTCCTGGTCGTCGATGAATTTGACTCAAGCCTGCATCCGATGGTCGTCCGATTCGTGCTGAGCTTGTTCCACGATCCGGAGGTTTCCAAGCACGGTGCGCAGTTGTGGATGACCACACATGACACCTCGCTGCTCGACACGGGGCTGCTGCGACGTGATCAGTTCTGGTTCATGGACAAGGACGAACGTCAGGCAAGTCGACTCTATCCTCTGACCGACTTCAGTCCGCGCAAGGGCGAAGCGCTTGAGAAGGGGTACCTGCGCGCGCGGTACGGTGGCGTCCCCTTCATCTCGCGAACCCATCTACATTGAAGCGATGCGCGACAACCAGCCCAAGCACCGGCAGATGCGCAAGGAGCAGCGCCGTATCGCACGTCAGAAGGCGTCGCGCGGTGGGTTGCCCGCGATACTGGTAGTCTGCGAAGGCCGAGAAACGGAGCCGAACTATATTGACGGCTTGCGTGATCACGTGCGAATCAACGCCGCCGCTGTTCACATCGAGGCCGGCGACTCCGTGACCGATTCCGTCGGGCTCGTACGCAAAGCGCAAAAGCTATTCAAGAGCGACCGCGACTACGATCTGGTCTTCGTTATCTGCGATGGCGATTCAAATCATCTGGCCGCGGCGCGGGCGTTGGCCGCACGCCCCCTGCGAAACGCCGCGGGCGTTACCACTGAGGTGCAGATCATCGCCAGTTGCCCGAGTATTGAGTTCTGGTTGCTGCTGCACTTCGAGTACTCGGCGCGTCCGTTCCAGAACTCGGCCGAGGCGCAGCAGGCGCTCCTTGCCCATCTGCCCGACTACCAAAAGAACGATCGCGACATTTTCCGCAAGTCGGCAGCGGGACTCGATCTGGCCTGCCAGAGAGTTCAGCAGCTGAAAGCAGATTTGAGAACCAGCGGCGGCATTGCTCCGGACACAGACATGCCCATGCTGGTTGAACAGTTTCGGCGGATGCAACGACCCTAATTTCTCCGATCGTTCCTAGCGCGAAGTGGCACAACCTTCCGTTGGCCGCTCTCGGCTTGGCCGATCAGCGTGGACCATTGTTCCAGCGCCACGCGGCGCTCCTTGAAGTAGTCATGCCTATCGTATGTTCCCTCAACACCGCGCAGCTTGTGACCGAGACACCGTTCGGCCACCTCGCGCCGCACGCCCAGTGCTGCGAGATGCGTGCGTGCCGTGCGCCGGAGATCATGGAGCGTGAAGTGCGCCAACTTGTGCGCCACGCGTTGCAAGGCGACGTTCAGGGTGTCCAAGCCGACATGCGGTACCCGCTCCCGCGGATCACGGCGGCGCTTCGGGAAGATGAAGTCGCTGCCGGCCGCGCGCGTGCGCAAGGCGTTGAGCCACTCGACGACCTGCGGAGCCAAAGGGATGTCGAGACTCTCCCCCGTCTTGGTCCGCGAGCCAGGCAAGTGCCAGACCGCGCCGGCCTGAGTCTCGACGTCGAGATCGAATTCAGTCCACCTGGCACCGAGCAGTTCGCCCTTGCGTACACACAGTGCCAGCAGCAGCT
>NZ_JBAVNZ010000323.1:0-17403 GCF_049691595.1 Bradyrhizobium sp.
GCCGGTGACAGCAGGCCGTTGAAATCGACCACCGTGGCGCTGCGCGAATTGTCGCCGTGGTCGATGTTCTTGTCGGCGGATATCATCGTCAAGGCGGTCATGATCGGCCTCGCTTTGGCGTCGGTCGTGACCTGGACCATCTTCATCGCCAAGATGATCGAGCTGTCGGTGGTCAGGCGCAGGCTGCGCGCGGCGCTGGCCGGAATCGGCGACGCGCGGTCGCTGGCGGACGCGCAGCTCGCGCTGGGCGCAAAACGCAGCGTGCTGTCGTCGTTCCTTGCCGCCGCGATGCGCGAAGCGCGGTTGTCGGCGGGAATTTCGAGCGACGCCGGCATCAAGGAACGCGCGGCCTCGAGCTTTGCCGAGATCGTCCGCGCCGAGGCGCGCCGGATCCGGCTCGGCATGGGCCTGCTCGCGACCATCGGCGCGACATCGCCCTTCATCGGCCTGTTCGGCACGGTCTGGGGCATCATGAACAGCTTTATCGGCATTTCGAAATCGCAGACCACCAACCTCGCCGTGGTGGCGCCCGGTATCGCCGAGGCGCTGCTCGCGACCGCGATCGGTCTGGTCGCCGCGATCCCGGCCGTCATCATCTACAACCACTTCGCGCGCGTCACCAAATCCTATCTCGAACTGGTCGGCCGGGCATCGGGGGCCGCGGGGCGGTTGCTGTCGCGCGACCTCGACCGTACCCATGTCGGCGCCAATTCGCGCGCAGCGGAGTAGGCGATGGCGGTCTCGCTCGCAGATAGTGACCTCGACGACGACAGCGATTTTGCGGAAGCGCATGAGATCAACGTCACGCCATTCATCGACGTGATGCTGGTGCTGTTGATCATCTTCATGGTGGCGGCGCCGCTTTCGACCGTCGATCTTCCCGTCGATCTGCCGACATCGACCGCGACCCCGCAGAAGAAGCCGGACAAGCCGACCTATGTCAGCATCAAGCCGGATCTGGCGGTGGCGATCGGAGAAGACGCGGTCAAGCGGGTCGATCTGGTGCGCACGCTCGATGCGATGGCGGATGCGAGCAAGGATCGCTACATCTTCCTGCGTGCCGACCGCGCCGTGCCCTATGGCGAGCTGATGGACGTGCTGGAAATCTTGCGTGCCGGCGGCTATTCCAGGATCAAGCTGGTGGCGCTGGAGGGTGTTGCGGATGCCGCGGCGCCGCAAGGTGCTTCGTCAGCTCCAGGCCCTGAACGGCGATGACCGATGCCTGAACTCGACGAACAAAAACCGCCCTGGCGGCTCTGGATTTTCGCAGGCTTCGGCGCGTTGATGCTGCACATCGGCGGCGCGGCGCTGGCGATCGCGCATTTGCCGACCGATGAGCCCGAAGACGCCCTCGGCGCGGCGGCAATCGAGGTCGGGTTCGAACTGGTCTCGGTGCGCCGCGAGGCCACCGACCTGCCGCCGGGCCCGGACACCGACGCCTCCGTGGCGTCGCCGCAGCTCGCCGAGCAGAAGGCCGAAGTCAAGCAAACTGACCTGCCCAGGGACACGCCGACCGAAGCTGAGGATCCGGACCGGGTGGTGACCCCGAACGAGTCGAAGAAGCCAAAAGAAGACGAACCGAAGATCGCGGCCGTGCAGACGTCGGCTTCGACGGAATCGGTGGCGGCGGAAGCCACCGCAACACCTGGCTCCGATGCGATCCCGGAAGGCAAGCGTTCGGTCGCGCCTGCGATCGGCAATGGCGAGACGGCCCGGCGCGTACGCGCGACCTGGCAGAAGGAACTGGTGGCGCATCTTGACAGGCACAAGCGCTATCCGGCGGAGCATTCGCTGAAGGCGGCTGAGATTTCCGTCCGCTTCACGCTGGACCGGCTCGGCCGCGTGCTCTCGACGACAATCGAAAAGAGCTCGGGCGACAAGGCATTTGACGAGGCGGCGCTGGCGATGGTGCGCCGCTCCGACCCGGTACCGCCGCCGCCGCCGCTGATCGCGGACGAGGGGTTGAACTTCACCCTGCCGGTGATCTTTCGGGTCAAGGGCAAGAGCTGAGGGCCGGGCAGAGCGGCTTGGGCCTATGGGTCGCGCGAATGCGCGCAGGGAATTGCTGCGGATTCGAATTTCAGACAACAGCCGCCGTCCAGCAAACACGGCCGACGCGCAACTGTGCGAGAGATGAAGGAGGGCCCTGCGGGCACTCCAAAAAACAAAATGCCCGGCGATCGCTCGCCGGGCATCCTGGCCGCGTAACGTCGTAGCGTTCGGCTCAGCTCTTCTTCACCATCGGGCAGGCGCTCTTCTCCAGCGGGATGAAGGCTTCTTCCGCCGGGATGGTGGCCACCAACTTGTAATAGTCGAAGGGATATTTCGACTCGGCCGGCTTCTTGACCTCGAACAGATAGGCCGGATGGATCTTGCGGCCGTCGGCGCGGATCGAGCCCTTGCCGAACAGCGCATCGTCGGTCGGCGTTTCCTTCATCCTGGCGACCACCGCGCGTCCGTCATGCGGATTGCCGCCGAGCGCCTCGAGCACCTTGAAGTAATGGATCAGCGACGAATAGACGCCGGCCTGCACCATGGTCGGCGGACCCTTCTTGTACTTTTCGTTGAAACGCCTGGTGAAGGCGCGGGTCTGGTCGTTCATGTCCCAATAGAACGTCTCGGTGAAGTTCAGGCCCTGTGCGACGTTCAAGCCCAGCGCGTGGACGTCGGTCACGAACATCAGCATGCCCGCGAGCTTCTGCCCGCCGGAGACGATGCCGAATTCGGCCGCCTGCTTGATCGCGTTGGTGGTGTCGCCGCCGGCATTGGCGAGCCCGATGATCTTGGCCTTCGAGCCTTGCGCCTGCAGCAGGAACGAGGAGAAGTCGGCATTGTTGAGCGGATGCTTGACGCCGCCGAGCACCTTGCCGCCATTGGCCGTGACCACCGCCGCGGTGTCACGCTCGAGCGCATGTCCGAAGGCGTAGTCCGCGGTCAGGAAAAACCAGGTGTCGCCGCCGGATTTCACCAGCGCCTTGCCGGTTCCGTTCGCCAGCATCCAGGTGTCGTAGACCCAATGCACCGTGTTCGGCGAGCATTGCGCGCCGGTGAGGTCGGACGACGCCGACCCGGAGTTGAGGTTGACGACGTTCTTCTCCCTGGCGAGGTTGGCGATCGCGAGCCCAACGCCGGAACTCGCCAGATCGACGAACACGTCGACCTTCTCGATGTCGATCCACTGCTTGCCGATATTGACGCCAACGTCGGGCTTGTTCTGGTGATCCGCCGTGATCAGGTCGACCTTCCAGCCCTTTGCCAGCAGCCCGGAATCCTCGATCGCCATTTGCGCGGCGGCGGCCGAGCCGGGGCCGCCGATATCTGCATAAAGACCGGACTGGTCGCCAAGGCTTCCGACCCTCACCACCTTGTCCATCGTTTGCGCCAACGCGCCCCCGGCAACTGCCAGGCTTCCGGTCAATACCAGGGCTGCAATCGATCGCTTCATTTCCCCTCCCATGCTCTTTGAGTTCTCAGCCGAATTTATCGGGTCATTATGCCCGGCATTCGGCCGCCCGCCTAGCGGTGGCGGCGAGAGATGGTCCGAAGGTCGAGTTACGGGGCGGTATGAACCGGTTTCGCCAAAGCTGGCTACCGCCAGTAGTACCGGATGCCGACATAGACCGCGACCAGGCAGGCGAAGATCAGCGCCACCGGAAGCCGCGGTTTTGCGGTTGGCCCGGATGGACCGGGCGTCGGCCTGGCGGGGGCCCGCCGGAACGCCGTGACGTTGCCGGCCTCCGCGACGGCTTTGCGCGCGCGCGCGGGAACGTCCGGCGGCGTGCCGCCGCCGCCCATCTCGGCGTAATAGCTCTTGTACATGAGGTGGATGGTGGCCTCGGTAGCCTCGGCCTCCGTCATCGTCTCCAGGAGCTTCCGGTAGCTGGCGAGGAAGTTCTGCGCCTCGGGCGGGAGGGTGGAAGCACCGTTGAGTTTGGCCAGCATTTTCCAGGTCGCAAAGTCCGCCCGCGCCCTGGTATCGGCGCGTCGCGCGATCAGCATGTCGGCAGCCTTGATCAAGATGGCCTCTGGGGGTTTCCTGCCTCTTTATGCGTTGCCGGTGAGGAGGAGAAGCGCGCGCATCACATAGCCGATCATTGTCCGCAGTATTGCCGAAATAACATCAAGATTTAGGCCGAGTTGCGCCCCCACCAGTGGAAGCAGGATCAGAAGCCCGACCAAGATCAGAATCCCATAGGGCTCGAGCCGGGACAGCGGCCAGGCCAGGAACCTCGGCAATAGCCCGACCGCGACCCGCCCGCCGTCCAGCGGCGGTATCGGCAGCATGTTGAAGACCGCCAGCACGATGTTGACCAGGAATGCGTTTTCGAGGTTGTCGGCGGTCCATTGCGCGGCGTTGTCGGGCGCAAGGGGCAGGGCATGGAAGGCCAAAGCGACCGCCAGCGCGAGGATGATGTTGGTGGCGGGTCCGGCCAGCGCCACCCAGACCATGTCGAGCCGGGGATGGTTCAGGTTGCGGAAATTCACCGGCACCGGTTTGGCATAGCCGAACAGGAACGGCGAATGCGACAGCATCAGCACGCCGGGCAGGATCAAGGTGCCGAAGGGGTCGATATGCCTGAGCGGATTGAAACTGACCCGGCCGAGCTGAAAAGCGGTGTTGTCGCCGAGCCGGTGCGCGACAAAGCCGTGCGCCGCTTCATGGAAGGTGATGGCGATGACGATCGGCAGCACCCAGACGGATACGTCGTAAAGTGAGATGTTCAATTGCGGTGCCCCGGTGGGATGGCTTTGCCGCTCAACCCTAGCACGCCGGTGTCACTGGGGAACGGTCTGCTTATGTTGCGGCAGGCCATCGTCGAGCCGCACCCAGTCGATCTTCTCCGAGACCCAGATGTGCTCGGTCGGCGCAAAGGCGTTGCGGTCGTCGAAAACCGCGAGCGCGACCCCGACCATGGTGCCGTTGGTGCGCCGTGAAAACAACCGCGTGCCGCAGGTCTTGCAGAACACCCGATCGAGCGCTTCGGAGGAGGCGTAGTGGGCGGTGTCGCCCTGAACGGTGAGCGCGCGCTGGTCGAACAGCGCGCGGGCAAAGAATGGCGAGCCCATCGCCTTCTGGCAGTTGCGGCAGTGGCAGATGCGGACATTGACCGGCTCGCCTTCGGTCCTGAACCTGACCGCGCCGCACAGGCATCCGCCTTCCCTGGTCATGGTATTTCCAACTCTAATAGGTGGCGCGGCCGCCCGAAATATCGAACACCGCGCCGGTGGAGAAGGCGCAATCTTCGGAGGCGAGCCACGCCACCATGGCCGCGAGCTCTTCCACCAGCACGAACCGACCCTTCGGGATCTTGGACAGCATGAAGTCGATATGCGCTTTCGTCATCTGGTCGAAGATCGCGGTTTTCGCCGCGGCCGGCGTCACCGCGTTGACGAGGATGTCGTGCTGCGCCAGTTCCTTGCCGAGCGATTTCGTCAGCGCGATCAGGCCGGCCTTCGATGCCGAATAATGCGCGGCGTTGGGATTGCCCTCCTTGCCGGCGATCGAGGCGATGTTGACGATGCGGCCGTATTTTTGGCCGAGCATGACAGGCACCACCGCCTTGCAGCAGATGAAGGGGCCGTCGAGGTTGATGCGCAGCACCTTGCGCCATTCCTCGAGATCGGTTTCCCACACGCTCTTGTTGATGCCGGCGATGCCGGCATTGTTGACGAGGATGTCGATCTTGCCGAGCGCTTTCAGCGTCGCGTCCCGCGTCGTTTCGACCGCGGCGAGATCGGACACATCGACCTTGAAGGCGGTGACGGCGGAGCCGATTTGCTTCGCCGTCTTCTCCGCGAACGGCTGGTCGTGATCCCAGATCGCGACCCTGGCGCCGGAGGCGACGAAGCGCTCGGTGATGGCGCGCCCAAAACCCTGCGCGCCCCCGGTGACGACGGCGCAGCGGCCGTTGAGATCGATCTGGTTCATGGGAAGAATCCTTTCGTTGAATCTGTCGCGTCGCTGTGGCGGAGGACTGCTCCCTCGCCCCGCTCTTGCGGGGAGAGGTTGAAAAATTCACAGCGTCCAGCCGCCGTCGATGATGTGGGCGACACCGGTTGTGAACGCGCTTTCGTCGCTGGCGAGATAGACCGCGAGCAACGCAATCTCCTCCGCCGTGCCGAGCCGTCCCATCGGCTGTCGCGCGATGAACATCTCGCGCCCGCCAGGACCTGCGGCAGCGGCGCGCTGCAGCATCGACGGGGTTTCGATGGTGCCGGGGCAGATGCAATTGCATCGCACGCCCCTGGTGATGAAATCGGCGGCGACCGCGCGCGTCAGCGCCGCGACCGCGGCCTTGGTCGCGCCATAGACGTAGCGGTTGGGGGCGGCCTTGAACACGCCGGCGGCGGACGAGATGTTCACGATCGAGCCGCGGCCCGCTTCCAGCATGCCCGGCAGGAATGAGCGGATGGTGCGGTGCATCGACTTGACGTTGAGGTCGAACGAAAAATCCCAGTCCTCATCGGAGCAATCGAGCGCGGTGCCGTGGTGCACGAAGCCCGCGGCATTGAGCAGGATATCGGTCTTGCCGGCGCGCCTGGCCATCGCCGCGACCGCCGCGCTGTCGCGTGCGTCGAGCCGCGCCACTTCGGCGACGCCTTCGCTCTTCAAGGCCGCGAGCTTGCCCTCGTCGATGTCGGTGGCGAACACGGTCGCCCCTTCGCGCGCAAAGGCCACCGCGCAGGCGCGGCCGATACCCACCGCGGCCGCGGTCACGAATGCGCGCTTACCCTTCAGGCGGTCTGACATGGTTTTCTCCGTTCAATTTCCCGCGTCATTGCGAGGAGCAACGCGACGAAGCAATCCATGTTTCCCCAGTGGGATTTCTGGATTGCTTCGCTGCGCTCGCAATGACGGTCCTGGCTAATGATTATCCCGCGCCACGCCGACCTTGCCTGCGATGTCGTGATAGCGGGTGGCGAATTCCATGCAGGCGCCGGTGGCCTGCTGGCCGACGGTGGAGCGATAGAGCTCCTGCCACGGCGTCTGGTTGGCCGGGTAGGGGAAGCCGCCCTTGGCTTTCAGCTCGGTGCGCCGGCGCTGCAACTCCTCGTCGGAGATCAGGATGTTGGCGCTGCCCTTGTTGAGGTCAATGCGGACCTTGTCGCCGGTCTTGAGGATCGCAAGTCCGCCGTCGGCGGCGGCCTCGGGCGTCGCGTTGAGGATCGACGGCGAACCCGAAGTGCCGGACTGGCGGCCGTCGCCGATGCAGGGCAGCGACAGGATGCCGCGTTTGATCAGCGCCGCCGGCGGCTGCATGTTGACGACCTCGGCGCCGCCGGGATAGCCGATCGGCCCGGTGCCGCGCACGAACAGGATGCAGTGCTCGTCGATGTCGAGCGCGGGATCGTCGATGCGGTGGTGATAATCCTCCGGGCCCTCGAACACGATGGCGCGGCCCTCGAACGCATTCAGGTCCTTCGGGTTGTTGAGATAACGGTCGCGGAACTCGTTCGAGATCACGCTGGTCTTCATGATCGCGGAATCGAACAGATTGCCGCGCAGCACCAGGAAGCCGGCGTCCTTCAGCAGCGGCTTGTCGTAGCTCCAGATCACGTCGCCGTCGGGCCTGGCGGCCTCGCGGCAATTGTCGCCCATGGTGTGACCGTTGACGGTGATGGCGTCTTCATGGATGCGCTTGTGCGTCATCAATTCGCGCACCACCGCCGGCACGCCGCCGGCGCGGTGATATTCCTCGCCGAGATAGAAGCCGGCCGGCTGCATGTTGACCAGCAGCGGAATCGCGTGGCCGAACTTTTGCCAGTCGTCGATGTCAAGTTCGACGCCGACGTGGCGGGCGAGCGCATTGATATGGATCGGCGCGTTGGTCGAGCCGCCGATCGCCGAATTGACCACGATGCAGTTCTCGAATGCCTTGCGCGTCAGGATGTCGGAGGGTTTCAGGTCCTCCCAGACCATGTCGACGATCCGCCGGCCGGTGTCATAGGCGATCTGCCCGCGCTCGCGATAGGGCGCGGGGATCGCGGCGCAGCCGGGCAGCGACATGCCGAGCGCTTCCGCCAGCGAGTTCATGGTCGAGGCGGTGCCCATGGTGTTGCAGTGGCCGACCGACGGGGCCGAGGAGGCCACGATGTTCATGAACTCCTCGTAGTCGATCTCGCCGCCGGCAAGCTGCTCGCGCGCCTTCCAGACCACGGTGCCCGACCCCGTGCGTTCGCCCTTGTGCCAGCCGTTCAGCATCGGCCCGCCCGACAGCACGATGGCCGGCAGATTGACGGTCGCCGCCGCCATCAGGCAGGCCGGCGTGGTCTTGTCGCAGCCGGTGGTCAGCACCACGCCGTCGAGAGGGTAGCCGAACAGGATTTCGACGAGGCCGAGATAGGCGAGGTTGCGGTCCAGCGCCGCGGTCGGGCGCTTGCCGGTCTCCTGGATCGGGTGGGTGGGAAATTCCATGGCGATGCCGCCGGCGGCGCGGATTCCTTCCCGGACCCGGTGTGCCAATTCGAGATGATGCCGGTTACAGGGCGACAGATCGTTGCCGGTCTGCGCGATGCCGATAATGGGCTTGCCGGACTGCAGTTCGTGCCGGGTCAGGCCGTAATTCAGGTAGCGCTCGAGGTACAGCGCGGTCATCCCCGGGTTATGCGGGTTGTTAAACCACTCGCTGGAACGCAGTTTGCGGCTGGTGATGGAGGTCAGCGGCTTGTTCATCGTTTCTCCCGCAGTGCACACGCCTTATTATTGTGCGTAATGTTCGTGATGGCGGGGGACATTTGCATGCCGACGCTGGCTTCGCAACGTCGGCGAAAACGGTACCCGCTTACGACTTTGATCCAAGGACATCGGCAAAAAATTCTGATATTACCGCTGCTAATGAACAGAGCGGCTACGGGGCCAAGCCCGTCAGGCCGCGTGAAATGGAGGGAAGTGGATGTCGTCGGTCCAAATTCGCGACGTGCGGAAGTCTTTCGGCAATTTTGAGGTTCTGCACGGCGTGTCGATCCCGATCGAGGACGGTGAGTTCGTGGTTCTGGTAGGCCCCTCCGGCTGCGGCAAATCGACCTTGCTGCGGATGCTCGCAGGGCTCGAAAACATCACCTCGGGCACGATTTCGATCGGCGACCGCGTCGTCAACAATGTCCAGCCCAAAGAGCGCGACATCGCGATGGTGTTCCAGAACTATGCGCTCTACCCGCATATGACGGTCGCCGACAATATGGGCTTCTCGCTCAAGCTGCGCGGCGCGCGGCCGGAGGAAATCTCCAAAGGCGTCAAGCGGGCCGCGGAAATTCTGGCGCTGACGCCGCTGCTCGACCGCTATCCCCGGCAATTGTCCGGCGGCCAGCGCCAGCGCGTCGCCATGGGCCGCGCCATCGTCCGCGATCCCCAGGTGTTCCTGTTCGACGAGCCGCTGTCCAACCTCGACGCCAAACTGCGGGTAGCGATGCGCACCGAGATCAAGGAGCTGCACCAGCGGCTGCGCACGACGACCGTTTATGTCACCCACGACCAGATCGAGGCCATGACCATGGCCGACAAGATCGTGGTGATGCATGACGGCATCGTCGAGCAGATCGGCACGCCGCTCGAACTCTACGACCAGCCTGACAATCAGTTCGTCGCCGGCTTCATCGGCTCGCCAGCGATGAATTTCCTCAAGGGCAAGGTGAAGTCGAACGGCACGGCCGGTTTCGAGGGCCCGAACGGCATCAAGCTTCCGCTCAAATCGGCGCCCGCCAATTCGGACGGCCGGCCCGCCGTTTACGGTATCCGGCCGGAGCACTTCACCCTCGCCGATGACGGCGCCGAGGCCGAGATCGTCGTGGTCGAGCCGACCGGCTCGGAAACCCAGGTCTTTGCCAAGCTCGGCGGCGAGCAGGTCGTCGCGGTGTTCCGCGAACGCCATCAATTCAGTCCGGGCGACAAGGTCCGGCTCAAGCCGGACCCGTCGCTCGTGCATTTGTTCGACGAGACGACCGGCAAACGACTGAATAGCTGAAATCAGAGAATCTTAGAGGGAGGATAGACTATGAATGACTTTACTCGCCGCTCGCTGCTTCAGGGCGGTACCGCGCTGGCTGCCGCCGGCGCGCTGACCGGGCCGGCCCTGCTCGATTTCGCAAAAGCCTGGGCGCAGACGGCGCCATGGAAGGCGGAGCCGGGCGCCAAGCTCACGGTGATGCGCTGGAAGCGCTTCGTGCCGGCGGAAGACGAAGCCTTTAACGCGATGGTCGCGGCCTTCAAGACGGCGACCGGCACCGACATGAACGTGTTCAGCGAGTCCTTCGAGGACCTGCAGCCGAAGGCTTCTGTCGCGGCCAACACCGGCTCGGGCCTCGATATGGCCTGGGGCCTGCATACGCTGCCGCAGCTGTTCCCGACCAAAGTGCTGAAGATGAACGATGTGGCCGACTATCTCGGCAACAAGTACGGCGGCTGGACCGATGCCGCCGCCAAGACCTGCAAGCTGGGCAATGACTGGCTCGGCATTCCCGTCGCCACCGTCGGCGGTTACATGACTTACCGCAAATCGGCCACCGACAAGGCGGGGTTCAGCGAATTCCCGAAAGACTTCCCCGGCTTCCTCGAGATGTGCAAGGCGTTGAAGAAAAACAACACGCCGGCCGGCTTCGCGCTCGGGCATGCTTCGGGCGACGCCAATGGCTGGCTGCACTGGGTTTTGTGGGGTCACGGCGCCTATACCGTCGACAAGGACGACAAGGTCATCATCAACTCGCCGGAAACCCTGAAGGCGCTGGAATACTGCAAGGCGCTTTCCGATACGTTCATCCCCGGCGTCGCGTCATGGAATGATTCCTCGAACAACAAGGCGTACCTCGCGGGCGAACTCTACTGCACCGCCAACGGCATCTCGATCTATGTCGCCGCCAAGGACGATCCGACCAAGAAGGAACTTACCGAGGATACCTATCACGCCCTGATGCCGGTCGGGCCGATCGGCAAGCCGACGGAACTGCAGCTTTGCGTCCCGATCCTGACGTTCAACTTCACCAAGTACCCGAACGCCGCGAAGGCCTTTACCGCCTTCATGCTGGAGAAGGAAAACTTCGACAAATGGCTGTTGGGCGCGCGGGGCTATCTCACCCAGACGCTCAATGCCTATGATTCCTCGCCGGTGTGGACCGCCGACCCCAAGAACCAGGTGTTCAGCCAGGCCAGCAAGCGCGCGCTGCCGGCGTCCGGTATCGGCACACCCGGCGAAAAGGCGGCAACCGCGATCGCCGACTTCCTGGTGGTCGACATGTTTGCGAACTACTGCACCGGCCGCGAGACGGCGCCCGGCGCGATCGCGATCGCCGAACGGCAGTTGAAGCGCATCTATCGCTAGGGAAATAGCGGCGAGCCGCAAGTGATTGCGGCTCGCCTCACAGACCGATACCGAAGAGACGGCAACGCCGCCGATGATATTGCGGGATTTCGCCAATGGCTGACATCGCACTTCAACCCCGGACCGCCAAGCCGCAGATACGCGAGGCCACCGCGTGGGATCATCTGCGGACCAATCGCAACTGGCTCGGTTTCTGGTTCATGCTGCCGGCGATGGCGTTCCTGATATTTTTCCTGGCCTATCCGCTGGGCCTCGGTATCTGGATTTCGTTCACCGACGCAAAGATCGGACGGCCGGGTGGATTCATCGGGGTCGAGAATTATGAGTGGCTGTGGGGCGATTCGATCTTCTGGCTGTCGGTGTTCAATACGCTGCTCTACACCACGATCGCGAGCGCCATCAAATTCGCGATAGGGCTCTATCTGGCTTTGCTCCTGAACGAGAACATGCCGTTCAAGGCGATGCTGCGGGCGCTGGTACTGATCCCCTTCATCGTGCCGACCGTGCTGTCAGCGCTGGCGTTCTGGTGGATCTTCGATTCGCAGTTCTCGATCATTTCGTGGTCGCTCAAGCACCTCGGCCTGATCACGCAGAACATCAATTTTCTCGGTGATACGACCTGGGCGCGGACCTGCGTGATCTTCGCCAATATCTGGCGCGGCGTGCCGTTCGTCGCGATCACGCTGCTGGCGGGCCTGCAGACGGTGCAGCCGTCGCTCTATGAGGCTGCGACCCTTGACGGAGCCAGCAAATGGGAGATGTTCCGCTTTATCACCTATCCCCTTCTGACACCGATCATCGCGGTGGTGATGACATTCTCGGTGCTGTTCACCTTCACCGACTTCCAGCTGATCTGGGCGATGACCCGCGGCGGTCCGGTCAATGCCACCCACCTGATGGCCACGCTGTCGTATCAGCGCGCGATCATCGCAGGACAGCTTGGCGAGGGGGCCGCGATTTCAAGCGCAATGATCCCGTTCCTGCTGGCCGCGATCATGGTTTCGTGGTTCGGGCTGCAGCGCCGCAAATGGCAGCAGGGAGAAAGCAATGACTGATCTTCGCGGCGCTGCTTGTTTACTTTTGGCGCGAACGGGGCAGGCCCCGCGCGCGCTGCCGCAAGTGGCAGCAGGGAGAGTCGAATGACCGAGCTTCCGACCTTACGGGTCGATATCAAAGCCGTGCTGGCGGGCTCCTCGCCGACGGCCGCGATGGACGATCACAGCGAGGGCATGAGCTATCTGCAATCGCTGCCGCGCCGTCTGGTGACGCTGTATTTGCCGCTGGCGATCATCGTGTTCGTCCTGTTGTTCCCGTTCTACTGGATGGGGCTGACGGCGATCAAACCCGACGAGCAACTGCTCGATCTCGAGAAGTTCAATCCGTTCTGGACCTGGAACCCGACGTTCAAGCACATTCACAAGCTGCTGTTCGAAAGCTATTATCCGTGGTGGCTGTGGAACACGATGTATGTCGCGGTCTGCGCCACCATTCTGTCGATCGTCGCCAGCGTGCTTGCGGCTTACGCCATCGTGCGTTTGCGATATCGCGGCGCGCAATGGGTCGGCGGGCTGATCTTCATGGCCTATCTGGTGCCGCCCTCGATCCTGTTCATTCCGCTCGCCACCGTGGTGTTCCAGTACGGCCTGTTCGACTCGCCGATGGCGCTGATCCTGACCTATCCGACCATCCTGATTCCGTTCTCGACCTGGCTGCTGATGGGCTATTTCAAGACCATCCCGTTCGAGCTGGAGGAGTGCGCGCTGATCGATGGCGCGAGCCGCTGGCAGATCCTGATCAAGATCGTGCTGCCGCTGGCGATCCCGGGCCTGATCTCGGCCTTCATCTTCTGCTTCACGCTGTGCTGGAACGAGTTCATCTATGCGCTGACCTTCCTGCAATCGACTTACAACAAGACCGTGCCGGTCGCGATCGTCAACGAATTCGTCGATGGCGATGTCTATCGCTGGGGGTCGCTGATGGCGGGGGCGCTGGCGGGCTCGCTGCCGCTGGTGATCCTCTACGCCTTCTTCGTCGAGCATTACGTGTCGGCCATGACGGGAGCCGTGAAGGAATGATTTCGCAGGCCCGTATCTGATACTCAAAAACAAAAAGGAGACGGGTCTTGCACATTCTGATTCTTGGCGCTGCCGGCATGGTCGGCCGCAAACTGACCGAGCGGTTGCTGCGCGACGGACGCCTCGGCAAGCAGGACATTACCAGGATGACGCTGCAGGACGTGGTGGCGCCCGCCAAGCCTGCCAATGCGAAAATCCCGGTCAGCGTCGTGGCGTCCGACTTCGCGGACCGCGATGCCGCGGCGCCGCTGGTCGCCGAACGTCCCGAGGTGATCTTTCATCTGGCGGCGATCGTGTCGGGCGAGGCGGAGGCCGAATTCGACAAGGGCTATCGCGTCAATCTCGACGGCACCCGGCAGCTGATCGACGCGATCCGCGCCGTCGGCGGCGGCTACAAGCCGCGGCTGGTGTTCACCTCCTCGATCGCGGTGTTCGGCGCGCCGTTTCCCGAGAAGATCGGCGACGAATTCTTCCACACGCCGCTGACGAGCTACGGCACGCAGAAATCGATTTGCGAGCTCCTGATCAACGACTACACCCGCAAGGGACTGCTCGACGGCATCAGCATTCGTCTCCCGACGATCTGCGTACGGCCGGGCAAACCGAACAAGGCGGCGTCAGGCTTCTTCTCCAACATCATCCGCGAGCCGCTGGCCGGCGAGGAGGCGGTGCTGCCGGTTTCCGAGGACGTGCGGCACTGGTACGCCTCGCCAAAATCGGCGGTCGGCTTTCTCATGCACGCCGGGACCATGGACCTCGGCGCGATGGGGCCGCGGCGCAGTCTCAGCATGCCGGGCCTGTCGGCCACGGTGGGCGAGCAGATCGCAGCCCTCGACCGCGTCGCCGGCAGGAACGTCACCGCGCGGATCAAGCGGGTGCCCGATCCGACCATCATCGGCATCGTCAGCGGCTGGCCGCGCGACTTCGTCACCGACCGCGCGCTCAAGCTCGGCTTCACCACGGCCGAGAAGACGTTTGACGATATCATCCGGATTCACATCGAGGACGAGCTCGGCGGCAAGTTCGCGGCTTGATGTGGCTTCAAGCGAACCCGTGCGGATGCGGTCATGACAAGGGTAGCCTGTATCGGCGAATGCATGATCGAGCTGAAACAGGCCCGGGCCGGCATGTACTCGCGCGGTTTTGGCGGTGATACCCTGAACACCGCCGTTTATCTCGCCCGTCTTGGCGTCGACGTCGATTACATCACCGCGCTCGGGGACGACCCCCTGAGCGACGAGATGGTCGCCGGCTGGACCGCCGAGGGCGTCGGGACCAAGCGCGTCGTCCGTCTATCGGGCAGATTGCCCGGCATCTACATGATCCAGACCGATGACAAGGGCGAGCGGCGGTTCTTTCACTGGCGGGAAGACGCGGCCGCGCGGAGCCTGATGGATCTGCCCGAAACCGGGGATATCCTGAATTCGCTCGCGAGCTATGATATCGTTTATCTCTCCGCGATCACGCTGTCGATCTACAGCGAGGAGGGGCGAAGCCGCTTGATGACGGCTCTCAAACGCGCGCGCCTGCTCGGGACCCGCTTTGCGTTCGACACCAATTTTCGGGCACGCGGCTGGCCCGATCTCGACGTTGCGCGCCGCGCCTATGGCGATGCGTTCGAGGCCGCCGATATCGTGTTGGCCTCGACGGAGGATTTGCTGCCGCTCTATCCCGGAGAGAGCAATGCGACCCTGATGCTGGGCATTGCCAGTCCGGAACTGGTGTTGAAGCTCGCCGAGCCGGCCAGCCTGCTGCGGTTTGCCGGCGGTTCGCACGAGGTGAAAGCAGAGCCCCTGACAAAACCAGTCGTCGATACCACCGCGGCGGGCGACAGCTTCGCGGCGGCCTACATCGCGGCACGGCTTGCGGGCTCGGACCCGGTCGAGGCTGCGCGCGCCGGGCACCGTCTTGCCGGTGTGGTGGTGCGCTATCCCGGCGCGGTCATTCCGCGCTATGCGATGCCGCTCCGGAAAACGCGAAAACCGGTGACTTCTCGCAAGGCGTCGCGATGACCCCGACGGCAAAACAGCAACAGCTTGCCGCGCTGTTGAGCCAGGCCATCGTCATCCCCGTGCTCACGATCGAGCGGCTCGAACACGCCGTGCCGCTCGCCAGGGCGCTGGTCGCCGGCGGGGTCCGCACGCTGGAAGTCACGTTGCGTACCGAGGTTGCGATCGAGGCCGCCAGGGCGATCATGGCCGAGGTGCCGGATGCGATCGTCGGAATTGGCACGATCCTGACCGTCGATGATCTGGCGCGCGCCCAGGCGCTCGGCGCCAAATTCGGCATCAGCCCCGGCGCCACACCCGACCTCCTGAAAGCCGCCGCCGCCAGCTCGTTGCCGTTCGCGCCGGGTATCGCGACCGCCTCCGAGCTGATGCTGGCGCTGGCGCACGGGTGCGATCTCGTCAAATTCTTCCCGGCCGAGCCCTCCGGCGGTATCAAGGCAGTACGGGCGCTGGCAGGGCCATTTCCGAATGTGCGGATTTGCCCGACCGGCGGGATTGGCGAAGCCAACGCGGCGGCGTGGCTGGCCGAGCCCAATGTGGTGGCGGTGGGCGGTTCCTGGCTCTGCCCGGCCGCCGATATCAGGTCCGGCAACTGGGCCGGCATAACGGCCATGTGCGCGCGGACGATGAAATCGCTGAAACCGGCGTAAAGATAGGTTACATAATCACCCACGCAGCAACAGGGAGCATGACCATGACGGCCAGCATCGTGGGATGGGCGCATACGCCCTTCGGCAAGCTCGACGCGGAGACGGTCGAGAGCCTCGTGGTCAAGGTCGCGACCGATGCGATGGCGGATGCCGGCATCTCGGCTTCCGATGTCGACGAGATCGTGCTCGGCCATTTCAACGCCGGCTTCTCGCCGCAGGATTTTACCGCCTCACTGGTGCTGCAGGCCGATCCGAAGCTGCGCTTCAAGCCGGCCACCCGGGTCGAGAACGCCTGCGCCACCGGGTCGGCCGCGGTGCACCAGGGCATCCGCGCGATCGCCGCGGGCGCGGCCAGGATCGTGCTGGTGGTCGGCGTCGAGCAGATGACGCGGACTCCGGGTCCCGAGATCGGAAAGTACCTTTTGCGCGCCTCCTATTTGCCCGAGGACGGCGACACCCCCGGCGGCTTTGCCGGCGTGTTCGGCAAGATCGCGCAGGCCTATTTCCAGAAATATGGCGACCAGTCCGATGCGCTGGCGATGATCGCCGCCAAGAACCACAAGAACGGCGTCGCCAATCCCTATGCGCAGATGCGCAAGGATTTCGGCTATGAATTCTGCCGCTCCGAAAGCGAGAAGAACCCGTTCGTGGCGGGTCCGCTCAAGCGCACCGACTGCTCGCTGGTGTCGGACGGCGCCGCCGCTTTGGTGCTCACGGATTCGGAAACTGCGAAAACCATGGGCAAGGCGGTCAACTTCCGCGCCACCGCGCATGCGCAGGATTTCCTGCCGATGTCCAAGCGCGACATCTTGCAGTTCGAGGGCTGCACGGTGGCCTGGCAGCGCGCGCTGCAACAGGCCGGCGCGCAGCTTTCCGATCTGTCGTTCGTCGAAACCCATGACTGCTTCACCGTCGCCGAACTCATTGAGTACGAAGCGATGGGCCTGACGCCGCGCGGGCAGGGCGCCCGCGCCATCAAGGAGGGCTGGACGCAAAAGGACGGCAGGCTGCCGGTCAACCCGTCCGGCGGCCTCAAGGCCAAGGGCCATCCGATCGGCGCCACCGGCGTCTCCATGCACGTGATGAGCGCGATGCAGCTCACCGGCCAGGCGCCGGAGGGCATGCAGTTGAAGAACGCCGGGCTTGCCGGCATCTTCAACATGGGTGGCGCGGCGGTCGCCAATTATGTCTCGCTGCTGGAGCCTGTGAAGTAGGTGGCGCTACGTTTTTAGGGTCTTCAGGGAATCGAGTGGGTAATTTTGAGGGATCATAGCGGCGGAAGTGGCTGTGGATAGGGACTTTCTTGGTTTTTTAGGCAGGCCCGATTTTGGCATGCTGAGTGATGGCCAAATCAGGG
>NZ_JBAVNZ010000324.1:0-1607 GCF_049691595.1 Bradyrhizobium sp.
AGGTCAAGAGCGTGAACACGCTGGTGCGCAAGGGCAAGACCAAGGTGTTTCGCGGCAATTTCGGTTCGCAGTCGGATGTGAAGCGGGCGATCGTGACCCTCGAAGAGGGCCACCGCATCGACGTCACCACCGGACTATAAGGCGATACATCGATGGCATTGAAAACATACAATCCCACGACGCCGGGCCAGCGCCAGCTGGTGATGGTCGATCGTTCGGCGCTCTACAAGGGCAAGCCGGTCAAGGCGTTGACCGAGGGCAAGCTCGGCAATGGCGGCCGCAACAATACCGGCCGTATCACCGTTCGCTTCCGCGGCGGCGGCCACAAGAAGGCCTACCGCACCGTCGACTTCAAGCGCGACAAGGTCGACGCTCCCGCGACCGTCGAGCGGCTGGAATACGATCCGAACCGCACCGCCTTCATCGCGCTGATCAAGTATCAGGACGGCGAGCAGGCCTATATCCTGGCGCCGCAGCGGCTGGCTGCGGGCGACACCGTGCTTGCCGGCAACCATGTCGACGTCAAGCCCGGCAATGTCATGCCGCTCGGCAACATGCCGGTCGGCACCATCATCCACAACATCGAGCTCAAGATCGGCAAGGGCGGCCAGCTCGCGCGTTCCGCCGGCACCTACGCCCAGATCGTCGGCCGCGACCATGACTACGTCATCGTCCGCCTGAACTCCGGCGAGCAGCGCCTGGTGCACGGCCGCTGCCGCGGCACCATCGGCGCGGTGTCCAATCCCGATCACATGAACATCTCGATCGGCAAGGCCGGCCGCACCCGCTGGCTGGGCTGGCGTCCGCACAATCGCGGCGTCGTCATGAACCCGATCGATCACCCGCATGGCGGCGGCGAAGGCCGCACCTCCGGCGGGCGTCACCCGGTGACCCCGTGGGGCAAGCCGACCAAGGGCAAGAAGACCCGCTCCAACAAGTCGACCAACAAATTCATTCTCCTAAGCCGCCACAAGCGGAAGAAGTAAGGAACGCCGGACATGGTTCGTTCAGTCTGGAAAGGCCCGTTCGTTGAAGGCTCGCTGCTCAAGAAGGCAGACGTCGCACGTGCGTCCGGCCGTCATGACGTGATCAAGATCTGGAGCCGCCGCTCGACCATCCTGCCGCAGTTCGTCGGCCTGGTGTTCGGCGTCTACAACGGCCAGAAGCATGTGCCGGTATCGGTCAACGAGGAAATGGTGGGCCACAAGTTCGGCGAGTTCTCGCCGACGCGGACCTTCCACGGCCATTCTGGCGACAAGAAAGCCAAAAAGGCTTGAGGACTAAGCGATGAGCAAACCAAAGCGCGAACGGAGCCTCCCGGATAACGAGGCCAAGGCAATCGCCCGGATGCTGCGCGTAAGCCCGCAGAAGCTGAATCTTGTCGCGCAACTGATCCGCGGCAGGAAGGCTTCGGCAGCACTTGCCGATCTGCAGTTTTCGCGCAAGCGGATCGCGGTCGACGTCAAGAAGTGTCTGGAGTCCGCGATCGCCAACGCCGAAAACAACCATGACCTCGAGGTCGACGACCTGATCGTCTCCGAGGCCCATGTCGGCAAGGGCATCGTGATGAAGCGTTTCGCACCGCGCGGCCGTGGCCGTTCGGGACG
>NZ_JBAVNZ010000325.1:0-6779 GCF_049691595.1 Bradyrhizobium sp.
GGCAACGATCCCGCCGCGAAAATTGCCCGGCCGCACGTCTAAATCATTGATGCCGCTGAGCAATCCTTGGGGAATGGTGTAACGGTAGCACAACAGACTCTGACTCTGTTTGTCTAGGTTCGAATCCTAGTTCCCCAGCCAGTGATCGGCGGTCCGCTCCCCCCACGCGAGTTGCGCCTCATCAAGGACATACCTTCGCGGTCTCGCGGCGCGATGCGCCCGAGTCTTGACGGGGTTCACCCTCGAAAGCGGGAGGGTGCAGGGAATGCCGGGTGCGCGCTGCACCCGCGGTCCCGTGCGCAATGGAGAGTGGAGTGCGCGCACGAGCATACAGGTTCAGCGGAAGCATCCCGGCATCCCCTGCGTGATGGCTTTACGGCTTATGCCGTGTTCTCCCCGGCGACGAATTCGTCTTGTCACCGTCGTCGGCGGATTTCGCGGCTCCTCAACCCCGGTCGGGTTCGAGTTTGCCACCGCCGACTTGGCACCAGCAACGGGTGTCAGGACCACACGGTTTTGCCGTACGCTAAAACGTCGTTCGTCCTGCGCGCCGGCCAATCGCTCACGAGGTTCAACCCGCCCTGCGACCGCCATTGCGCGCCGACGCTGTCGCGTCCACCACATCCCATCCCGCGTTCGTGACGACGCGCGACCGCCCCTCTTTTCGGAACAGGACGGCCGGAGTTAAGCCACTGATTTGGGGTCTCCGTGAAGCGGAAGTTTGCCCGTCGTGCCAATCTGCCGCAACGCGACGGGCAATCGCTGGCCGCCCCGGTCCGGCTGGGACGAGAGAATGGTCTGCCGGCCAAGGGAGGTCTCGGTCTGGCCGGCCTGCGTAGCGACTGGAGCGTGAACCCACAAATTAGAAACGGACGTCCGCCTTGGTGCGCATTCCGGGCTCAAGGTGGCCATGACGGCACTTCAGAAAGTGCAACAACGGAACTGAATGAGCTTTTCAAGTTTCACGCTCCACGGTTCTTCCGTGTCAGCCCGACCTTACTTCGTAGACTCGAATGCTCGAAATGAAAGGGTTGCCTTGCGCTATCTTCTCCGCGTCGTCGAGATTTGCCGCGTTGACGATTGTGAAGCCGGTAATGGAGTCGAGGCCGAGCGGAAGGTCCTTCGTTCCGCCCTTCGAGATTTCGCGACCATTGCCGAAGCCGCCCATGTCTACGGTATGCGGCTTGGTCGCCTCGAACCATTTGCCCCAGGCGGCCATGATTTCCGGAGTGGGTTTTTCGAATCCGTAATGCAACAGCACAAACTTCTTCACGCTCGACTCCTTTTCACCGATTGGGGCACATGGTTTCTCTTCGGGGACTTCGCCTTTGGCGTGATAGCCTCGGCGTACTGCAACGAACGATTTATCCAGGATGCGCGCTTGCGCGCGTCGGACAGTAGCTCCTCGGGCAATCGCACATATTCACGCATCGGGCGGCCACTCATGGGCTCGAAGATCCGTTCGCCAAATTCGGTGCTGAACCGGGCCCGATCCTTCTCCGACAGCCGTATGATGAAATCGTTCTGGTGCAGCCCGATAAAGAGATTTCCGTTCGCGAAGGCCGCCGGGTAGCCAAACATCTTGCGGCGGGAAATATTTGCGCCTGACGGAACCGACTTGTCGAACAGATCGATCAGCGACTGTGGTGATTTCGTCCAAGCCACCGGCCCCTCCTTTCAGTTTGCAGCGGGCGTTACGCGCCGGCGTTCCGCAAGGTCGAACAGAAGGGGAAGCTTGCGGACGAGCGCCACGGAGCCGCTTGTGCTGGCGCGCCTCGCCGCGATCGCGTCCTGAAGGGATACGCTCATCCCGACAATCTGGAGCACCGCGTCGAACGGGGCTTCCAGCGTCCCCTTGCAATTGGTGATGCCTCTTTGAATCGTCGTCCCGAAGGCGCTGCCCGCGACCGTGAAGCCTGCCGATTTCTTGCCATGGGTGACCACAAGGCCGACGCTGATTTCCGGCACGGGTGAACGCTTCGCAATAGCGTCAAGGCCAAGCAGCACCCAATCCGGCTCGAACGCGTCGCCCGGCACCGGCGGGAACAGGAAGCGGCCGCCCCAGCGGATCAACTCCCGGATCGCGGGCTGAACTTCCCGGCCTATCTCGGTCAGCTCGTACACCTGCGCATTGACCGGCCGCGGCAAGGCGGTCCGCCGCACGACGTTGCACTCGATCAGGGTGGTGAGGCGCGCTGTCAGCAAGGTGGGGCTCATGCCGTCAAGATGATCCAAGAGATCGCCAAATCGCTTCGGCCCAATAAGAAGCTCCCGGATGATCAGGAGAGTCCAACGCTCGCCGATGATTTCCGCCGCGCGGGCAAGTGCGCAGAATTGTGGGTAGTGAAGATTGCTCATTCCTTCGAGGTCGGTTTTCCCATCATCTTCGGTAGGCGAGGGCGATCAACGGACCCACGACTGCAAATTGCAGGATCGTGAAAGCGGTTTCGAGCAGCACATAATCCGGCACGGAAACCATCACATTCTTGGCTGCGACCGCGAGCGTGGTGAACGACCACGACAGCAGGCCTACGCCAAGACCATACAAGAGCCCGTCCTTCAGGAAGGAGCCGCTACCTTGCATGAATACCCGCGGGAACAACCACGAGAAGATAGCGCCCTGGATGATCATTGAACCCAGTCCGAAGGCGATCACCGGTTCGTCACGATAGATCTGGAGTGCATGATACTTCTGCTCGAACAGGACGAGATGCCAGACGAAAGCGATCGGAAAGGACGGAAGCAGGTAGGCGGCAAAGCCAAGCCAAAAGCTACGGCCGCCGGTTGGACGGGCAACGTAAGATGCGGAAGACATCGGCGAACTCCAACATACTACATTTTTTATAGTAGACAGTATAAAATTTGGAGTCAACTAGTCTTGAGGATGGCGGCGCCATCGGCGCACTCACAAGAGTCGGATTTGGGTCATTGCGTTGATTTCGGCGTGTCCGCGGCATGTCCGGTTAGGGCGTATTCTCGGAAATGCCGGCCTCGGTCGTGGTTTTGCCGACCTGATGAACTTCCACGATGTTGCCCTCAGGGTCGTGGAAGAAGATCTGATGCCACCCCTCAATGGCCCATGCGCCGAAGTCGGCATAAGGCACACCGCGCTCCGTCAGGCGCCGCTTGATGCCCTCGATATCATCTGTCCGAAATGCGATATGGCCGCGCTCGAGCGGGTTGATGGGCTGCTTGGTGCGAAATGCCACGTTCAAGTCGAGGGTAGCAAGATGCATCTCGCTCGTGCCATCGGTCAAAAAGGCAACGCGACCGCGATAGCCTTGATTTTTGATCTGCTTCTGATTGCCGCTGTAGGCGTTGCTTTCGGCCAGTTCGAGTACGTCCTTATAGAAGCTCTCCAAATCCGAGGGGTCTTTGGCACACAGGTTAATATGATGAAACCGCGTCGTCATCCTTGATCCCCTTGGGTTTGTTGAAGGTCTCGCAAAAAAGTGCAATCGAGGGGTTGATCTCAGTGGATATGACTGCCGCCGTTCACATCCAGCGTTGCGCCAGTGATGTAGGACGACAGGTCGGAAGCCAGAAACATGCAGGCCGCCGCGACTTCCTCGGGACGACCGGGGCGGCCGAGAGGAATTGCGGCCGTGAGCTCGCGAATACGGTCCTTTGAGACGGCGCTGGTAACAAAATCAGTTTCGATTAGAGACGGGCAGACAGCGTTCACGCGCACACCCATGGGTCCGAGTTCACGGGCGAGAGACTTGGTCAGACTGAGCACTGCACCCTTCGACGCCGCATAATGCGAGCCGCCAACCAGACCGCCGCCGCGCTGCGCGGCGACTGAGGCGACATTGACAATCGATCCGGCGCGTTGCGCGACCATCGTGGGCGTGAAGGATCGAAGGATATTGAACGCCCCCGAGAGGTTTACTGCGATCACCTCATCGAAATCTTTCCTACTGATCTCATCATATCTGCCAGAGCGGATGACGCCTGCGCAGTGAATCAGGGCGTCAACCTGGTTGAATACACGCGAGACCTTGGTCGCCGCTTGCTCACAGGACGCGCTGTCCACGATATTGCATTTCACACCAAGGATCGACGATGACGGATGATCCGCGGCGATGTCTCCAGCCACGTTGTCAACGTTCTCGCTGACATCAATCACCACGACATGCGCCCCGTTTGCGGCGAGCATATGGGCGGTAGCCCGGCCGATCCCTTGAAGTGACGCGGCACCGGTAACGACGCATACCTTTCCCTTCATCAGCATCTCGTATGCCTCCCTTCGTCAACCGGAGGGTGGGGTCGTTTCATATATGAAGTCAATAAAGCACCAGCTTGGAGGCTGTATCGCAGGGAATGGCGTAACGGTAGCACGACAGACTCGGCCCCCTTCACACCGGCGGCGTGCCGTGGGTGTGAAACGACTCGATCGTCTTCAGTCCCCACGCCTGGCCTTTCCTGCGCTCCTCCTCGGTCCACACGATCGGCTTCCAGTCCGGCGCCAGGATCAGGCGGGCGCCGGCGTTCGCGACCTCGACGCGGTTGCCGCCGGGCTCGTAGACATAGAGGAAGAAGGTCTGCTGGATCGCGTGCTTGTGCGGGCCGGTTCGAGCACGATGATCAATGCCGCGCGATCGGGATAGACAGAGAGGTAACACTTGTGTTACTTACATCGAATGGTTGAAATCCGCTACTATGTCGCCGCCGGCAGTCGGGAGCCGTTCGCCGAATGGTTTGCGGAACTGGACCCGGTCGCGAGCGCCAAGATTGCCCGCGCCATAGCCCGCATGGAGCAAGGCAACTTCTCCAACGTAAAGAGCGTCGGCGAAGGCGTGCTGGAATGCAAGATCGACTTCGGGCCGGGCTACCGGATTTATTTCGGGCGGGATGGCGACACGATCGTGATCCTGCTGACAGGCGGGACAAAGAAGCGGCAGCAGCGGGACATTGATACGGCCCAAGACTATTGGCGGACCTACAAACAAGGCAAGCGCAGGCAGCGCTGAACGGAGACGGATGATGGCAAAAACAAAACCCTTCAAGGATCTCGTGCAGGCCCGGGTCAAGGCGGACAGGAAATTTGCCGAAGCGCTTCTTCGCGAAGGCATCGATGCCATGCTCAGCGGCGATGTCGAGACCGGAAAGACAATCCTGCGCGATTACATCAAGGCGACGGTCGGCTTCGAGAAACTGGGTGAGGCCACAGGCGCGCCTGCAAAGAGCCTCATCCGCATGTTTGGCCCACGCGGCAATCCGCAAGCAAAAAATCTGTTTAGTGTGATCGGATACCTTCAAAAGCGCGCAGGCGTGGAGTTACACGTCGCGTAACGCCAGCTCGCGTAGGGCGGGTTCTCTTTAACCCGCCATCTCGCATGGATCCCACCACCGGCTTTCGCCGAATGCCCGCAATCCGCTACCTGCTGGCGACCAGCCGCGGTCGCAGCGTCGCCACGAGTTGGGCCTTGAGCGCCTGGACGCGGGGATTGCCTGAGCGCGCGGCGCAAACCGAAAATTGATCGACCGACCGCGCCAGCGCGTGGCGCTCTTCGTCGGTCCGGGTTACCTGCGGATCGGACAATCGCAGCACAATGGCGCCCAGTTGCATCAGCGTTTCGTCAAGCGCGCGGTCCATGTTGGCGATGTCAATCATCACCCGGCTCCTTGTGGTGTGATGATAGACCTTCGCCGCGGCCGTTCCTGGCAAGCCCGACGCTGGGGATAACAAGTGGTAAACGGCAACCGGACAATTTGCCGTACGCCGGCGCCCTCGCGCGATTGACCTGAATCAACCGGCCATCTCGCCCCAGCGATGCCAACCGAACGGGCCGCGCCGACCGCCCCTTCCCTGCCATCATCGCGGGCTTGAATGCTTCACCCCGCAACCGGCGGTATCGTCTTCAACGCCCCACGCCCGGCCCTGCTGCGCCCTGCCTCGGTCCCCGCGCCCGCACCCAAAAATGACCCGGAGGAAACCATGGCATTCAGCGCTCTCGACACCGCGCAAAACGCGCGCAATCTGATCCCATGCCTGAAGGACAAGCAGATCGCGGCGATCGGCCGTTACTACACCGCGAGGCGGATCAACCCGAAGATACTGACGGCGGCGGAGGCGCGGCGACTGTCGGATGCGGGAATAAAGATATGGCCGGTCTATCAGAACCGCCATCGGTTCGAGGCCGACTTCAGTTCGGCCAAGGGCAGGCGGGAAGCTCGGGACGCACTCGACTACGCCAAAAATGTCATCCGCCAGCCGCAGGGTTCCGCGATCTATTTTTCGGCCGATTTCGATGCGACCCAGGCTGAATTCGATCGCGCGATCCTCCCGCATTTCCGGGCCATCGCCGCGACTTTCGCAGCCGCGGGCAATCCCTATCGGATCGGGGTTTATGGCTCCGGCGCCGTGTGCCAGGGTTTGCTCGATGCCGGCATCGTCAAGCTGACGTGGCTTTCGCAATCCGGCGGCTTCAGAGGAACGCGGGCGTTCAAGGCATCGCGCCGCTGGAATATTCTGCAGGCATTGCCGCTCGCAAACTTTTGCAATTTCCGCGATGAGATCGATCCGGACGAGATCAACGGCAATGCCGGTGACTTCGGCGGCTTTCTCCTGCCTGCGAGCACCCCGACATCGGCAATTGGCGCGGAGGTCGCCGTCGTTCCAGCGGCGCGCACTCCGAAGAGGAAAATCGCCGCCAAGGCAAGGAAAGAGCCAAAGAAGGCTCCTGCGAAAGCCAGGGCAAGACCCAAAGCCGCGGCCAAGCGCAAGAAAAAGCTCGCGTAGGGCGGGTTCTCTTTAACCCGCCATCTCGCATGGA
>NZ_JBAVNZ010000326.1:0-3714 GCF_049691595.1 Bradyrhizobium sp.
GCTTCGGACTCGACCTTGCGCACGGCCTCTTCCAGCGACAGCCGCTCGCGGGTGATTTCGGATTCGCTGAGGGGCGGCTGCACGCTGCGCAGCTGCGCGATCAACGCGGCTCGGGCCCGTTCATAAAGCGCACGACGGCTCTCGCCGGGAGCACTGGGGTCCAGTCCGGCAATGGCGCGGGCGATCAGCGGGTAGTAATCAGCCATATCAACTCAACGGTGCGGGCTTTGCGGTAACATTCCACTAGGCCTCGAAGGGATTCTGAACCAGGATAGTATCCTCGCGTTCCGGGCTTGTGGAAAGCAGCGCGATCGGGCAACCCACGAGTTCCTCCACCCTTCGGACATATTTAATGGCCTGGGCCGGCAAATCAGCCCATGAACGGGCGTTGGCGGTCGGCTCCTTCCAGCCCTCGATGGTCTCGTAGACCGGCACCACCCGGGCCTGGGCACCCTCGCCCGCCGGCAGATGGTCGATTTCCTTGCCGTCCAGAATATAGCCGGTGCAGACCTCGATGCTGTCGAACCCGTCGAGAATATCGAGCTTGGTCAGCGCCAGGCCGGTGATGCCGCAGGTCCGCACGGCCTGGCGCACCAGCATGGCGTCGAACCAGCCGCAGCGCCGCGGCCGGCCGGTATTGGTGCCGAACTCACGGCCGCGCTCGCCGATCCTGCGGCCGATCTCGTTATCCTGTTCGGTCGGAAACGGTCCCTGCCCGACCCGCGTTGTATACGCCTTGCAGATGCCGAGCACATAGCCGACCGCGCTCGGCCCCATGCCGGTGCCGGTCGCCGCCTGCGCCGCTACCGTATTCGACGACGTGACATAGGGATAAGTGCCGTGATCGACGTCGAGCAGCGCACCCTGCGCGCCCTCGAACAGGATCCGCTTGCCCTCGCGCCGCTTGAGGTCGAGCAGCCGCCACACCGTTTCGGCATAGGGCAACAATTTCGGCGCCAGCGCGGTCAATTCCCTCAAAATGCCGTCGCCGTCGATCTCTTCGAGGTTGAGGCCACGGCGCAGCGCGTTGTGATGCGCCAGCAGGCGCTCGATCTTGTGCGGCAGCGTATCGATATCGGCGAGGTCCATCAGTCGGATCGCGCGGCGGCCGACCTTGTCTTCATAGGCCGGCCCGATGCCGCGGCGCGTGGTGCCGATCGCGGTGACCGCGCTTGCGGATTCACGCAGCGCATCGAGCTCGCGGTGCAAGGGCAGGATCAGCGTGACGTTCTCGGCAACGCGCAGATTGTCCGGGCTGATGGCGACGCCCTGGCCCCGCAGCCTTGCGACCTCATCGAGGAAGGCCTGCGGATCGAACACCACGCCGTTGCCGATCACGGCGAGTTTCGACGGCCGCAGCACGCCGGACGGCAGCAGCGCAAGCTTGTAGGTCTCGCCATTGATGACAAGCGTGTGGCCGGCATTGTGGCCGCCCTGGAAGCGCACGACGATGTCGGCCTGCTCCGACAACCAGTCGACGATCTTGCCCTTTCCTTCGTCGCCCCACTGGGCGCCGACCACGACAACATTGGCCATTCGAAAATGTTCCCCGCAACTGTGTTGGTTCGCGCATGATCTGACGGAAAAACC
The DNA here is from genome assembly GCF_049691595.1 of Bradyrhizobium sp. Classification (GTDB taxonomy): domain Bacteria; phylum Pseudomonadota; class Alphaproteobacteria; order Rhizobiales; family Xanthobacteraceae; genus Bradyrhizobium. The sequence continues at coordinate 1,591 of NZ_JBAVNZ010000326.1, forward strand.
GTGCCCGTCCCCGGATCATGCTTTACCGTGCCCAGCCGAAATCACGGCCGGGGCCGTTCGCATGCAAGGCCCCCCACCGGATAAAGGAACCGGGTGCGCGAAGCAAGCGGGAACGGGCTTTGGGACCGCTTTGGAAGGCCTCCAACCCATTGATATCCCCTGAAAATCTGTGGCGGCGCGCGGGCCTCGGGACCGCCGGGAAGGACAGCGAAGCGGGCGGTCAAATGGCAGCAAGCACGAGGGCTGTGCAGGCGCTGGAAGCACTTGGCGTGACGTTCACGCTGCACGCTTACGACTATGATTCCGGCGCCGACCGGATCGGTCTTCAGGCCGCCGAAGCGCTCGGCGTCGAGCCACAGCGCTTGTTGAAGACGCTGATGGCCGAGGTCGACGGCAGACCGGTCTGCGCCGTGGTGCCCTCGGACCGCGAGGTCAGCATGAAGAAACTCGCCGCCGCGTTCGGCGGCAAGACCGCCAGAATGATGCGTCCGCCCGATGCCGAACGGCTCACCGGCTATCATGTCGGCGGCATCAGCCCGTTCGGGCAGAAAAAACGCATACCGGTAGCGATCGAGCTTTCGGCGCTCGGCCAATCCAGCGTGTTCGTCAATGGCGGGCGACGCGGGTTGCAGATCGAACTCGACCCCCACGACGCCGCGAAGGCCATGGGCGCGGTCGCGCAGGGCCTGACGGCCTGAGGATGCGGCTCGGCCCTGTCAGGAAGTCCTTGGGAAAAAACGGCGGCTGATCGACCTGACCGAACAGATGGTCAGGCGTCTGGCCGCTCGCCCTCGGGGAGGCGGACTGGCCGGCCAACTTCCGCCCGGATCGCTCCCCCCGCGCATGGTCGCGATGCATCTCCGCCATTGATGCAGGCCTGAAATCCGTGTCTGTGACGGAAGGCCGGGGATACGATTCCGGCCCGGCCCAGGCGCCGGGCGGGGCCGCGGCGTCATCAACCGGGCCGTCAATGTCTGCTTCCGAATCCAACCTGCGCACCGCCTCCGGCAGATGGATCGCCAACCAGCCCTATCTCCTGCTCAGCATCACCGCGCTGTGCTGGGCCGGCAACGCCATCGTCGGCCGCCTCGCCGCCGGACATATTCCCCCGGTGACGCTGTCGTTCCTGCGCTGGTCATTGGCGTTCCTGATCATTCTCCCCTTCGCCTGGACGCATCTGGTGCGCGACTGGGGCGCGATCCGCGGCCGTCTCGGCGCCATGATCGTGCTCTCCGTCACCGGCATCGCCACCTTCAACACGCTGCAATACTGGTCGCTCGAGCACACCCAGGCGCTGAACACGCTGCTGCTGCAGTCGGCCGGCCCGCTGGTGGTCGCGATGTGGTCGCTGGTTCTGCTCGGCGTGCGGCTGACGCTCGCGCAAGCCTGCGGGATCCTGGTGTCGCTCGCAGGCGTGCTGGTGATCCTGCTGCATGGCGACCTGACCACGCTTTCCAGCATCGCGTTCAACAAGGGCGACCTGATCTTCACCGTGGCGCTCGTGATCTTCGGGCTCTACTCGGTGCTCTCGCTGAAACGCCCGGAGATCCATGGCCTGTCGTTCGTCGGCTTCACCTTCGGCTGCGGCGCGGCATGCCTGGTTCCGCCCCTCATCTGGGAATTGTTCGCGCGCCCGGTGATGCGGATCGACGCCAACAATTTGCTGACGCTGTTCTATGTCGCGGTGTTTCCATCGACGCTGGCCTACCTCTGCTTCAACCGCGGCGTTCAATTGATCGGCGCCAACCGCGCCGCGCCGTTCTTCCATGTGGTGCCGGTGTTCGGAACCATCATGTCCATCGTCTTTCTCGGCGAGCATCCGCGGTCGTTCCACTTCATCGGCTTCGCGCTGGTGCTGACCGGGGTTTTTGTGGCGTCGCGAAAACCCAGGCCGGCCTAGTCAAACGACCTCGTTGCGGTGACTTGACGCCGCAAATCCGCTATCTCTGGAACCTGCTTCGCAGGGTATGGCAATGAAAGCGCGGGCCAGCAATCTGATGATCGGAACCTTGACCCTGGCGTTGATCGCCGGGTCGTTCGCGGCGTGGCTCGGTTACCAGAAGATCGCCGGCGTCAAGCAGCGAACGCCGTTCCGGGTAATCTTCGAGGGTTCCGCCTCCGGGC
>NZ_JBAVNZ010000327.1:0-14268 GCF_049691595.1 Bradyrhizobium sp.
CCTCGATCAACACCTCGCTGAAGTAAGCGACGGTTACGAGCCGACTTCATCAAGGGCCCCGGTACTGCCGGGGCCTTTTTTTGTTTCGACCGAACGAGCGTTCGCATGCGTAAGCCTGTCGCCGCCCCGATCGCGGCCCGCCTCGCCAATCCGCCGGCCGACGGCCGGGCCGATGCTCCGACGCAACTGGTCTGCCTCGCGCTGGCGCTCGCGCTGGTCGCTCTCGCGGCCCGGATTGCCAGCATCTGGTGATCCGACCATTCGTTTCCCGATTGTTCATTTCTGACGGATAGGCTCGGGCAACGCTCCGCCCCTCGCATCAGCCGCACGGCCCTTGCATCCATGATCCTCGACATCGCGCGTCTTCTGCTGTTTCCTTCCCTGATGGCGTTCGCGGCGGCGAGCGACCTCTTCACCATGACGATTTCGAACCGGGTATCGCTGGCGCTGGCGGCGGGCTTTCTGGTGGTCGCGCTGCCCGGCGGCATGGGGCCTGCCGACATCCTTTCGCATGCCGGGGCCGGCGCTGCCGTGCTTGCGGTCGCCTTTGGCTGCTTTGCGATGGGTTGGGTCGGCGGCGGCGACGCCAAGGTCGCGGCCGCGGCCGCGCTGTGGTTCGGTTTCGGCCATCTGCTCGACTATCTGGTCTATGCATCGCTGTTCGGCGGCGCGCTGACATTGCTGCTGCTGCAGCTTCGGCAATGGCCGCTGCCCTACCCGCTTGCCGGCCAGGCCTGGCTGCTCAGGCTTCACGCCAAGGAAAGCGGCATCCCCTACGGCATCGCGCTCGCGCTCGGCGCATTGATGGTCTATCCGGAAACCGAATGGATCAAGGCGGTGGACCTCGCCCGGTTCGCGATCCACTGAACAGCGATGCGGTAACTGCCTGTTAAGGCGATTTAGATACGCCTCATTAACCATGCTTTGACGAATAACTGGTCAACTCCCATCACGGCGGCGGAAGCGTCGCGGCGTCATGTGGAAAGTGAAGCGTATGAATACCGCACGCATTGTGGTTCTGGCGATCGCCGCGGGCGCCGGCCTGACTGCGCTCTATCTCGCGAGCGGAATCGACAACAAGCCTCCCGCCGCCGAGCCGGTTGCGCGGTTGCAGACGGTGGACATCCTCGTGGCGAAATCCGACATCGGCCTCGGCCAGACCGTCAAGCCTGAGGATCTGCAATGGCAGACCTGGCCGGCAGCGACCGCGAGCAACAGTTTCATCCGCCGCGCCGACAAGGCGGAGGCGATGAAGGAGGTGGCCGGCCAGATCGCGCGCGCCCCCTTTATCGCAGGCGAACCGATCCGCGAGCAGAAGCTGGTGAAGGCCGACGGGTCAGGCTTCATGGCCGCGATTCTGCCCGCTGGAATGCGCGCGATCTCGACCGAAATCTCGCCCGAGACCGGCGCCGGCGGCTTCATCCTGCCGAACGACCGGGTCGACGTCATTCTTTCCAGGCGCGAGAAGAATCCCGACCAGCGCGGCGGCGGCGCTGACGTCGTCAATTCGGAAATCATCCTGACCAATATCCGCGTTCTCGCGATCGACCAGGCGCCGAAGGAAAAGGAAGGCAGCAGCGCGCTGGTCGGCAAGACCGTCACGCTCGAACTGAAGCCCGAACAGGCCGAGACGCTGGCCCGTTCGCGCCAGAGCGGCACGCTGTCGCTGGCGCTGCGCAGCATCGCCGACGTCAACATGGTCGAGGTCAGCTCCGACGATCAACCCCGCAGGCGCGGCAACAGCGTCAACGTCGTGCGTTACGGCGTCGCCAGCCCGACGACGATACAGAAGTGACCGAAAGGACGCGCGATATGAAGTGCAGGGGAAATCAACCATTGATGCGGACGCTCATCGTTCGCGCCCTGTCGTTTTCGGCCGTCACCGCGCTGACCCTCAATCCGGCGCTGACGCCGGTGGTGGCAGGTGATTATCGCGTCGCGGCGCCGGTAGCCGCCGACGGGCAGATCAACGCGCGCTTTCTTTCGCTCGGCATCGGCAAATCCGTCGTGATCGACCTGCCGCGTGACATCAAGGATGTGCTGGTCGCCGATCCCAAGATCGCCAACGCCGTCGTTCGCTCCGCCCAGCGCGCCTATATCATCGGCGCAGCGGTCGGCCAGACCAACATCGTGTTCTTCGATTCCGCCGGCCAGCAGATGGCCGCCTACGACATCGCCGTCAAGCGCGACCTCAACGGCGTGCGCACCGCGCTGAAGCAGTCGCTGCCGAACGCCGACATCCAGATCGAAGGCGTCGGCGACGGCGTGGTGCTGTCCGGCGCCGCATCGAGCCCGATCGAGGCGCAGCAGGCCGGTGAAATGGCCGCGCGCCTGGTGGGCGGTCCGGACAAGGTCGTCAACTCGATCGTGGTTCGCGGCCGCGATCAGGTGATGCTCAAGGTCACGGTCGCCGAAGTCGCGCGCAGCATCATCAAGCAGCTCGGAATCGACCTCACGGCGAGCATGACCTACGGCACGGCGGTGGTGAATTTCAGCAACGCCAACCCGTTCACCGCCTATGGCCGCGCCCTCACCGGCAACACCGCATCTGGAACGTTCGGCGGCGGCGGCAACATCCCGTCGGTGACAGCCACCCTGCGCGCGATGGAAAGCGCCGGCGTGGTGCGCACCCTGGCCGAGCCCAATCTGACCGCGATTTCCGGCGAGTCCGCGACCTTCATCGCCGGCGGCGAGTTTCCGGTTCCCGCGGGCTATTCCTGCGACCCGACCACGCATGTCTGTACCACCCAGATCAGCTTCAAGAAGTTCGGCATTTCCCTCAACTTCACGCCGGTGGTGCTGAGCGAAGGCCGGATCAGCCTGCGGGTGATGACCGAAGTGTCGGAGCTGTCGAACGACAACTCGATCACGCTGTCGCAGTCGGTCACCGCTTCCACGGTCAACTCCGTGACCATTCCATCGATCAAGACCCGCCGCGCCGAAACCACCCTGGAAATCCCCTCCGGTGGCGCCATGGCGATGGCCGGCCTGATCCAGGAGCAGACCAAGCAAGCCATCAACGGTTTCCCGGGTCTTTCGCAATTGCCGGTGCTCGGCTCGCTGTTCCGCAGCCGCGACTTCGTCAGCAGCCAGACCGAACTGATGGTTCTGGTGACGCCCTATGTGGTCCGCGCGGTCGCGCAGAAGGACCTGTCGCGTCCGGATGACGGCTTTGCCAGCGCTTCGGATCCACAGTCCGATCTGTTGGGCAGCATCAATCGCATCTACGGCGTTCCGGGCCGCGTCGAGCCGGCGCGGAATTATCGCGGCACTTACGGCTTCATTACCGACTGAGGCGGGACGATGACCCAACCGATGACATCCACAATACCCACCGATCGCAAGCGCGCCCTCCGCCTGGCGGGAGCGCTGCTCGGTGCCGCCGTGGCGCTCGGAGCCTGCAAGCACGCCGAGGAGGATCTGGCGACGGCGAGCGTCCCCAACGACTACCGTCAGCGGCATCCGATCGCGATCCAGGAAGCCAACCGCTCGATCGTCGTTATCGTCGGTCAGGGTCGCGGCGGTCTCTCCGCTTCGCAGCGCGCCGACGTGATGGGGCTGGCGCAAGCCTGGCTGCGTGAAGGCACCGGCGCCATCAGCATCGATCTGCCCGTCAAGACGCCGAATGCGCGGGCGGCAGCCGATTCCCTGCGCGAGATCCAGGCGACGTTCGCCGCCGCCGGCGTGCCGCCGCGCGCGGTCAATATCCGCAAATATCATCCGGAAGACCCGCGGCACCTGGCGGCGATCCGGCTGAACTATCCGAAAATCTCGGCAGTCGCCGGCCCCTGCGGCCTCTGGCCCGAGGACCTCGGACCGTCCGTGAACAACAAGAGCTACTTCGAGAACAAGCCGTATTACAATTTCGGTTGCGCCAACCAGCGCAACCTGGCGGCGATGATCGACAATCCGTCCGATCTGGTGCAGCCGCGTGACGAGACGCCCGCCTATACGACGCGGCGCAACATCGCTTTCGAGAAGTATCGCAAGGGCACTTCGACCACGACCATCTATCCCGAGGCCGAAAAGGCCAAACTCAGCGATACAGGCAAATGATCAGCTACGCGCGCCAGAATCCCGAACAGCAGCCGGACCTCACGTTGCCGCCCGCGGAAGATCACATTGCGCCGGCGCCGCGGGTGTCGGTACAGGCATTTTGCGATACGGTGGAAACCGCGGCCGCGGTGCAATCGGCGGGCGAAGACCGCCGTCTCGGCAAGGCGCATCTCAAGATCCAGATGGGCGGCATGGCGGCCGCGACCGAGGCCTATCGGTCGGCGCCGACGCCGAATGTGATCATCCTGGAGACCGAAGGCCGCAACGACATCCTCACCGGCCTCGACCAGCTCGCCAGCGTCTGCGACGCCGGAACCCGCGTGATCGTGATCGGCCGCATCAACGATGTCGCGCTCTATCGCGAACTGGTGCGCCGCGGCGTCAGCGACTACGTCATCGCGCCGGTCACGGCCATCGACGTGGTTCGTTCGGTCTGCAACCTGTTCTCGGCGCCGGAAGCCAAGGCGGTCGGCCGCGTCATTGCCGTGGTCGGCGCCAAGGGCGGCGTCGGCGCGTCCACCATCGCCCACAACGTCGCCTTTGCGATCGCGCGCGATCTTGCCCTCGATTCCGTGGTCGCCGATCTCGACCTCGCGTTCGGCACGGCCGGCCTCGATTACAACCAGGATCCTCCGCAAGGCATTGCCGATGCGGTATTCTCGCCCGATCGGGTCGATACCGCGTTCATCGACCGCCTGCTGTCGAAGTGCACCGACCACCTGAGCCTGCTGGCGGCGCCGGCGACGCTCGACAAGGTCTACGACTTCGGCGCCGATGCCTTCGACTCGATCTTCGACACGCTGCGCACCTCGATGCCCTGCATCGTGCTCGACGTCCCCCATCAATGGTCGGGATGGACCAAGCGCGCCCTGATCGCCGCCGACGATATCCTGATCGTCGCGATGCCCGATCTCGCCAATTTGCGCAACACCAAGAACCTGGTCGACCTGCTGAAGGCGTCGCGGCCGAACGACCGCGCGCCGCTCTATTGTCTCAATCAGGTCGGCGTGCCGAAACGGCCGGAAATCAACGCCGGCGAGTTCGCCAAGGCCATCGAAAGCCAGCCGATCGCGGCGATTCCGTTCGATCCGCAGATGTTCGGTTCGGCCGCCAATAACGGGCAGATGATCGCGGAAATCTCCGCCGGTCATCGCACCACCGAGTTGTTTCTGCAGATCGCGCAGCGGTTGACAGGCCGCGCTGAGACCAAAAAGCCGCGGGGTTCGTTCCTGTCGCCCCTGCTCGAGAAGCTGCGGGCCAAATAGCCGCCCGTATGGAGTACCGTCGTGTTTGGTAAGCGTAGCGGAACTGACAACGATACGCGGGCGCCAAAGCCCGTTGTGCAAGCGCCGGAGCCTTCCTCCAGCGCGCCGGCGGTCGCGCGCGAAGTCGCACCGCCGACCGTCGCTTCGCCGCCGATCGCGCCTGCCAAGCCGCCGCCGGCGCCCTCGATCGAGGCGCGGCGGTCCGACAACTACTACCAGGTCAAGGCGACGATCTTCGGCGCCCTGATCGAGGCGATCGACCTCGCCCAGCTCGCCAAGCTCGACGGCGAATCGGCGCGCGAGGAAATTCGCGATATCGTCAACGAGATCATCGCGATCAAGAACATCGTGATGTCGATCGCCGAGCAGGAAGAACTGCTCGACGACATTTGCAACGACGTGCTCGGATACGGTCCGCTGGAACCGTTGCTGTCGCGCGACGATATCGCCGATATCATGGTCAACGGGGCCGGCACGGTATTCATCGAGGTCGCCGGCAAGATTCAGCGCACCGGCATCCGGTTCCGCGACAATCAGCAGCTCCTGAACATCTGCCAGCGCATCGTCAGCCAGGTCGGCCGCCGCGTCGACGAATCCTCGCCGATCTGCGACGCCCGGCTTGCCGACGGCTCACGCGTCAACGCCATCGTGCCGCCGCTCGCGATCGACGGCCCCGCGCTCACCATCCGCAAATTCAAGAAGGACAAGCTGACGCTCGACCAGCTGGTCAGGTTCGGCGCGATCTCTCCGGAAGGCGCGACCATCCTGCAGATCATCGGCCGCGTCCGCTGCAACGTGCTGATTTCCGGCGGCACCGGCTCCGGCAAGACCACGCTCTTGAACTGCCTGACCCAGTTCATCGAACATGACGAACGCGTCATCACCTGCGAAGACGCCGCCGAGCTCCAGTTGCAGCAACCGCATGTGGTGCGGCTGGAAACCCGTCCGCCCAACATCGAGGGCGAGGGCCAGGTCACCATGCGCGAGCTGGTCCGCAACTGCCTGCGCATGCGGCCCGAGCGCATCATCGTCGGCGAAGTCCGCGGACCCGAGGCCTTCGACCTGCTGCAGGCCATGAACACCGGCCATGACGGCTCGATGGGAACGCTGCACGCCAACAATCCCCGTGAAGCCCTGTCGCGCTGCGAATCGATGATCACGATGGGCGGATTTTCGCTGCCCTCCCGCACCATTCGCGAGATGATCTGCGCCTCGATCGACGTCATCATCCAGGCCGCGCGCCTGCGCGACGGCTCGCGGCGCATCACGCACATCACCGAGGTGATGGGCATGGAAGGCGATACCATCATCACCCAGGACGTCTTCCTGTATGACATGATCGGCGAGGACGCCAACGGCAAGATCATCGGCCGGCATCGCTCGACCGGCATCGGACGTCCGCGCTTCTGGGAGCGCGCGCGGTATTACAACGAGGAGAAGCGGCTCGCCGCAGCACTCGATGCCGCCGAAGTCGCGGCGAACGTCTGAGGGGGCCGACCATGAACATGCAAACACTCGCACTGGCATTCCTCGCCATGGCCGCCGTCGGCGGTCTGGCATGGGTCTTTCTGTATCCCTTGCTGTCGGGCGAGAGGAAAGCCGAGTCGCGCCGCGCCTCGATCGCGCGCCCCGAACCCGCGGCACGCCAGACCGACAAGAACCAGCGCTCACGCCGCGAGCAGGTCGAGGGATCGCTGAGGGAACTCGAGGCGCGCCGCCGGAAGGAAAAGAAAATCGCGCTGAGCACGCGCCTCACCCAGGCCGGCCTTACCTGGACGACCCGGCAATTCTGGATCACGTCCGGCATGCTCGGGGCCGCGGCCTTTGCGATCGCGCTGTCGCTCGGCGGGGGGCTGCTCGGCGCGTTGGGGCTGGGTTTCGCCGCCGGCTTCGGCCTGCCGCGCTGGGGCCTGAGCTATCTCAAGAAACGCCGGGAGGCGGCATTCCTGAGAGCGCTGCCGGACGCCGTCGACGTGATCGTCCGCGGCATCAAGGCCGGCCTGCCGCTGTTTGAATCGATCAAGGTCGTCGCCGCCGACGCGCCCGAGCCGCTCAAGGGCGAATTCCTGGCCATCATCGAGACCCAGGCCGTCGGCATGCCGCTCGGCGAGGCCTGCTCGCGCCTGTTCGAACGGATGCCGGTGCCGGAGGCCAATTTCTTCGGCATCGTGATCGCGATCCAGCAAAAATCCGGCGGCAATCTGTCGGAAGCCCTCGGTAACCTCTCCAAGGTGCTGCGCGACCGCAAGAAGATGGCGGAGAAGATCCAGGCGATGTCGATGGAAGCCAAGGCGTCCGCGGGCATCATCGGTTCGCTGCCGCCCATCGTCATGCTGCTGGTCTACCTGTCGACCCCCGAATACATCTCGCTGCTGTGGACCCACCCGACCGGTCAATTGATGCTGGTCGGCTGCGTGATCTGGATGTCCATCGGCATCTTCGTGATGAAGAGAATGATCAATTTCGACTTCTGACGGTGCCGCATGATCGACTTTCTCGTTGCCAAACTCCACGACGTCCGGTTCATGACCATGCTGCTGGCCGCGGTTGCCGCCAGCGCGACCGCCTACACCCTGATCATGCCGTTGCTTGCCGGCGAGGGCCTGGCAAAGCGCCTGAAGGCCGTTGCCAGCGAGCGCGAGCGGCTGCGGCAACGCGAGCGTGAGCGCCTCAACAACTCGGAAAAGGTATCGCTGCGCCAGACCCCGAAGCAGGTGGTCTCCAAGGTGGTGGAGGACTTCAACCTCACCAAATGGCTGGCCCAGGAAGCCGCGCACGAAAAGCTGGTGATGGCCGGCTATCGCGGCCACGCGCCCTATGTCACCTTCCTGTTCGCCCGTGCGGTGACGCCGATCGTGATGTTCCTCGGCGCCATCCTGTATGTGTTCGTGATCTCGCATATGGAAAAATCGGTGCCGATCAAGATCGGCATCTGCGTCGCCGTGGCCTATCTCGGCCTGCAGGCGCCGATGCTGTTCCTGAAGAACGCGATCAGCAAGCGCCAGCTCCAGATCAAGCGCGCGTTCCCCGACGCGCTCGACCTCCTGCTGATCTGCATCGAGTCCGGCATGTCGGTCGAGGTCGCCTTCCGCAAGGTCGCCGGCGAAATCGCCACGCAATCGGTGGCGCTGTCGGAGGAATTCGCGCTGACCACGGCCGAGCTGTCCTATCTGCAGGACCGCAAGATGGCCTACGAGAACCTGGCGAAGCGCACCGGCCTCGAGGGCGTGAAATCGGTCTGCCTCGCCCTGATGCAATCGGAACGATACGGAACCCCGCTCGGCCAGAGCCTGCGCGTGATGGCGCAGGAAAACCGCGACATGCGGATGAACGAGGCCGAGAAGAAGGCGGCGGCGCTGCCGCCGAAACTCACCGTGCCGATGATCCTGTTCTTCCTGCCGGTGCTGTTCGTCGTCATTCTCGGACCGACCGGCATCAAGGTCGCGGCGATGCAGTGAGCGCCGCGGCGGTTCAGAGTTCTCTCGACGGTGGTAGTGCGCTCCCTCTCCCGCTTGCGCGGGAGGGTTGGGGCGGGGGTGCTTTCCCACGATGCGCTCGCCCGAATGGATAGACCGTTTCCCCGCCCGCCGCAGGCGGGAGAGGTAAAGACGCTGCGCCGAGATTATCTGGATAAGGTGATCGAAACGATCAGTCGTCCTGGCCGCGCGCCACCACCGGCGCCGCCCTTGCCACTGTCCGCGGGTCCTTGCGGTTCAGCATTTGCCGGAGATAGGCCACGTTGGCGGCCGCTTCATCCGCCGGCAGATCAGCCTTGACGATGGTTTCGGCCTCGGCGAAGCGGCCCTGCAGGCCCACCACCAGCGCCAGATTCTGCCGTACCCGCGCGTCGGCCCGGCTGCTCGCATGGGCCTGCCGCAAGGTCTGTTCCGCTCGCGGCAATTCCCGGGTCAGCATGTAGGAAAGGCCGAGATTGGACAGCACGGAAGGTTCGTCCGGGACGATCTTCAGCGCGCTGGCGTAATAGCGGCGCGCCTCCTCATGCTTGCCGAGCTTGTCGAGCGTCGTCCCCTGCACCGACAGGATTCGCCAGTCCGGACGGTCGGGCGAATGGGCGCGGCTCAGAACGTCGAACGCAGCCTGCGAATTGCCATTGTCGGCGAGCGCGCGGCCGTAGCCGGCAAGCAGCGCCTTGTTGCCGGGATGGGCGATGGTCGCCTGTTCCAGCACGGCGACGGCCTGGCCGTGCTGGCCGGTCGCACGGAGCGCCTGGCCATAGGCCAGCGCGGCGTCGGTATCCTTTGGGTTGGCGCGGTATCGCTCGCCGTAGACCTCGACCGCTCGGCGCGGATCGGCAGGCGCGGGCTCGACCTTCTGCGTCAGCGACCCCGTGACGTCGGATATGGTCTGGCAGCCGCCGAGGCCCGCGGCGAGCAAGGCCGTCACGGCCGCGGAAGCCAGATACCGGGCAAGGCTGGACTGTCGACGCATGGCATTTCAGCTCAGGATATCGGGCGAATGGAACGCCCGGAACGTGCCAGCAATAGACTGTTAACCCTAACGTCCGGTTAATGGCCGCGCGAAGGCAGCACCATGGCGCCGCCCCGAAACAGCGCGGCTGAAACCACAGGAAGCTGTCCGGGGCCTGCCCTCTAATAATCGATGGCGAGACGTCGCCTGATCTCATCGACCCGCTTGTCGAGCGCATCGAACCTCGCGTGAAGGCTCCGGTCGTGGAGATAAAACATGTACCCGATCAGGACGAGGCCGAAGATCCAGTGATGGCTCTCCATATAGGCGAATACCCATTCGATCGCGTGACCGACCGCCGTAATAATGCCCAGCACAATATCCATTGCATTGCCCCGGCTGGAGAAGATGACAGTTTCCAATCTCGCAAAGACGGGCCGGTGCCCGTCCCGCATTTCAGCTATTTGTGATGCTCGCGCACGTAAGCGTGCAGTGACCCGGAGCCGGTTTCGGCGAGCAGCATTCTCGGCATGTCCTCGCGGCGGCCTTGCGCAAAATGCGCGCCATAGGTCTTGCGCAACGAACCGACCGGCGTATTGCCGTGTTTGCTGTCGATGCGGCCGGTCTTGTCGCGATGCCGGCCGTCGAGACCCTTCCCGGCCATCTGACCCTCCCTGGAGGTTGCCAACACGAAGCCTACCATGAACGCCGAAAGGCGTGTAGTAGGCGGCAGCCGCCTCTGCCCATGACCCCGAGACCGCCATGCCATCCGTGTTCGAGACCACGCCAGCCGCTGCAGCCATCCCTATTACTTTCGCCACCGACGCAACGTGGCAGGCGATCAGCAAGCACCTTCCCGCCGAGGCGCTGAAATTCGCGGAGGCCAACGGCTTCAAGGCGAGCCCCGGCAAATGCCTGACGCTGCCAGCGTCCGATGGCCGGATTGCGCAGGTGCTGTTCGGCCTCGAGGACGAAACCAGCCCGTCGCGCGATCCGTTCCGGCCCGGCGCGCTGCCGGGCCTGCTGCCGCCGGGCGTCTACCGTTTTGCGAATTCGCCGCACGACATCCGATTGGCGGCGCTCGCCTTTGCGCTGGGGAGCTACCGCTTCGGCCGCTATCGCAAGACGGACGCGCCCGAGGTCAGGCTGGTGCCGCCCGAGGGCATCGACGCCGCCGATATCCTGCGGATGGCGGACGCCGCGGCGCTGGCGCGCGACCTCATCAACACGCCCTCGAACGACATGGGGCCGGAGGAGCTGGCAGAGGCCGCGCAAACGCTCGCGGCGCGGTTCGGCGCCAGCTTCAATTGCATCACCGGCGACGAACTGACGCGACAGAACTTTCCGCTGATTCATGCGGTCGGCATGGCCTCGACCCGCGCGCCGCGCCTGATCGATTTCTCATGGGGCGATCCCGGCCATCCCAAGGTCACCCTGGTCGGCAAGGGCGTGTGTTTCGATACCGGCGGGCTCGACCTGAAACCGTCGAGCGGCATGCTGATCATGAAGAAGGACATGGGCGGCGCCGCCAACGTGCTGGCGCTTGCGCAGATGGTGATGGACGCGAAGCTCAAGGTCCGGCTGAGGGTCCTGATCCCGGCAGTCGAGAACGCGGTCGCCGGCAACGCGTTTCGTCCGCTCGACATCTTCAAGTCGCGCAAGGGCTTGACCGTCGAGATCGGCAACACCGACGCCGAGGGCCGGCTGGTGCTGGCCGATGCGCTGGCGCTCGCGGGTGAGGAGAAGCCGGAGCTGCTGATCGATCTGGGAACCCTGACCGGCGCGGCGCGGGTGGCGCTGGGTCCGGATTTACCGCCCTTTTACACCAATGATGAGACGCTGGCCGAGGACGTCGCGCGCTGCGCCAGGCAGGAGAACGATCCGTTGTGGCGCATGCCGCTGTGGCCACCTTACGATTCCTTGCTGGATTCGAAAGTCGCCGACATCAACAACGCGCCGTCGGGCACCTTCGCCGGCTCGATCACCTGCGCCCTGTTCCTGCAACGGTTTGTCGAAGCCGCCACAAGCTGGCTGCATGTCGATATCTATGGCTGGACCCCGACCGCTAAACCCGCGCGCCCCGAAGGCGGCGAATGCCAGGCCGCGCGCGCGATCTACAAATTGCTGGGCGAACGCTATGGATGATCCGCGGCTGACGCCGGCGCGGGCCGATCTCGCCGCGAAATATCTCGAAGGCAAGGTTCGGGCGGCGCGCTTCGTTTCCGGCGAGGCCTTCGAGGTGGCCGGCGCCATCGCGTCGCTGCGCGCGGCGCCGGTGGCGGACGCACTGCTGCTGACGCAGGCGCTGAAGGGCGAGCGGGTCACGATCTATGACCGCAACGGCGAAGGCTGGGCCTGGGGTCAATTGAACAGCGATGGTTATGTCGGCTGGCTTCCCGATACCGCGCTGGCAAAGCCCGTGGCCGGGCCGACCCACAAGGTCACGGCCTTGCGGACATTCGCGTTTCCGGGCCCCTCGATCAAACTGCCGCCGGCCGAAACGCTTTCGATGGAGGCGCGCGTGAGCGTCGTGCGCGAGGATGGCGCGTTCGCCGTGACGCGGGAGGGCTGGTATCTGCCGCGCCGGCATGTCGGCGAACTCGGTTCCATGGCGACGGATTTCGTCGCGGTCGCCGAAAAATTCGTCGGCACGCCCTATCTGTGGGGCGGCAAGAGCAGTTTCGGGATCGACTGCTCGGGCCTGCTGCAGATTGCGCTCAATGCTGCCGGCACCGGCTGCCCGCGCGACAGCGACATGCAGCAGGATGGGCTCGGCAGGACCTTGAGCGCGGCGGAATCGATGCAGCCAAAGCGCGGCGACCTGATGTTCTGGAACGGCCATGTCGCCATCGTGCGCGATGCCCAAACGATCGTCCACGCCAACGCGCATCATATGGCGACCGTGATCGAGAACACCGGCGAGGCGGTCGCGCGCATCAAGGCCGCCGGCAGCGAGGTGGTCGCGATCAAGCGGCTGGACTAAATCCCGACCGCGCCATCGGGCGCGGCTTCCAGCCGGAACGCGGCGGCGAACAGCGCGCGGGTATAGTCGCTCTTCGGATTTTTGAACAGCTCCGAGGCCGGCCCCTCCTCCACCACCTTGCCATGACGCATCACGATCAGATGGCTAGCCAGCGAGGCCACCACGCGCAGATCGTGGGAGATGAACATGTAGGTCAGATCGCGCTTGCGCTGCAGCTCGCGCAACAGGTCGACCATCTGGGCCTGGAACAGCATGTCGAGCGCGCTGGTCGGCTCGTCCAGCACGACGAAATTCGGCTCCAGCACCACCGCCCGCGCGATCGAGATGCGCTGGCGCTGGCCGCCGGAGAATTCGTGGGGATAGCGGAACCGCGTTGCCGGATCCATGCCGACGTCTCGCAGCGCCTTGATTACCCGCGCCTCGCGCGCCTCGCTTGAAAGCGCGCGCTGATGCACGGAGAGGCCCTCGGCGACGATGTCGCCGACCGACATCCGCGGGCTCAGCGCCCCGAACGGATCCTGAAACACGATCTGCATGTCGCGGCGGAACGGCAGCATCGCCTTGAAGCGCAGCCCCTGAATGTTGTTGCCGAGGAAGACGATCGGCCCGTCCGACGAAATCAGCCGCAGCAGCGCCAGTCCGAGCGTGGTCTTGCCGGAGCCGGACTCGCCGACGACGCCAAGCGTCTCGCCCTTGCGCACCGCGAGGCTGACGCCATCGACTGCCTTGATATGCCCGACGGTGGAGCGCAACAGGCCGCGCTTGACCGGAAACCAGACCTTCAGATTGTCCGCCGACATCACCACCGGCTGCTCCGGCCGCGGCGGCGCCGGATCCGGCTTCGGCTCCGCGGCCAGCAAGTCACGCGTATACGGATGTTTCGGCGCGGTAAAAACCTCCTCGACCGGGCCCTGCTCGACGATCTTGCCGCCGTTCATCACGCAGACGACGTCGGCGATGCGGCGCACGATGCCGAGATCGTGGGTGATGAACAGCATGCTCATGCCGAGCCGCGCGCGGATTTCGGCGAGCAGCGCCAGGATCTGGGCCTGCACGGTGACGTCGAGCGCCGTGGTCGGCTCGTCGGCGATGAGCAACTTCGGATTGCAGGCGAGCGCCATCGCGATCATGACCCGCTGGCGCATGCCGCCGGACAGCTCGTGGGGATACTGCGTCAGCCGGCGCTCGGGCTCGGGGATGTTGACGAGGCGCAGCATCTCGATCGTGCGCCGGTCGCCATCGGCGCGTGACACCCCCTCGTGCAGCATCACAGTCTCGTTGATCTGGCGCCCGATGGTGAGCACCGGATTGAGCGATGTCATCGGCTCCTGGAAGACCATCGAAATGTCCTTGCCCCGGATCGCGCGCATCTCGCGCTCGGTCGCCTGCAGCAGGTCGCGGCCTTCGAACAGAATGCGTCCTGCGATCTTTCCAGGCGGCGTTGGGATCAGCCGCAGCACGGACATCGCGGTGACCGACTTGCCGCAGCCAGACTCGCCGACGACCGCGAGCGTCTCGCCGGCATCGACCTTGAAC
>NZ_JBAVNZ010000328.1:0-13916 GCF_049691595.1 Bradyrhizobium sp.
GGCACCGAGCCCGTCGCGCGAGCCCTGGCCCAAGGGATCGACGAGGCGGATTTGCAGCGTCCCCGGCTTGCCGGTTGCGACAAGGCCGGCGACGCGAACGGTGCCGCCGCTCTTGCCGTCGCCGCGCACGGTCACCCCGATGCCGGCAATGGTGAAGCGGCTACCGACCACGATCGGAATGGCGGGCGCGCCAAGCGCGGATGGCGCCTTGCCATTGACGGGCGCGTCCAACTGCAGCACCGCGACGTCGGCGGTGGCGCGATGGGCCAGCATCGCCTGCATGTTGAAGGCGGGATGGATGGCGACGCGCCTGACGGCCTGCAATTGCGGCTGCCGGTCCGTACCGTATTCGACGATCCTGTAGTCGGCGCCGGGCTGCACGCAATGCGCCGCCGTCAGCACCAGTCCTGGCGCGATCAGCGCGCCGGTACAGAAATTGCCGCGCGAGCCGACGATGGTGACGACCGATCGGGCAATACCCTCGGCGGACGGCGCGCCGCCGCCGACAATGGCAAGAGCCGGCGAGGCGAGCAGCAACGCAAGACCCGTCATCATTCGAGGCAGCATTTTCATCGGCGCAGCAATAGCCCGCGCAGCATGCCTCGCCAAGCGGCGGATCGGACTGGTTCCCCCGGTCATTCCATGTTAGCGGCTCCCGAGCGCGGAGAGTAATGGGCGGGGACGAATGATCGAGGCGGTGATCTGGGATTTCGGCGGCGTATTGACCACCTCGCCATTCGAGGCGTTCGCCAGGTTCGAGAGCGAGCGCGGACTGCCGGCCGACATCGTCCGGCGCACCAATGCCGCCAATCATCTGGAAAATGCCTGGGCGAAGTTCGAGCGCGCCGAACTGGATATCGAAGCTTTCGACCAGTTGTTTGCAACCGAATCCCGTGCGCTGGGCGCGGAGGTCCGTGGCAAGGACGTGTTGCCGCTGCTTTCAGGCGACCTGCGGCCCGAAATGGTCAAAGCGCTCAAGCGCGTGAAAGCCAGATTCAAGACCGGCTGCATCACCAACAACCTGCCGGCGAACGCGATCGGCAGCCGGAGCGGCCGCTCGCTCTATGTCGCGGAAGTGATGGTGCTGTTCGATCACGTCATCGAATCCGCGAAAATCGGGCTGCGAAAGCCCGACCCGCGCATTTATCAGATGATGGTCGAGACGCTCAAGGTCGACCCCAGGGCTTGCGTCTATCTCGACGATCTCGGCGTCAACCTGAAGCCGGCGCGCGAGATGGGCATGACCACGATCAAGGTGCTCAACGCCGCGCACGCGATCGCCGAGCTGGAGGCGGCGACCGGATTGGCATTGCGCTAGGCGGAAATACGAGAACGCTTGGCGTCCCTTGGCGTCCCTCGACCTCCAATGCCCAAACGAGGCTTGTTCTTTGCCGGGAACGCAGGCAGAACACTTTTGAAAATCGCAGAATCCGGAGTGGAAATTCGTGGCTGAACATCGGCCCTCGGCCTCGATCGAGGCAGTGGAAAGCGGCCTCGCCGCGCAAGGCTATATTGCCAGCCGGCAGATCGCGACCGCGGTCTATCTTGCGCAGCAGATCGAGAAGCCCATTCTGGTCGAAGGCCCCGCCGGCGTCGGCAAGACCGAGCTTGCGAAGGCGATCGCGGCATGGCGCGGGCTGAAGATGATCCGCCTGCAATGCTATGAGGGACTGGACGAGGCCAAGGCGCTGTACGAGTGGAAATATGCCAAGCAGCTTCTGTACACCCAGATCCTCAAGGACAAGCTCGGCGAGGTGCTCGGCGGAGCGGACACGCTGCACGCGGCACTCGCCCAACTGCACGATTTCGGCGACGTGTTCTTCTCCAAGGAATTCGTCGAGCCCCGCCCGCTGCTGCAGGCGCTGGAGCAGCCGGCCGGCTGCGTGCTCCTGATCGACGAGATCGACAAATCGGATGCCGAGTTCGAATCCTTGCTGCTCGAAATCCTCAGCGATTTCCAGGTCACCATCCCCGAGCTCGGCACGGTTTCCGCGGTCGCGGCGCCGACGGTGATCCTGACCTCGAACAGCGAGCGCGATCTCGGCGACGCGCTGAAACGGCGATGCCTCCATTTGCATATCGGCTTCCCCGAGCAGAAGCTCGAGGAACGCATCGTCGAAAGCCGCGTGCCCGGCATTTCCCAGGCGCTGCGCAAGCAGATGGTGGGGTTCATCCACGAGATCCGCACGCTCGATCTCAAGAAACTGCCGTCGGTGAGCGAGACCATCGACTGGGCGCGCGTCCTGGTGCTGCTGCAGGCATCCGAGCTCGACCATGAGATGGTCAGGGACACGCTCAACGTTCTCCTGAAGTATGAGGCCGATATCGAGGCCGCGCGGCCCCAGATCACCACCTTCATCGCCAAGGCTTCCCGTCAAAACGTCTTCGGCTGAACCCGATGAGAGAGAACCTGCATCGCTTCTTTCGCGCGGCGCGGGGGGCCGGAGTCCGGGTCTCGCCCGCCGAAAGCATCGATGCGATGCGCGCGGTCGCGCAGGTCGGCTTTTCCGACCGCGGCATCCTGCGCGACACGTTCCTGCTGACGCTTGCCAAGACCCAGGATGAGAAGAAGGCGCTGGGCGACTGCTTCGATCTGTTCTTCGATCAGCCGGAGCCATCGCAAGCCCCGTCCGAAGCCGGCGAACGCGATCAGTCGGAAACGGACCAATCCAGTGCGGCATCCGATGCCGCCGGCGACGCCAGCGGCGGCGATCCGGCGGAAACTCTCGGCCCTCTCGCGCAGATGCTGGTATCGCAGGACAGGAACGCGATCGCCACGGCGATCGCCAATGCCTCCGAAGCGGCTTCCTTGTCCGAGATCCGCTACTTCACCCAGCGCGGCATCTTCTCGGGCCGTCTGCTCGACGCCATGGGCATCCAGCGCCTGCGCGACGATATCGACGCGCTGACCGCGACAAATCCCGCGCTGGCGGAACGGCTGGCGGCAACCTTGGAAGCGCTCCGCGACACCGTGCGCCAGACGGTCTCGCAGGCGCTATTGCTCTACGGGCGAGAGGAAGCGGAAAACCTGCGCAACGAGATTTTGCGCAACGCGCCGCTGTCCCGGATCGAGCCGCGGCAGGTCGAGCAGATGCGCTTCCTGATCCGCCAGATCGCGCGCCGCCTGCGCGAACGCTACAGCAAGCCGCGCAAGCGGCAGCGCCGCGGCCATCTCGACGTACGACGGACCTTGCGCCGCAACGCCGCCTGGGGCGGCATTCCCTTCCTCACCGCCTGGAAACGACGGCACCGCGACAAGCCGAAGATCGTCGCGCTCTGCGACGTCTCGGGCTCGGTGGCGCGGGTCTCCGATTTCTTCCTGCTGTTGATCCACAGCCTCCACGAAGTCGTTTCCGACGTCCGCTCGTTCGCGTTCTCCGGGCATCTGATCGAGGTCAGCGACATCCTCGAGACCCAATCGCCGGAAGCGGCGATGGCCGAGATCATGTCCAAGGCCGGGTTCGGCTCGTCCGATTACGGCAGCTCATTCGCCGATTTCGAGAGGGAGTGGATGAACGCGATCACGCCGCAGACCACCGTGATCGTGCTGGGCGATGCTCGCAGCAACAACCTCGATCCCCGCGCCGACATCCTGCGCCGCATCGGCGAGCGCTCGAAGCGGCTGGTCTGGCTCAACCCCGAGGGCCGCATGACCTGGGGCTTTGGCGATTCCGAGATGCCGCGCTATGCGACCTTCTGCACCGTCGTGCGCCAATGCGCCACCGCCCAGCAGCTCGAGCGCGCGGTGTCGGATATCGTGGCGACCTATCAGTGAGACCGCCTAAACTGTTGGCGGAGGAATGCTTGTCCGCAACCGATCTGGAAATGAACCGCTCGTCTGACATCGCCGCCCGGGCGCTTTCCGTCCTGAATTCCGTGTTCGGCCTGCCGGCCTTTCGCGGCGCGCAGGAAGAGATTGTCCGGCATGTCGCGAACGGCGGCAATTGCCTGGTGCTGATGCCGACCGGCGGCGGCAAGTCGCTGTGCTACCAGTTGCCGGCCTTGTTGCGCCAAGGCTGCGGCATCGTGGTCTCGCCGCTGATCGCGCTGATGCGCGACCAGGTCGCGGGCCTGCTGGAAGCCGGCGTCAAGGCGGCGGTGCTGAATTCGACGCTGTCGTTCGAGGAAGCCGCGGCCGTCGAGGCGCGGCTGTTGGCCGGCGATCTCGACCTGCTCTACGTCGCGCCCGAGCGGCTGTTGACCCCGCGCTGCCTCGGCTTGCTCGAGCGCGCCAGCGTCGCGCTATTTGCGATCGACGAGGCCCATTGCGTGTCGCAATGGGGGCACGATTTTCGCCCGGAATATATCGGCCTTTCGGTGATCGCCGAGCGCTTTGCCGACGTGCCGCGGATCGCGCTCACCGCGACCGCCGATGAACTGACGCGGAAAGAGATCGCGGACCGGCTCGGGCTTGCCGGTGCGCCGAGTTTTGTCGCGAGCTTCGACCGCCCCAACATCCGCTACGAAATCGTCGACAAGCAGAATTCGGTGGCGCAGCTTAAAGCGCTCATCGCCGAGCGCCATGCCGGCGATGCCGGCATCGTCTACTGCCTGTCGCGGGCCAAGGTGGAGGACACCGCGGCCGCGCTGGCTGGCGCCGGCATCGCGGCCCTGCCCTATCATGCCGGCCTCGACGCCAAAATCCGCGCCCGCAACCAGGATCGCTTCATCAACGAGGATGGCATGGTGATCGTCGCCACGATTGCGTTCGGCATGGGCATCGACAAGCCCGACGTGCGCTTCGTCGCGCATCTCGATCTGCCGAAAAGCATCGAGGCCTATTACCAGGAGACCGGGCGTGCGGGACGCGACGGCAAGCCGTCCACGGCGTGGATGACCTACGGCCTGTCCGATATCGTGCAGCAGCGCCGCATGATCGACGAATCCACCGGCTCGGAGGCGTTCAAGCGCGTGTCGGTCGGCAAGCTCGACGCGCTGGTCGGTCTCGCCGAAACCGCGGGCTGCCGGCGCAGCCGCCTGCTCGGATATTTCGGCGAGACCCCTGGCGAAGCCGGGTGCGGCAATTGCGACAATTGCCTGTCGCCGCCGCGCGTCAGCGACGGCAAGATCGTCGCGCAGAAGTTATTGTCCTGCGCCTACCGTACCGGGCAGCGTTTCGGCGCCATGCATCTGATCGACGTGCTGGTCGGCCGCATGACCGAGCGCGTCGGACAATTCGGTCACGACAAGTTGTCCGTGTTCGGCATCGGCCGCGACCTCAACGAAAAGCAGTGGCGCGCCGTGCTGCGCCAGGTGGTGGCGATGGGCCATCTGCGCGCCGACAGCGAGGCTTTTGGCGCCTTGAAGCTGACGACGACCGCGCGAGGCGTGTTGAAGGGCGAGACCGAGGTGATGCTGCGCGAGCAGGTGGCCGGCCCGCGCATTCGGGCAACCAGAACGAAATCGAGGCGCGGCGATATCGCCCCGCAATCCGGCACGGGTGAAGCGCCAAATCCCACCCTGGTCGACGCGCTCAGAGCATGGCGCTCCGAAATCGCGCGAAAACGCGGCGTACCGGCCTATGTCGTGCTGCACGATTCGACGATCGACGGGATCGCAGCATCCCGCCCGACAACGCTGGCGGACCTCCGCGGCATCCCCGGAATCGGCGACAAGAAACTCGAGCATTATGGCGACGAGCTGATTGCGCTGGTGAGAGCATCGGAACCCTGAGGACCGATCGCGCCGACCGGGGCGATCATACGGGTACCGGAGCGCAGGAAATCTCGACGGCATAGGTGCCATTCGTCGCGCCAGTACCACGCCCGCTTGCCGCGGCCGGCTGAGAAGTCCTAATCTCTCAAATATCGTGCCCGGCCGATGCGACCAAAACAACAATCAGGGACGAAACCAACCATGCCTGCAGATCGCCCAGCCCGCGAGCAGCGCCCTGCCGATACCGGAACGGCGTTCGATGCCGTCGTCGTCGGCGCGGGTTTTGCCGGAATGTACATGCTGCATCGCCTGCGCGGGCTCGGCTTTTCGGCGCGGGTCTTCGAGGCCGGCAGCGGCGTCGGCGGCACCTGGTACTGGAACCGCTATCCGGGCGCGCGGTGCGACGTCGAGAGCCTGCAATATTCCTTCTCCTTTTCGGAGGAACTGGACCAGGAATGGAACTGGTCTGAGAAATATTCGCCGCAGCCGGAAATCCTCGCTTACGCCAACCATGTCGCCGATCGCTTCGATCTCCGCCGGCAAATCGTGTTCGACACCCGCGTGACCGCGGCAACCTTCGATGAGGACATCAGATGCTGGCTGATCGAGACCGATCGCGGCGACAGGGTCACGGCAAAATTCTGCATCATGGCGGTCGGCTGCCTGTCGGCGCCGAACCGTCCGAGTTTTAGGGGTTTCGATGATTTTCGCGGGCCGATTTACCACACCGGCGAATGGCCGCATCAAGGCGTCGATTTCAGCGGCCTGCGGGTCGGCGTCATCGGCACCGGCTCATCGGCGATCCAGTCGATCCCGATCATCGCGCAGCAGGCGAGCGCGCTCACGGTGTTCCAGCGCACGGCGACCTATTCGGTGCCGGCCTGGAATGAAAAGCTGACGCCGGAATATCTGACGGCGGCGAAAGCCGATTATCCGGCGCTGCGGGCCAAAGCGCGCGGACGCCCGACCGGCTTCTATTTTCCGTTCAACACGAGCCCCGCGCTGGAGGCGAGCCCCAAGGATCGCGAAAAGCAGTACGAGCAAGCCTGGGCGCGCGGCGGCCTGCCGTTTCTCGGGGCCTATGGCGATCTGCTGTTCGAAAAAGCCGCCAACGATACCATCGCCGACTTCGCCCGCCGCAAGATCCGCGGCATCGTGAAAGACCCGGCCATCGCGGAGTTGCTGTGTCCGGACAACGTCTTCGGCTGCAAGCGCCTCTGCGTCGATACCGGCTATTTCGAGACCTACAATCTGCCGCATGTGAAGCTCGTCGATGTCTCGCGGACGCCGATCGAGCGCTTCACCGCGGATGGCATCGCGGTCAACGGCACCGAGCACCAACTGGACGCGATCGTCTGCGCCACCGGCTTTGCCGCCATGACCGGATCATTCGACCGGATCCGGATCACCGGCCGTCGTGGCCGGACGCTTGCCGAAAAATGGCAGGCGGGGCCGCGGGCCTATCTCGGGATCGCATCGGAAGGCTTTCCCAACCTGTTCATGATCACCGGCCCTGGCAGCCCTTCGGTGCTGGCCAGCATGATCCAGGCGATCGAACAGCATGTCGACTGGCTGGCGGACTGCCTTGGCCACATGCGCGACGTCGGCGCCATCTCGATCGAGCCGGTCCTGGAGGACGAGGACGCCTGGGTCGACCACGTCAACGACGTCTCGACGGTCTCGCTGCGGTCGACCTGCAGCTCCTGGTATGTCGGCGCCAACATCCCCGGCCGGCCGCGCGTGTTCATGCCCTATATCGGCGGCTTCCCGGTCTATGTGCAGAAATGCAACGAGGTCATGACCGACGGCTTCAATGGCTTCGTGCTGGAAGGCGCGCGCGAAACCAACACGATGCCGCGGGTGCGCTACACCGGACGGTGGCGGGTGCCGATCGACATCGACGTCATCTCGCCGGCCGCCATCGCTGCGAGGCGGGTGCCGGTGGTTTGAGAGGGGCGCTCCGGCGATCTGTTTTTTTGAGCAGCTGGCGGGCCACGAACGACGATGATGAGCACTATGTCTACGCCATAGCCGCTATAGCCCCCTTGCGCCCCCCTACGATTTCCGGTACGATTTCCGGAAATTCGGAGGCGCGGGAATGGCGAAAGCAAAATCATCTCTGGCGACCCACCGCGCACGCATGGAACGCCAGGGTTTCGTGCGAGTCGAGGTCAATGTCCGCAAGGATGATGCGAGTCTTGTTCGCCGTGTTGCTGCTGCCTTGTCCGATCCCTCGCGCCAAGCCGAGGCGCGCAGGCTTCTTCAGCAACGTTTTGGCGAGCCGCCCAAGGTAAGTCTGAAGGCACTTCTTGCGTCCGCGCCACTCGACGGGATCGACCTCGATCGCAGTCCGGCCCCTGGACGTGACGTCGATCTATGAGCTACCTGATCGATACCAACATCATTTCCGAGGTCCGAAAAGGCGCTCGTTGCGACGCCCATGTGTCTGCCTGGTATGCGTCCATTGCTGACGAGGATCTCTTCCTGAGCACGCTCGTCCTTGGTGAGATCCGAAAGGGCGTTGAACTTGCACGCCCTCAGGACCTGGGCAAGGCAGTGGCGCTCGAACGCTGGTTGCGTGAAGTAGAGACGGCATTCGATGGGCGCGTGCTCGGCATCGACAACGCGGTGTCCGATCAATGGGGTCGTATGAGCGCCATCAGACCCCTCCCGGCTATCGATGGCCTGCTCGCAGCGACTGCGTTGACAAATGGCCTGACGCTGGTGACGCGCAACGACCGCGACGTCGCCGGTCTGGGCGCGACAGTGTTCAACCCGTTCAAGGGCACCGAACACGACCATTGATCGCAACATCGGCGGCGTTCGGATAGAGCGGCGCATCACGGCGTAGAATCGGCAATCTGGCGGAGAGAGTGTCAGTCAATCCCCATTTGAAATATAATGCATTTTCGACTTTCCAAGACGAAAATCCACCGTTTGAGCTACAGCCGGAAAATGGGATTTCGCCTCCGACAAAAGGCTGTCCCGTCCAATGGACCGTCATCGACAACAGTGCCACCAAGCGACTAGCGAAGGGCAAATTGCCGTCGTACCGCTCAGCCTGATCGCCGTTCAGTCGCGGAATCTGATGGTGGCTCAGCCAGTTCTGGCCCAGCCCTTCAATTTCCGTCGGCGGTCGACGTCATGAAAGAGCCATAGCGCGGTTTCGCAAGGCAACGTAGCGCGGAGTAAGGAGGCAAGCTGCGGCGTGGTTGCCGGGGGCTTGCAACACCCCAGTCTTGCGATCGAATAAATGCGTTGTTCCGGGATTGGTGGCATGGGCGCCTGCCCTCCGAAGGCAGAGGTCACAGGTTCGAATCCTGTCGGGCGCGCCACCTACGCCAGAGCACGCTACTGCACCACAGCGTAACCGCTGCTGCGCCAGCGTTCGCTCGCGGCCAGGGCCGCCGATCCACCAGGGCCGCCGATCCGATTGACGTACCACGTGAAGCGTTGTAGGTTCACCAAGTGATCCGCTCGTGGGGCAATTCGGCGACGCGTCGACTATTCGAGGCCGGTAAGTCCCGATTTCGCGGTCTCGATACCGAATCGGCGCTGGAGCTGTTGGCAATCTTGAACGCGGCCGAACGACTGGATCACATCAGCCCGCTTAAGAGCGTCGGGCTGCACCCGCTCAAGGGCAACCGAAGAGGCCAATGGGCGATCACGATCAATGGGCCGTGGCGCATTTGCTTTCGCTTCAAAGGCGGCGATGCCTATGAGGTAGAAATTGTAGATTACCACTGAGGAGCAGCAATGGTTCCGATCCATCCCGGCCGTATCCTGAGACGCGAGCTGAACGCACGGCGGCTCTCGGCCAATGCACTGGCACGGGCGTTGCGTGTGCCATCAGGCCGTATCGTCGACATACTAAACGGCAAACGCTCGGTCACGGCTGAGACCGCGCTGCGCCTCGGCCGTTATTTCGGCAACGCTCCGCAATTCTGGATCAACCTGCAGGCTCAGTACGATCTCGCCGTCGCCATGCGCGATGTTGGCCGGCTTGTGGAACGCGAAGTCCAGACAGCCGCGTGATCGGACGGCTCGTCAGGTCTGTTCTCTCTTTCAGGCCCATCCGTTGGGTCGCCCGGAGATTGACCGGCCAGCGTCTATCGAGGCGTAGTGCAAGATCGGAGGGCGTCGCAGATTTGCCGATTGGAGCGCGTGGTGGGCTGCGGCATCATAGCGCCACGGCAAACGAGTAGTGCCCATCTTCGTCGGCCGTGGCGCGCCATTCTACGCTACAGCACGCTGCGGTGACCGTGCAGCATTCGTTCACGCGCCACATTGCCAGGTTAGCCAATCTGGTGTCGCCGTAACAATCCGTAACCCAAAGTCTGCGAGGCGGGTTCTCGACTTCGACGCCTTCCAACCCTATATTGGGGCCATGACAAAGCTCCTCGATGAAGCTGTGGAGGCCGTGCGTCGTCTGCCGTCAGACGATCAGGATGACATCGCGCGCGCCATCATGCAGCTTGCGGGCTCCAATGCTTCTGCGCCGATTGTCCTTTCGCCCGAAGAGCGCGTGGCGATTGCCCGCTCGAAGGCCGCCGCTGACCGCGGTGAGTTCGCGACCGACGCGCAAGTCCGGGCCGTCTGGGCCAAGCATGGCCTATGAGGCTGCGCTATACGCTTCCCGCCCTTGCCGACCTTGCATCGATTCTGGATTAGGTCGCTGATCGTTCCCCGCAGGGAGCCGCACGCATTCATGCCCGAATTCTCGCTGTCAGCGATTTGTTGCTGCGGTATCCACTGGTTGGTGCAGCGACCGATGACCCCACCATTCGGCGCATGACGACGACGCCATATCCATATCTCATCTTCTACGAGGCGACCAACGCGGGAATCATCATTCACGCGGTGCGCCACGGCGCGCGCGATCCTTCCGACGATGCGCGATCGGAGTGAGCCCTCGTCGAATCATCGGCGGGGTCCGGCCAGATTGAGCTCTGACGGCGTGGAATTGGCCGTTGCATCGTAGCGCTACGGCGAAGCAATATTGCCCGTCTTCATCGGCCGCGGCGCGCCAAATTGCCATTCAGAATAAAACCGCAAACCCGGTCATTATGGGGGCTTGAGATCCTCCAACAGTAAACCGGCTAGAGCTTCTTCGGCAATGGAGAGCCGGTGTCGCTGCATGGCAACCATCAATTCTTCGTCCCACAATGCACGGACAGCCGTTCCCGTGAGAGTCTGTCCAAGACCTGTGGCCCCGTCGATGGCGGCCTCATAGTCGGCTGCGCCGAAGCGCCAGGATTGGGCGCCGTGCTCGCGCATGACGTGGTTGCCGATCCGTATTCCCGGCCAATCGAAATCACCATGATAGCAAAGCTGCGCACGTCCTTTCGCCAGTTGCGACAGCAGGCATCGCTGCGCCGCCGCGGGCATGCCGTCGGTGCAGACCAGCGGCGCGCAATCGAGGCCCCAGCGATCGGCGGCGATCGCAACCATATTGGGATTCTCACAGACATAGACCTTGCGATTCGCTACATCCCACTGCGGCGGCGAACGCAACAGCGACCGCAGCGATGCGTAAAAAGGCTCTCCCGGCGATGGATCGCGGCGTTGCGCATCGCGCTTGGGCAGGTTCAGGAAGAGCGCCGGGCGCGCCAATTCATTGACGAGCACGCCGGCCTTGGCCCAGACGTCGCGGTCACGTTCCGCGCCGTTGTCCCGTTCCATCTCGCTGCCTTCCGTGGGCTCGATATCGACGCAATCATGGTTGGCGTCGATCCTGGCGATCACCTGACGCCAGGCAGCCAGCACCAAGGTCGCCGTCGGCTGGCCGCTGTCGAGCGCGTGCGCGTCGCCCAGCACCTCGGCGGCCAATTGCGAACGCGTGATGCCGCTCGCCGGCAGGCGTTGCAACACCGCTTCGACGCGATGACAGAGCTGCAGCGCCGCCGGCGGGCTCTGCCTGGAAAGACGCTTGAGCAGCCCGATGCCCGCCGGAGCCTGCAGCAATTCAATCAGTTCACGATTGGCGCAGGCGCTCAGCACGCCCGACCACAGCGCTTGTAGCGTGAGGCGCGTCGTGGCTAGATTCGTAATGGGGCCATCGAGCTGCACGAGTGCGTCGCGCAGCGACGTGGCGATGCCGGCGTTCCGGAACGCGGCATCGACGAGGCGAACATCGACTTGCAAGGAATTGGCGTAACGCAGCGGACGGCCGAGCAGCGAAGCCAATGCGGCATGTTCCTCTCTGGTGAGCTTGCCGATACGAAAGCTGTCAACCACGGCGTCGAGCGGGGCGCGTTCGAAGCGCCGACGCAGGCGCTTGCGCAGCACGGCGAAATGGTCGCCGCCAAGCAGGCGTTGCAGACGTGAGTCGGCCGAGGAACTCATGGCCGCGCAAATCTGCGGTCGGGATCATCCTGGCGGATCTTGGCGCGGCCATCCCAGCTCCAGCGCGACACGAACACCGCGTCGATGCCTTCACGCCGCTGCAGCTGGCAGATGGCGACGCCGGGCAGTTCGGCGTAGCAGGCCCATTCACGTTCGCTGGTGATGACGAAGTCGAGATCGAACTCGCGGATCAAACCCATGCAATGCGCCCGTGCGGTATCGTCGATGCCGGCGAAGGCTTCATCGAGCAGCATCAGCCGCGGCGCCAGGGAGGAACTCCCCTGGCTGTAGAAGCTGGCGACCGCGGCGAACAGCGGCACGGTGAGGCCGAGCGCGCGTTCGCCGCTGGAGGCCGGGCCGGACAGCTTACGCCAATGACCGTCCTGCCAGCGCTCGACCCGGAAGCGATGCCAGCGCCGATAGTCCAGCGCGCGGGCGAGCTGCTCGATGAGGCTGCCACCGCCATCCCTGCCGGCACCCGCATCGGCGCGCTCGCGCTCGGCGGCGATGCGCTGCTGCAGCATGGCGCCGACCACCGCGCGGTCCTCCGCCGACCACAGATCCGCATTGGTGTTGAGCAGGCGCTTGCGCGCCGCTTCGAGGCCAACCGGCGCGCCTTCCTCTTCGGCCAGCGGCTGCCACAGCAGACGATAGCGGACCCCGGTGGAGGTCGGGCGGGCGTAGAGTTCGCGGTTGATGGCATCGCGCTGAGTATCGGCCGCCTGCAGCAGCCGCTGCACCTCGGCGGCGATTTCGGCCTGCAGGTGATTCTCCAGCACCGCGCGCTCTTTCGCGGTGAGCAATTCGCCACGCTGGGCGATCTCCTGGGCCAGCCGCGCGGCGAGGCGATCTGGGCGCTCGGGCCGATTCTGATAGATGATGTGGGCGACCAGGCCCCAGTCGCTCTGCTCAGCCTGGGCCTGGTGGCCAAGCGCGCTGAGCGCGCGCTGCAGCTCGGTGAGGTCCTCGCCTATCTGCCGTTGCACCCGGGTCCAGGCGTCGTCGTCGTCCTTGAGCTCGGACAATGCCTGTTCGGTGCGGCGCGCCAGGGTCAGCGCGGGGTCGATGGTCCAGGGGCTGTCCGGATCGGGCAGTTCGGTCTGCGGCAACGCGGCTGACAGCAGGCCGGTAGCCGCGAAGCGCTGGAATCGCGCCACCGCTTCGCTGCGCGCGTCGCTGCGGTGCTGGAACGCCGCGTTAGCTGTCGTGGCTTGCTCACCGGCGATCGCGCGGGCTTCGCCGGCGGCAGCCAGCGTCCTGCGCGTCAGTTTCAAGGCCTCATCGCTGGCAAGCACGGCGGCGCCGGCCTCGGCCAGTTGCCGGTGCAGGTCCTCGACCTTGGTCCCGACCGCATCGCGCAACACCTGGTGCCGGACCGCGGCCTCTTCCGCCTCGATACGGGCCATCGCCAACTGTTCGTCCTGCCTGACCAGTTCGTCGCGGGCTTCGCTCTCGCGGCGGCGATGCCGCTGCAGATCCGGCAGTGCGACACGAACCTCGCGGATCGCCTGCGCGAGGCCGAGCTGGGCCTCGTGATACTGGTTGAGCGCTGTCTCGACTGCCGGCAATTCCGCCGCTGACGCAGGCAGCCGCAGATCGGCGGCATCGGCGGCCAGTCGTTGCCGCACCGTCTGCAGCGCTTGATCGGCCTCCTGGTGCTGACGGTCGGCCTCGGCCAAGAGCTGGCGAGCAGTCTGGACTTCGCGGGCGCTGGCGGTAGCGGCGAGATGGGCGTTGCGTAAAGCCTCGTCGGCCGGCGCCAGCCGCCATTCCTCGGCGGCCAGATCCTGATCAAGGGCAAGTTGCGCGGCCATCGCCCGCACGACTTCGAGGTCGTCGGCGAGTTGCGTCAGGCGCTCGGCGATCTCGGCTAGCCGCCGCGCACGGGCCGCGGCGCGGGCGGCATAGCCGATATG
>NZ_JBAVNZ010000329.1:0-3592 GCF_049691595.1 Bradyrhizobium sp.
CTTCAAGGGCCGCCAGCAAGGCGCCCCCACAGCGTTTTCAAGCGAAGTAGGTACCGGTTCGCGCGAGGAAAACGCGTCAAAACAACAAGAATAGAACCCGTTCCGATTCAATCGGAACGGAAAAGGCTTCAGCGCCGGTTAAACAACGGATGCGCCACCCGGTCGCCGGGAGCAATGCCGTATTGAGTTCACCAAGAGCTATTCTGGAATTGGCAGCCTGCCCCAAGCTGCGGCAGAACCGGTCATCCGGTGTCTCATCGTACCCATGCGAGATCCACAGCGATGCCGGGCAACGACACCGCACGCTCATCATGTTGAAATAATTATCAAATTTGGTCGGGGCAGCTGGATTCGAACCAACGACCTGCAGTACCCAAAACTGCCGCGCTACCAGGCTGCGCTATACCCCGATCATGTGGGAAACGACGTCGATACACGCTTAAACCGCGGCCATCAAGGCGCTCCGCCCGCTAGCGGCCGTTGAACAGCGGGTGCGCCACCTGGTCGCCGGGCCGGATGCCGTATTTCTGCGCCGTGCCCGCGACCACCTCCAGCACGCCCTTGGCGAGCCCGCCGGAAGCGATGATCCTGGTCGAGAGCGGTTCGGTATTCTCGGCGATCCGCAGGATCCGCCCGTCGGCGCGGATGAAGATCATGTCGAGCGAGATGTAGGTGTTCTTCATCCACATCGACACCTGCTGCTCGGGGGAAAAATCAAACAGCATGCCTTTGCCGTCCGGCAATTCCTTGCGGTACATCAGGCCGGTGGTCTTCTCTTCTTCCGTCGTCGCCATCTCGACCGAAAAAACCTGCACGCCCGATTGGGTGACGATCTCGAGCGGCTGAAAACTCGCCGCCTGCGCGCCGGGGCTCATGAGGACGCCGAACGCGACGATTGCCGACACCAACAGCCGGCCGCGCGCGCGAAGCCGCTCAACAAACCGATCGAAATTCATGGACAACACTCACGCCGATCTTCTTGCCGGCGAACCCTAACCCGATGATTGCGGCAAATGCCAGAGGCTGCGCGCCGCCCGGCTCACGATTCCGTCAGGGGGATGGGGGAATCAGTGCGACGACAGCGCCGACGATCCGGTCTCGGGGTGAATTTCGGCTGCCATCATGCCCTTGGAGCCGGGTCCGAACCTCACCAGCACATACTGGCCGGGGCGCAGCTCGGTCATTCCGAAGCGGCGCAGGGTTTCCATATGAACGAAGATGTCGGGCGTCCCCTCCCCGCAGGTCAGGAAGCCGAAGCCGCGAAGCCGGTTGAACCACTTGACCTGTGCCCGCTCCAGACCGCTGGTCGGGGTGACGCTGACATGGGTGCGCGGCGGCAGCATCTGCGCCGGATGGATCGCGGTGGACTCGTCCATCGAGAGGATGCGGAAGGCCTGATAACCTTTCGGGCGCTGCACGCATTCGACCACCAGCCGCGCGCCTTCATAAGCCGTTTGATAGCCGTCGCGTCGCAGCACGGTGACGTGCAACAGCACGTCGGGCCAGCCATTGTCGGGAACGACAAAGCCGTAGCCCTTGGAGGCGTCGAACCATTTGATGACGCCGGAGATCTCGACGAGACTGGCGGCGCTATCGCCAAGACCCGACAGCGCTTCGATCGCCGGATCACGCTCCGCGCCGGCAGAAAATTCAACTGGCCCAAGCCTGTTGTGCCCTGCCCCGCCTGACGGCGGACCCCCGAGCTTCTTGGACTCAAATCCGTCCGACCCCATGACCCCGGACCCCACACATATTGGCGGCTCGTCGTATTTGCGACTGAGCCGTGAACACGCGCCCATCCATGACCACTCATGACAACGCCGCGCGAATCTCTCGAATCAAAGATAACACTCCAGCTTGCGGCGCATAGCAAAAAAACAAATCGGCGGGCAACTATGAACAGCCTTGCACAGGCCCGAATCAGCTGGGCGTCAATTGCCGACGAAGGGCCCGAGCGTTTCGCCGATGTCGTGCCGGATCACCAAGTCGGCCAAATCATCCTGTTCGGTGGGCTCATTGTTGATGATGACGAGTTTGGCGCCGCAGTTCTTGGCCATCAGCGGAAAGCCCGCGGCCGGCCACACCACCAGCGACGATCCGATCGCCAGGAACAGGTCGCAATGCTGGGCGAGTTCGGTGGCCCGGCGCATCGCATCTTCCGGCATCGCCTGCCCGAACGAGATGGTCGCGGTCTTGACCGGGTCGTCGCAGTCAGTGCAATCCGGCGCGCCGCCGGTCTCATCGAAGCGCTGCTTCACCCAGGGAAGAGCGTAAGCCTTGCCGCAGCCGATGCAGCGGGCATAGGTCGTGTTGCCGTGCAGTTCAACGACGTCGTCGGCCGCAAAGCCTGACATCTGATGCAGATTGTCGATATTCTGGGTGACGATCGCGGGAATCTTGCCGGCCCTGTATAGCGAGGCCAGCGCGCGGTGCCCGCGCCCGGGCTTGGCCGCGGCAAAGGTCGGCTCCATCGCAAAGCGCCGCCGCCATGCCTCGTCCCGCGCCTCGGAGCTGGCGACGAACTCGTCGAAAGGTATCGGGCGATGGCGGGTCCACAGGCCGCCCGGGGAGCGGAAGTCGGGAATGCCACACTCGGTCGATATCCCCGCGCCGGTAAAGGGAACGATGGTGGATGCCTCGGCGATCATGTTGCCGAGCCGTTCGACGCCGCTGCGAAGATCAGGTGCGATCACTTCGAACATCCAATGCCAAAGCGTTTTCGCGCGAAAGCCTGCCCCACGCTCGGATAGCGGATAGCGACCGGTTGGCGTCAAGCAAACGCGTCAAGCAAAGGATAAAGGATAGAGCCTCCGGTTCTGATTTGCCAGAACCGGAGGCTCTTGGCCCGTGCTGGCGGCAGCACGGCAAACCGGATGGCCCAATGCGCTGGTCTCCCAGCGCGCTCTATCCGCCGCTTTCGCTCCATTCACAGGCGATCACGGCGCTGCAACGCGTCCTCCCAAATCATGCCTTAATCGCGACGGCCAATGGTGCGGGGATCGAATCACACGACCGGATGGGGCAATGAGCGAAAAGGAAGACCGTCTCGCGCGCGAGCGCGAGGAAATCGCCGCATGTATCGCCAGCTTCAAGGCGACCCAGCAAAAATTCGAACGCGAGCGCCATGAATATTACGCCAAGACGCTGGCCAATGCCTGGAGCGGCTTTGGGCGGTCGCCGGTCTGAAGGCGAAGCGATGGCTCAAGCGGTTGTAACGCGCTCCGTAGTAATACGGGTCGCAGGCACTCGGGGAAAAGATATCAGCGCGCCTTGTGCGGCTCGCCTGCGGTTCGCACCAGCCGGTCGGCTTTCACCAGAACGTGGTCGTTCACGGGCTGTGACCGCAGCGAAAAGCTGATCACCACGAAGGCGGCGCAGAACAAGAGGCCGACCACCATCACGCGCCGGTGGGTCGGCCTGTCCGCATTATGAAACGAGGGGACCATGGCTGCCTCCGCCAGCACCCCTATCGCAAGCCTGAATCGGCGCAACGCGATTTGGATCTTAACCTGATTTGGTGAGGTTACCGGTTGTCGGGAAATACATCGTCAGGATGCCGGCGGCGTCGCTTCTGCCGGCCGCTTGGCCGCCG
>NZ_JBAVNZ010000330.1:0-2644 GCF_049691595.1 Bradyrhizobium sp.
GCCATGCCGCCACCGCTGCCGCCACCCGGTCGCGGTTTCGAGGAGACCATCGGCACCCGCTGGGTGGTGTGGATCGGCGGATTGACCCTGGCGCTGGGCGGATTCTTCATGGTCCGCTATTCGATCGAGGCGGGCCTGCTCGGCCCCGGCGTGCGCATCATGCTGGCCGGCCTGTTCGCCCTGGCGCTGCTCGCCGCCGGCGAATGGACGCGCCGCAAGGAAAGCATCTCCGCGATCGAGGCGCTGCCGGCCGCCAACATCCCCGCGATTCTCACCGCCGCCGGAACGGCGATCGCGTTTGCGACCGTCTATGCGGCCTATGCGCTGTACGATTTTCTGGCGCCCGCCACCGCCTTCATCCTGCTCGGCATGGTGGCGCTGGGCACGCTCGCAGCCGCGCTGCTGCACGGGCCGATGCTGGCCGGTCTCGGCATCGCCGGCGCATTCGTCACGCCTGTCCTGGTCTCCTCCGACCAGCCGGATTTTTGGGCGCTCTATCTCTATCTCGCCATCGTCACCGCGGCGGCGTTCGGGCTGGCGCGGATCAGGCTGTGGCGCTGGCTTGCCGTGACCACCATCGCCTTCGCGCTGCTCTGGACCTTCCCCTGCCTGCAATGCGGGCCATCGATGGTCGCCCCGCACGCGTTCCATGTCATCGCCGGGTTCGTGCTCGCCGCCTTGCTGGTGGTGTGCGGATTCATGTTCGGCCCGCCGGCGGACGAAGGCCGGATCGAGCCGATCTCCTCAGGCGCGCTCGCGGCCTGTCTGTTCGGCGCCACCTTGATCGTGCTGAACAGCTTTCACGCCGACGCCGCCATGATCGTGTTTGCGCTGCTGGTGGCCGGCACCCTGATCGTGGCGTGGCGCAGCGATGCCGCGACCGGCGCGATTATAGCTGCCGCCGGCTTTGTCTTCATCGTGTTCGCCGAATGGGCGATCCGCGGCAATCCGGACATGCTGGTGCTGCCGGGCGGGCCGCTGCCGGGCATCGGACCGAACGCCACGGACGGATCGGTGTCGTTGCATCTGATATCGGCCGCGATCTTCGCCGCCGGATTCGGCGCGGCCGGATTTTGGGCGCAGGGCCGTTCGAACAGCCCGACCATACCGGTGATATGGTCGGCCGCCGCCGTGTTCACGCCGCTGGCGCTCTTGGTGGCGCTGTACGCGCGCATCGCCCATCTCGACCGCTCGATCCCGTTTGCGATCGTCGCGGTGGTGCTGGCCGCGGCCTTTGCCGCCGCGACCGAAATGTTATCGGAGCGCGACGAGCGGCCGGGATTGCCGGCCGCGATCGCGCTGTTTGCGACCGGCGCGCTCTCGGCGCTGGCGCTGGCGTTGACCTTTGCGCTGGAAAAAGGCTGGCTGACCATCGCACTGGCACTGACGTCGATGGCGACCGCCTGGATTTCGACGCAGCGGCCGATCCCGTTCCTGCGTTCGCTCGCCGCCATTCTGGCCGGCATCGTGGTGCTGCGCATCGGCTTCGAGCCGCGCATCGTCGGCGATGCCGTCGGGACCACCCCGGTGTTCAACTGGCTGTTATGGGGCTACGGCATTCCGGCATTGTCGTTCTGGACGGGAAGCCGCTTGCTGCGCCGAGGCGGCGACGACGCGCCGTTGCGCACGGTGGAAGCCGCCGCGATCCTGTTCACGGTGCTGCTGGCGTTTTTGGAGATCCGCCACGCCGTCAACGACGGCGACGTTTACCGGGACAGCGCCGGCCTCACGGAAATCGCGCTTCAGGTAGCCGTGGCGCTCGCCATGGCGATCGGCCTGGAGCGGCTGCGCATCCGCACCGGCAGCATCGTCCACAATATCGGCGCTGTGCTGCTGACGGCCTTTGCCGGGCTCGTGAGCCTGTTCGGGCTGTTGCTGCTGGAAAATCCGGTGATCTGGCCGATCAATACCGGCGGCGTTTTCATCAACCGCATCCTGCTCGGCTATGCCGTGCCGGCCGTGCTTGCGCTGCTGTTGTCCTATGCGGTGGCGGGCCGGCGTCGTGCCGCCTATGCCAACACCATCGCGGCCGGCGCGCTCGTGCTTGCGCTCGGCTATGTCACGCTGGAAATTCGCCGGCTCTATCACGGGCCGGTCCTGACCATCGGCCCTACCGCCGGCGCCGAGCAGTATACCTATTCGATTGCGTGGCTGGCCTTCGGCGTGGTGCTGCTCGGCATCGGCATCCTCTTCAACTCGCAGCGCGCCCGCCTCGCCTCGGCGGCGGTGATCGCGCTGACGATCGCAAAGGCGTTCCTGATCGACATGTCGACGCTGAGCGGGGTCTACCGCGCGCTGTCGTTCATGGGCCTGGGCCTCGTGCTGGTGGCGATCGGCTGGCTGTACCAGCGGATCCTGTTCCGCCGACAAAGGCCGCCGCCCGCCGCGCCAGTGGCGCAGACGGGCGCGTGATCGATCAGGCCGCCCTCACCGTGTTGAGGAACTTGCCGACCTCGAGCTTGAGGCGGTTGGAGTCGCCGGACAGCGACTGTGCTGCCGACAGCACCTGCGAGGAGGCCGAGCCGGTCTCGCCGGCGCCGCGCTGCACGTCTGATATGTTGGAGGAGACCTGCTGGGTGCCCTGGGCGGCCTGCTGGACGTTGCGGGAAATCTCCTGCGTCGCCGCGCCCTGCTCTTCCACCGC
>NZ_JBAVNZ010000331.1:0-11130 GCF_049691595.1 Bradyrhizobium sp.
GCTTGCTCCCGCGGCGGTCGAGGCGCCCCATGGCAATGGGCAGTTTGCCGAAATACACCAAGGGGCGCTTGGCGAGGTGGCGCACCACTTGCATCACCTTTGGGGATAGTGGCGCTGAACCACCTGCCTTCCGGCGTGCGTTAACGGACGCCGGAAGGCGGTCGGACCATTCAACTTGGTGCCAGCATTTCACCCATCAACGAATGCGGCGGAACGTCCGCACAGGGAGAGGGAGCAATCGTTCGCCGGCCCGGCGGACCGCGATTGGGGACAGGGATTTGTGTGACACCAACAACGGTTTTTGGCGGATCAACAATGTCCGTTGCGGCCTCAGAAGCAACGGAGCGCGCCGGTGAGACCACGCAAGACCGACTATGGAACAGTCATCCTGCACTGGCTGCTCGTCGCCGCTTTTGCGATCGCCCTGGTCAGCGGTCTGCGCATCGCCTCCGAAGCGCCTGAACGCACCTGGATCAATCTGTTCGACGCCGTGCTGCCGCGCGAGAGCGTCTGGACCGCGCACATGCAGGCCGCCGTCGTGCTGTTTGCGGTGTCGGTCGCATACGCGATCTATCTGGTCCGCGCCGGCCTCGGGCGTCGCATCCAGCTGGACTGGATTCGCGTGCGAGGGCTTTTCAGGCGGGGGCAGACAAGGCTGGGCGCGATCAACGTCATCCTCTACTGGATCTTCTTCGTCACCATGCTGACGCTGATCATCAGCGGCGGTTTGCTGTATTTCGGCTATTTCGCCGGTCACGACATGGCAATGGTGCACTGGTACGGGACCTGGGTCATACTGAGCTTTGCCGGACTTCATGTCCTGACGCATTACGCGGTCGGCGGCGCATCGCAGCTGCTTCGCATCTTGCGACCGACGCGTCTTGCACCGCCGCCGCCGCAACTCGATGCGGTCGAGCTATTGACGTTGCTGGTCGAGCAATCGGCGCGGCTGCAACACGACCCCGAACGCGACGGCACGTTGCGAGGCCCGCAGCCGGCGCTGGCGCGCGGAGATCGTCCGCGCGAACGGCCGGCGGTCGGGAATTCGATCGCGCAACGGCCGCCGGCAACATCGCCGCAAGGCCGTGCGTCGAAGCCACGAGACCCGACGCTGCAATCCAACCCTTTCGTGGTCGCATCGGCCGTTGCCATCATCGGCGCCTCGATGATCGTCGCAGCCGACCGCGTGGCCGTCGACCAGCTGCGGGTTCACCGCATCGACAGCGCAGCCGCGCCCGTTCTCGATGGCGACACGTCGGACCGCGCCTGGCGCGACATCCAGCCGTTCTCCCTGATGACCGGCCAGGGAGGGAATTTCGACGGCAAGGGGGAATCGAGGATCGAGATTCGCGCGGTGCACGACGGCACGTGGGCATATTTCCTGTTTACATGGGAAGATCCGACGCGTTCGCTGAAACATCTGCCGCTCGTCAAGGAAGCCGACGGATGGCGCATGCTCCACAACGGCTATGACACCGGGGACGAGCACGAATACAACGAGGACAAGTTTTCGGTGCTGCTGACCACGCTGGATCTGACCCTCGCCGGCGACCGGACTTTCCATGCCAGTCCCCAACCGCTCACCGACGCGCCCGCCACCATGACCGGCCGCGGCCTTCATTACACCTCGGGCGCGACCGACTATGTCGACATCTGGCAATGGAAGGCGACCAGCGGCGGCCCGACCGGATGGATGGACGACGCGCATTTCGGCCCGCCGCTGGAAGCAACCCCCCTGCAGGCGAGCAATGTCGAGCCCTACAAAGGCGGCTTCGCACCCGATCCGGGAGTTGCGAACTACGCGGACAATTTTGTCAGGCAAGCCGGCACCTCAGGCGGCGGCGATCGAACGGTGTTGCCGCGCCGCCTGCCCCGCGTTCTTGCGGCAACCGTCGCTGCAATGGGAGACATCGATCTCGATCCCGATCATGGCGAGAGCGACGCTGCGCGCTGGTTCATGACCGACGCGGAGTCGATACCGTATTCGCCGGAAGAGGATGCCCGCATCCCCATTGGGACCGTGATTCCCGGCGTCGTCATCGCCGGCGAATTCTCCGGCGACCGCGCCGACGTCCGCTGCGCGGCACGCTGGGCTTCCGGTCACTGGGCGCTGGAGGTGGCCCGCCGCATCGACACAAACAGCCGATACGACGTGCCGATCAAGACCGGTACCTTCATGCGGGTCGCGGCGTTCGATCGCAGCCAGATCAGGCATACCCGGCACGTCCGGCCAATTCGTCTCGAGGTGGAATAATGGCGCGGATTTGCAAGGTAAGACTGAACAACGAGCCTTATCTCGCGCGTTGCGGCGACTTGCTGCTCGACTGGGCGTTGACGGCTGGTATTGACCTTCCCCATGACTGCCGCTCCGGGATTTGCGGCGCCTGTCGCGTGCGGCTGGTTGAAGGCAGGGTGTTCGGCGGCCAGACCCGGGGCGATGACATGATCCACGCCTGCCAGGCGCGGATCGTCTCCGACCTTGAGATCGTAACCGAGGCGGTCCCGGAGCAGGTTAGCAGCACGGGGCGCGTGGCCGAAATCGTTCGTCTGGCGCCCGACGTCATCGGCGTCGACCTGGAACTGCAAAAACCGCCGGAATACCTTCCCGGCCAGTATTGCAAGCTGCAGTTCCGCGGATACCCGGCGAGGACCTACAGCCCGACCTATCCGCTGGAGGGGCGCCCGCATGACCGCGTGCTGCATTTTCACGTCCGGCGGTTAGATCACGGAATCGTATCCTCGGCGCTTGGCCGGGAAATCCGCGTCGGGCACCGCGTCAGGCTGACGGGACCGTTCGGCAGCGCTTTCCTGCGGGCAGATCATCCCGGCCGGACCGTCCTCGTCGCCAGCGGCACCGGCTTCGCCCCGATGTGGTCGATCGCGGTCGGCGCGATCATGGAACGCCCGCAACGCGAACTGATATTCGTGGTGGCGGCGCGGACCATCCAGTCGCTGTACATGCATGCCGCGCTGTGCCGCCTTGCGCTGTTTCCGAATGTCAGGATCATTCCCGTCGTATCGGAGCCGCAGAACGTCTCCCACGCCGTTCGTCATGGCCGCCCGACCGATCACTTGCCGAACCTGTCGCCGGACGATGTCGTCTACACCGCCGGCGCGCCGGCCATGACCGATAGCGTGGCACGGATTGCGATGGCCGCGGGCGCCCGCTGTTACACCGACCCCTTCCTGCCGGACGCGAAACCGGCCGAACAGGTTCACCTGATGTCACGCCTGACCGGCTGGTTCAACGAGCCCAAAAGCAGCCCCGTCATGATGCACCCAGGCTCATCCGCGGCGCGGTGAGAAACCCACGGAGACGAGGAGCAGGCTTTATGCTCGCCGTACGCGCAACCGGTGGCAAGGCGATGGAGCGTGGCTCTCCCTCCGCCGGCGTTACCCGGTTTCAGTGGCAATAGGGACCTCTCCGCCACCTCATGGCGCCCGGCTGCCCTGCCCATCCGGGCAGTACCGGAGAGCGCTCGAAACTCCCAAATTGGCGGCAGCCCCAAAGGAGGAGTTTCCGATGTCCGATCCCGCCGCTGTTTCACTTTCCTCGCTGTCTTCCGCCATCGCGGGCGTCGTCGCACAGATCACGCCCGCCATCGTTTCCGTGCATTCGCATCGATCGCGCGCATCCGGCTTCGTCTGGAAGTCCGGGCTGGTCGTGACCGCCGACGAGACGCTGGCCGACGAGGGCGAGGTTTCCGTGCGGCTAGCCAGCGGCGAGGTCGTTCCGGCGACCATCGCCGGGCGCGACCACACCACCGATATCGCCTTGTTGCGGCTGGATACCAGGACCGCCGCGGCGGTGCATTTGACGCGGGAGGTTCCCGTCCTCGGCTCGCTTTCCGTCGTCGTGGCCGCGGATCGCGGCACGCCCACCGCCGCGCTTGGTCTGGTCTCATTGGTCGGCGAACGCTGGCGCAGCCTGCGCGGCGGCGAGATCGACTCCCGGATCGAACTCGACGTCAGAATGCGCCACAACCACCAGGGCGGTCTCGCGCTCGATGCGGCAGGCAAGGCGATCGGCATGGCGGTGCTCGGAGTACGGCGCGTCATCGTGATTCCGGCCGCGACCATCGATCGGGTCGCCGGCAAACTCGAGAGCCATGGCAGGATTGCGCGCGGATATCTCGGGGTCGGCCTTCAGCCGGTGAAACTCGACAATGAGGGGATCGGCGCGATGGTCATGAGTGTGGACAGCGCCGGCCCCTCGGCCGCCGCCGGTCTTCGACAGGGTGACGTGATCGTCAGCTGGAACGGCGAGAAGCTCGCGGGTGTGCGCACCTTGCTGCGCAGGCTCGGCCCCGAAAGCGTCGGTTCGATCGCGGAGGTCGCCGTGAGGCGCGCGGGCGAGCCAGCACTATTCAAGCTGACGATCGGCGAAAGGCCGGAGGCGTGACCGCCGACGCCTCCGCACCCGTCGTGATCGCCGTCGAGATCGCCGATGCCGAGCTCGCCGACCGGCTGACATCGCTGCTCGGCGACATCAGCGGCATCAGACTTGCCATGCCCGGCGAGATGGCGACCGTCGCGATCGTCTCGCGCGGCCCGCAAGGCGCCGTCGAGCCGACCGGAATCGAACTGACGCCGCGCGAGCAGGATGTTCTCGCCCTGCTGGCCGAAGGCGCCTCGAACAAGAGCATCGCGAGGCAACTCGGAATCTCGATTCATACCGCCAAATTCCACGTCGGCTCGCTGCTCGAGAAACTGGACGCCACCGGGCGCACCGATGCCGTGGCGCACGCCGCCAGGCGCGGCGTCATCAACCTGTGAGGTCGAAAATGCCGGATGTCGAACCCGTATCGAAGCGCAACCCGCGGCCCTGACCATTACGGTGTGCGGGCGAACGAGCCCGGGGTATCAGGGTCTCGATGCGAGGATCGAAGACATCAGCGTCAAGGCATGATTATGTCCGTACCCCTGACGGGCAGGTGATCGTATCAAACTACCGGTCATCGGCGCCGGCGGCAGCCAAAACGGCTGGCGATGAAAACCCCGGATATTGAGGCGCCTTGCCAAATTTTGTCGCGATCGGCGCGTAACAGGCTTCGCGGACCATCATGGCATCGCAATGCCGACCTGGCTCGCTCTGGAGGTTGCATGGAACTGAAGGTCAACGGAAAGACGCATCAGCTGGAGATCGAATCCGACATGCCCCTGCTTTGGGCGTTGAGAGACGAGCTTGGGATCACGGGGCCGAAATACGGCTGCGGGATCGCCATGTGTGGTGCCTGCACCGTGCACGTCGATGGCAGGGCGGTGCGATCCTGTTCGCTGCGGGTCGGCGATATCAGCGGCGAAATCACCACGATCGAGGGGCTGGGGTCGCCGGAAGCGATGCACGCCGTGCAGGCGGCATGGGTCGAGCTTCAGGTCGCGCAATGCGGCTACTGCCAACCCGGCCAGATCATGTCGGCGGCTTCGCTGCTCGGCGTCAATGCCGAGCCGACCGACGAAGAGATCGATCGCGCGATGTCGGCCAACCTCTGCCGGTGCGGCACCTATCCGCGGATCCGGCTTGCCGTGAAAGCTGCCGCCGCGAATTTGAGGAAATCCAGATCATGAGCCGCATCGGAACCATTGCGCGCCGCTCTTTCCTGGTCGGCTCGGCGGCGATCGCGGGAGGCGTTGCGTTTGGCTACTATGCCTATAAGCGGTCGCCCGCCAACCCTCTGCTCGACGGGCTCGGCGACGGCGAGACCGCACTGACGCCTTACGTGCGGATCGACCAGAATGGCGTGACGATCATCACCCCGCGGGCCGATCTCGGCCAGGGCGCCTATTCGGTTCAGGCCGCCCTGGTCGCCGAGGAACTGGATCTCGACTGGAACGACATCAAGGTCGATCCGGGTCCACCAAGTGCTGCGTATTACAACGGCAAGGTGCTGGCCGAAGGCTTCCCGATCGCCGCGACCGATGACGGCTTGCTCGCCCGCGGCGCGCGAACCGCGGGCGATGCCGCCGGCAAGTTTCTGGGTCTGCAGATCACGGGGGGTTCTTCCACCGTGCCCGACGCCTATGACAAGATGAGGATCGCCGGCGCGGTGGCCAGAGAGGTGCTGCTATTGGCAGCATCCAGCCAAACCGGTATCGCAAAGGCCGATCTGAGGACCAGGAACGGCGCCGTGATCACGCCGGATGGCAAGTCGTTGAGCTACGCGTCCCTTGCCAGGACCGCGGCGACGATCGAGCCGCCGACAAACGTCAGGCTCAAGCCGGAGGCAGAGTGGCGTTACCTCGGAAAGCCGATGCGGCGCATCGATATCGTGTCCAAATCGACGGGCACCGCGACCTTCGGCATCGACCTCAAGATGCCCGGCATGGTCTATGCGACGGTTCGCAGCAATCCGCGTCTGGGTGGCGGCCTGAAGGGCTACGACGCCAACGGCGCCGAGAAGTCGAAGGGCGTTATCAGGATCGTGCCTGTCGCCGGCGGCGTCGGCGTGATCGCCGACAACACCTGGCGCGCTTTTCGGGCCGCCAGCCTGATCAAGTTCGATTGGGGTCCCGCGCCGTATCCGGCGACCTCGGCGGCCATGTTCGAGACAGTTGCAGGTTCCTTCATCCCGGGTCGCCAGGACAGCCAGCTCAAGAACGAAGGCGACGTCGAGAGCGCGCTGAAGGGAGCCAATGTCATCGAGGCCGAATACAGGATTCCTTACCTCGCGCATGCGCCGCTCGAACCGATGAACGCGATGGTCCAGCTCAAGGACGGGCGCCTGGACATCTGGACCGGCACGCAAATTCCGCGCTTCGTGGTCGCAAGCGCCGCGGCCATCACCGGGCTGCAACCTGCCAACATTCATCTCCATGCCCAGATCTCCGGCGGCAGCTTCGGCCGGCGGCTGGAAGATGATTACGTCCGCCAGGCCGTCGAACTCGCCAAAGCTTTTCAGGGCCGGCCTGTCAAGATGACCTGGACGCGGGAGGAAGACATGACCCATGACTTCCCGCGGCCGCTCGGCATGGCCCGCATGCGCGGTGCCGTGAAGGATGGAAAGGTAGAAGCCTACGATCTCGGCATCGCCTGCCCGTCGGTCACAGCCTCGCAGACCGGCCGGCTGAACATGTCGCTGCCCGGACCGGACACTGCAATTGTGGCCGGCGCCTGGGATCAACCATTCAGGATTCCGCATTATCGCGTGACCGGTTATCGTGTCCCCGAATTGGTGCCGGTGAGTTCGTGGCGCTCGGTCGGAGCCTCCGGCAACGGGTTCCTGCACGATGGCTTCCTCGACGAACTGATCCACGCCGCGGGCGCCGATCCGCTGAAGGAGCGGCTGCGGCTGTGCTGGCACGAGCCCTCGCGGAAAGTTCTCGAGGCGGTGGGCGAGATGTCGAACTGGGGCAGCGATCCCGGCAAGGATCGCGGTCGTGGCGTGGCTTTCACGCTTTCGTTCGGGGTGCCGGTGGCCGAAGTGGTCGAAGTCACCAATACGCCCAAGGGCATCAGGATCGACAAGGTGTTTGTCGCCGTCGATGTCGGGAAGGTGCTGGACCCGCAGAATCTTGAAAGTCAGATCCAGGGCGGCGTGATCTGGGGACTGGGCCATGCCATGAATGCCGAGCTGACCTATGCCGACGGGATCGCCCAGCAGACGAACTACCATGCCTTCGAAGGCATGCGGCTTTACCAGACGCCGAGGATCGAGATTCGCGCGCTCACCAGCGCCAGCGCGATTCGCGGCATCGGAGAGCCCAGTGTCCCGCCCGCCGCTCCGGCCCTCGCCAATGCCATTTTCGCCGCCACCGGCAAACGCATCCGCGAACTGCCGCTGAACAAACACATCCAGTTCGCCTGACGGGAGAAAGTATGGGCTGGTTCACTGGGGGTGGGCTCCCGGACGTGACGCGAGCCGGCCCCCTATCCGGCGAGCCAGCTGGTCGCGTACCTGAGGCAGTGGGACGCGGCAGGCGCCCCGTGTCCTGCAAATAAGGCAGCGCGATGCGAGCTTCGCAGCCACAAGCGGAGCCTCTGCATCGCCAAACCTCTCAATCGCTTGATCTCCCTCAACCCCAAACTCCTTGCGAGCGCGCATAAAGCTTCCGCCCTTTGAACTTGGTGAGGCATGCGATGCCCGAACTCCCGACGCTGTCGATTTCGCCCGAAAAAGCGTTCTTCATTGCCGCCAAGGCTCGCCAA
The DNA here is from genome assembly GCF_049691595.1 of Bradyrhizobium sp. Classification (GTDB taxonomy): domain Bacteria; phylum Pseudomonadota; class Alphaproteobacteria; order Rhizobiales; family Xanthobacteraceae; genus Bradyrhizobium. The sequence continues at coordinate 8,147 of NZ_JBAVNZ010000331.1, forward strand.
TTCGACGTCAAGGATGGCCTGACCGACCCAGGATCGGGCTCCAATGCGAGCGACGACGGCATGCGTTCTGTGCTGGAGGACCGGACCGACGATCCGGTTCGTTCTGAACTGACAAGCTTTATCCACGATTTGAACGAGGACGAGCAGATCGATCTTGTCGCCCTCACCTGGCTCGGGCGCGGCGACGGAGACATCGAAAACTGGGATGAAATTCGCGCCGAAGCCGCCCGCGCGCACAACACGCGAACCGCCAGATATCTGTTGGGAATGCCGATGCTGGCCGATCACCTGGAAGAAGCGCTTTCGAAATTCGGCCGCTCTGCGCAAGAGTTCGAGGAACTGCTCTGAACAGGCAAGCCTTTGCTTCAGTGGGGAAACCGATGCCCTACCGCATCAATGCCGATCTTCCAGCATCGGTCCGCGACCACCTTCCGCCCCATGCGCAGGACATCTATCGGGCTGCGTTCAACCACGCCTTCGCAGCCCATGCGGGAGACAGCCGGCAGGAAGAAATCGCGCACCGCATCGCGTGGGCGGCTGTGAAGCGGTCTTATGTCAAGGACGACGACCATTGGGTGGCGCGTGACCTCCGATAGGAAGGCGGACTTCACGGCGCGCCGCTTCCAGACAAGTTCCGATACGCCATCGGATGCAGTGCGCTTTTGATTTGGGTCAATCGTCTCGGTCTTTGTCCAGCATTGAGTCTCGCACACTCGAAGAGTTAGAGTGAGAGTTATCAAGATGCCCCGGATGGACAGCGATTCGGACCTGCGCATGATGCGGCGCTGCACAGCATTGGCCGGCTCCTCGGTCAGCGAGCGGGAATATCCGTTCGCAGCCGTTATCGCGCGCAGCGGTGCCTTGGTGTGTGAGTCGACCAACAGGGTTCGCCGAGACCGCGACGTCAACAGCCACGCGGAAATTGTCGCTATTTCCACCGCGCAGCGGATCCACGGCGCGGATTTGTCGGATTGCACGATATATTCGATCGTCGAACCTTGCGCTCAATGCTCCTATGCCATTCGCGAGACCCGGATTGGACGGGTCGTCTATGGCCTTCGATCGCCGCTGATGGGTGGGCATTCCCGCTGGGATATCCTTTCAGATGCGAACCTCTCAGCCGCCTTGCCTGAAGTTTTTCTGCCGGCCCCAGAGATCGTCTCCGGCTTCTTGCAGAAAGAGGTTGAAGCCGTCTTCCATAACTGGAATCCGCTGATTTGGCAGGTGATCAAGGCGAGGGGCGTATTCGTCGGTGTTGGCGACGGCGGCGGCGCCCGGGTGTCTCGTGCGCGCAGCTTCGCCGCCGGCCTGGTGGGGCTTCTACGAAATCGCCTGATTGATCGAGCAAGGCAGATATGAGCCGACATAGCACGACCGATTGATGTATCCATCGCTCGGTGCCAAGGTCTGGCGCATGCGCGAACTTTGATCCCCTCTGAAAATCCTCATGTCGACGCGAGAGATATGATGCCCACCAAAGACCCCATCAACTGGATGCTGTCCGACGCCATCGAGACGCTTGCCCGCGCCGAGCGCCTGCACCAGCAATTCCTCAATCTCCAGCCGTGGACCAGTGCGCGCGAGCCGAGCTGGGAGCCGCCGATCGACGTGCTGGAGACCGAGCACGATTTGCTGATCCTGATCGCGCTGCCGGGTGTCGATCCCGGCGAGGTCGAAGCCTTGATCGACAAGGGGACACTCATTGTCAGCGGACGCCGCGTGCTGCCCCCGGAACTTCGCAGCGCCCGAATTCTCCGCCTCGAACTGCCGCAGGGACGGTTCGAGCGCCGTATTCCGCTGCCATCCGGTCGCTACACGGTGAGCCGCTTCGCGGCAAACGGCTGTGTCGGCTTGCGCCTCACCAAATCCAGCTGAGGAGAGGCTCGATGTCGCCGCCCAACGAAGCAGCCTCCGCGCCGACTTCATTCGCCGATCAACCGCCTTCAATTCCCGCGGACGCGCTGATCATTGTACCAGTGCGCAACACCGTTTTGCTTCCCGGCGTTGTGATCCCGATCACCATCGGACGGGCGAGTTCGATCGCCGCGGCACAGCAGGCCGTGCGCGAGCAGCGGCAGATCGGCCTTCTGCTGCAGCGCGATCCGGAGTTGAGCGAACCGGGGCCGGACGATCTCTATCGTGTCGGCACCGTGGCCAATATCGTGCGCTATATTACCGGACCGGATGGTAGTCATCACATCGTCTGCCAGGGCGTGCAGCGGATGCGGGTGCTTGAATTTCTGCCGGGCGCGCCTTTTCTGGCGGCCCGCGTTCTTCATATACCGGAACCCACGACTAGTTCGCCGGAAATCGAGGCCCGCTTTCTGAATTTGCAACGGCAGGCCATCGAAGCAGCACAACTGCTTCCGCAAGCTCCGCAGGAATTGATCGCCGTTCTGCAAGGAACCACCTCGCCTTCGACGCTGGCTGATCTTGCGACGTCCTACATGGACATCAAGCCGCAGGAGAAACAGGAGATCCTCGAAACCGTCGACCTTGCGCTTCGCATGGACAAGGCTTCGCGGCATTTGGCCGAGCGTATCGAAGTGCTCCGGCTCAGCCATGAAATCGGACAACAGACAAAGGCCGCTTTCGACGAGCGTCAGCGCGAGGCGATCCTTCGCGAGCAGATGGCGGCCATTCAGCGCCAGCTCGGGGAAGGCGACGGAAAGACGCAGGAGGTGGCGGAACTGAACGAGGCTATCGCAAAGGCCAGGATGCCGCTCGAAGCGGAAAGCCAGGCGCGAAAGGAAGTTCGCCGCTACGAGCGGATGCCGGAGGGCGCTGCCGAGGCAGGCATGATTCGAAGTTATCTCGACTGGCTGACTGATCTGCCCTGGAGCCTGTCCGAAGAGAAACCGATCGACATCGCCGAAGCGAGACGAATTCTTGACGAGGATCACTACGGTCTGGAGAAGATCAAGACCCGGATCATCGAATATCTTGCGGTGCGGAAGCTGGCGCCGGACGGCAAGGCGCCGATC
>NZ_JBAVNZ010000332.1:0-1938 GCF_049691595.1 Bradyrhizobium sp.
GTCCCCAGCCGCGTGCGCAGGCAAACCCGAACGAGGGCGAGGAGGCCTGATTCAAGTTCCCCCCACCCTGGCGCTCCGCCGCTTGCAGGGGAGGTCGGGATGGGGGCATCTCGCAAGAAAGTGAGAATATCCGGGACGGTCCGGTGTAACTTCGCTCGCGGAGTGCCGTATCTGACAGCGAACGATTGATATGCCGCCTCGCACGGAGACCATCATGATTGACCGCCGTATTCTGCTCGCATCCGTTGCCGGCCTGTTCGGCCTTGCCGCCTTCCGCTGGCTGCGCGCAACGCCGGCCGAGGCCGCCGAGAAATTCGAGATCGAAAAGACCGATGCCGAATGGCGCGCGCAGCTGACGCCGCAGCAATATGAGATCCTGCGCAAGCAGGGCACCGAACGCCCGGGCTCGAGCCCGCTGTTGAAGGAGCACCGCAAGGGCACCTTTGCCTGCGCGGGATGCGACCTGCCGCTGTTTTCCTCCGAGACGAAATTCGAAAGCGGCACCGGCTGGCCGAGTTTCTACCAGCCGCTCGAGAACGCCATCGGCAAGACCGAGGACCGTACCTTCGGGATACTGCGAACCGAAGTTCATTGCCGGCGCTGCGGCGGCCATCTCGGTCACGTCTTCGATGACGGGCCGAAGCCGACCGGCCTGCGTTACTGCATCGACGGTTTTGCGCTGGTGTTTCGCCCGGCGGCGCCGTCCGCGACCTGAAGGCCGCTCGCCCGGCAATTGTTGCCCCGCCCGGCAATTGTGCCCCGGTCCCCGGACCGGGGCTTTTTGTTTATGTGATTGAACTAAAACGATTTTTCTATTTGGCACGGCGCTTGCGACGTTCTCCTTCGATTGCGGCCATGGTTTTGCGGATCGGCTGGCCGCCCGGATCGAATTTGGAGACGATGTTATGGGTATTTTCGACGCACTGAATACTTCCGTCAGCGGTTTGCAGGCGCAGTCCTTCGCGCTCCAGAACATCTCCGGCAACATCGCGAACTCATCGACCGTCGGCTTCAAGGCGACCGGCACCAGCTTCCAGGATCTCGTTCCGCAAAGTTCGTCGCCCGAGCACCAGGCGGCCGGCGGCGTCGCGGCCCGCGCCCAAGCCTCGATCACCACCCAGGGCACCGTCTCGGCGACCGCCGTGGCGACCAATATGGCGATCAGCGGCGCAGGCTTCTTCAACGTGCAGAAGCCGATCGGCATTGTCGACAACGTGCCCGTGTTCGACGGGATCACCGACTATACGCGTCGCGGCGATTTCCAGCTCAACGCCAACGGCAATCTCGTCAACGGTGCCGGATACTACCTGCTGGGTGTGACCGTCGACCCCGTCACCGGCAACCCGATTGGAAATGTGCCCCAGGTTCTGCAGTTTCAGAACAATTTCATTCCGGCCAAGGCGACGACCAAGATTACATATGCCGCCAACCTTCCGACCAAGCCGGCGACAGTTGCGAGTTCCACCGCCAACTTAGGTACGCTGACGGCTCTGGGCGGCTTGAATCCGGCTGACTTCACCCCCGGCTTCAATCCCCAGATCATCGGCACGCCGGCGACGCCTTTCGCCGATGCGACCACCACGGGAAGCGCGGTCAACAACAAGGCGGCGATCCCGGCAGCCATCAGCGGCACCACGCTCTTGTCCGGTGTTGCGGGAACGAATTCGATCACGTCAAATTTCGCCGCCGGCGACACCATCACCGTCGACGGCACGGTCGTCACATTCGTCGCCGCCGGCGCAGTCGGCAACCAGCTCAACGTCACCGACAACGTCACGACGCTGCTGGCCAAGATCGATTCGATCACCGGCACCGCGAACCCCTCGACCGTCGGCGGCGGCGCGATCACGCTGCATACCGGTACAACCCAGAACCTGACGGTCACGAGCACGAACGCGTCGGCATTCGGGGCCCTCGGCTTCCCCGCTACCGTGACTG
>NZ_JBAVNZ010000333.1:0-30429 GCF_049691595.1 Bradyrhizobium sp.
CGACATAGCCGGTGCAGCGGCAGAGGTTTCCGCTCATCGCGACGCGGATGAGGCGTTCGTCCGGCGTCGGACTGCGGACGACAAGATCGCGCGCGGAGACCAGCATGCCGGGCGTGCAGTAACCGCACTGCAGCGCATGTTCGCGCCTGAACGCCTCGCGCAACTCGCGCGTGATCTCGTCATCATCAAGCCCCTCGATGGTGACGATGTCGGCGCCGTCGCAGGCGACCGCGTAGGTGATGCAGGAACGAACCGGCGCGCCGTCGACCAGAATCGTGCACGCGCCGCAGACGCCGTGTTCGCAACCCAGATGGGTGCCTGTGAGATCGCGGCCGTCGCGCAGGAAGTCCGCCAGATGCGTGCGCGGCTCGACCGTGCCCGAAACCAGCTTGCCATTGATATTGAGCGATATCTGATTCATGCACCGCGCGCCTGTCGAACGGCGCGCGCCAGTGCGGCCAGGTGGATCTGCCTGTCGAGCGGGTCCGTCAACCCGGCCGATTGCAGCATCGCATCGGCGGCGCCTTGATCGAACGCCGCAAGATCGTACCTGCCGCCGAACCAACTGCGTGCGTCGGCGAGAACCAGCGGCCTGCGCTCGGTCGCGCCGATGACGGCGCGGAACACGTTGCGCGAACGGTCAAGCAGCACCGCGCCGATCGCATGCGCGTATTCGCCGGTCTTGCGGCACACTTTGTAATAGCCCCACTGCGCCGACGCGGATTGCGCCGGCACCCGGACCGCCTCGAGCAGCTCGCCGGTCCCGAGCGCCGTTTCCAGCGCACCGGTGACAAAGGCCTCGACCGCGATGGTTCTTGCGCCGCCAGCGCCGCGCACCACGGCTTCGGCGCCGAGCGCCGACAGCGCCGACACCCAGTCGGAGGCGGGATCGGCATTGGCCAGGCTGCCGCCGATGGTGCCGCGATTGCGCACCGCGCGGTAGGCAATGCCGCCGGCAACCGCGCGCATGGCGCCGTTGGTCGCGTCGGGAACACGCCCGTCCTCGATGTCCGCATGGGTCACGCAGGCGCCGAACACCAGATGGTCTCCCAGCCTCTCCGCTCGCTTCAGTTCATCGAGAGCCGTGATGTCGACGACCAGATCGGGCTGCACCAGCCGCAGGTTCAGCATCGGGCCAAGGGACTGGCCGCCGGCGATCACCTTGCCGCGCTCGCTGCTTTCGGCCAGCAGCGCGATCGCATCGGTGAGATGCCGCGGACGCTCATAGGCGAAATCGACCGGCTTCATGAACGCGCTCCGCTGATCGGCTCCGCGGCGGTTCGCGCGGCCTTGGCGGCGGCGATCGCTTCGAGCACCCGACGCGGGGTGATCGGCGAGCACAGGAGCTCCGCGTTCAAGCCCTTGAGCGCGTCGTTGACGGCGTTGGCGATCGCGGCGGGCGGCGCGATCGCGCCGCCTTCGCCGATGCCCTTGACCCCGAATTGCGTATAGGGAGCCAGCGTCTCCATATGGTCGAGCCGCGGCTCGGGGACTTCGGTCGGCCCCGGCAACAGATAATCGGCGAAGGTGGTCGCCAGCGGCTGGCCGTTTTCGTCGAACGGCATCTCCTCATACAATGCGGTCCCGATGCCCTGTGCGAGTCCGCCGTAGATCTGGCCGTCCACCACCATCGGATTGACGAGCTTGCCGCCGTCCTCGACGATGACGTAGTCGAGGATCTCGACGTCGCCGATTTCCGGATCGACCGCAACCGTCACCGCATGGGCCGCATAGCTGAAGGTGCCACTGTCGCGCTCCGGCTTGTAGCCGACGGTGGCCTCCAGGCCCCCGCGATGCACGTCGGCGGGCAGGTCTTGGGGACGCAGATACCAGGCGCGCGCGATATCCTGCATGCTGACTTCGCTGGCGACGGAGATCACGCGGCCGTCCACGAATCTGACGTCTTCGGATTTGACCTGCAGCAGGCTGGCGCCGATCTGCTTGGCGCGGGCTTCGATCTCGCGGCAGGCGCTGGCCACCGCGCCGCCGGCCATCACCATGCAACGCGAGCCCCAGGTGCCGGTCGAATAGGGCGTCAGCGCGGTGTCGCCCAGGATCACCTTGACCTTTGCAACATCGATTCCGAGAATTTCGAAGGCGACCTGCGCCAGGGTCGTTTCAAGGCTTTGCCCGTGCGAATGCACGCCGACGCGCAGTTCCAGCCCGCCATCCGGGGTCACTCTTGCCGTGGCCTGCTCATGGCCGGGGACCATCGGAATTCCCCAGCCCGCATAGACCGAGGTGCCGTGCGCTCCCTGTTCGCAATAGATCGAAAGCCCGAAACCGAGCAGCCGGCCGTCCGGCTCGCCGCTGGCCTGGCGTGCCCGCAGGGCCGGAAGATCGAAATGGGCCAGCGCGCGCCGCAGCGCCTCGGGATAGTCGCCACTGTCGAAATGCTTCTTGGTGATGTTGTCGAACGGCATCTGCTCGGGACGGACGAGGTTCCTGAAGCGCACCTCGTGCGGCTCAAGCCCCGCCTTTCGGGCGATGGCGTCCAGCACCAGCTCGATAGCGAAGCAGACGCCGGTGCGCGCCACGCCGCGGTACGGCAGGATCGGGCACTTGCTGGTCGCGACCGACCAGGTCTGGCAGCGATAGGCCTCGAAATCATATGGCCCCGGCAGGATGCTCGCGACCTGCGCGGCTTCCAGACATGCCGAGAACGGATAGGACGAATAGGCGCCGGAATCCACCGTGGCCTCGCAGTCGATGCCGCGCAGCCGGCCATCGCGGTCGGCATAGCCGGTGATGAGATAATGATGCTCGCGGCAATTGGCGCCGGCCATAAGATGCTCGCGGCGATCCTCGATCCAGCGGACCGGATGCCCGCGCTGCATCGTCAGCCACGACAGGCAGACTTCTTCGGGCAGCAGGATGCCCTTGTAGCCGAAGCCGCCGCCGACGTCCGGCGAGATGACGCGAATATTGCCGTGATCGAGACCCAGACATCCCGACAGCCCGGTGCGGTTGATATGCGGCATCTGCGCCGCGGTGTAGACGGTGAGTTGCTCGAGTCGGCTGCTCCATGACGCCACGACGCCGCGCCCCTCCAGCGGCGCCATGGATTGCCGCGCGGTGCGGATTTCGCGGGTTACCTTGATCGGTGCGTCGAGGGCCCTCTCGATGTTCACGTCGACGAAGGTTTCGAGAAAGATATTGTCGCCCCAGTGCTCGTGGATCAGCGCCGAGCCCGGCTCGCGCGCCTTGAGCATATCATGGACCGCCGGCAGCTCCTCGAGATCGAGTTCGACCGCGGCCGCGATATCCTCGGCTTCTGCGCGCGTGCGCCCGACGCACATCGCGACCAGTTCGCCGACCTGGCGCACCTTGCCGACGGCAAGCACGGGCTGCTCGGACACCTTGAACCCGGGCAGGGCCGAGACGGCGCGGATCGGCTTGACCCCGTCGAGATCGGCCGCCGTGAAGACGCTGTCCTTGAATTGAGGAGGGATCGTTATGCCGGAGATCCGCGCATGCGCCAGCGGGCTTCTCACGAACGCCACGTCCTGCATTCCGGCGAGACGGATGTCGGCAACGAATTCGCCGCGGCCGCGCATCAGCCGGTCGTCTTCCTTGCGCAGGAGCCGCGCGCCTACACCCTGCTCCATCATGCCACTCCCTCGACAAACTGCCCGCGACGCAGCTCCGCAAATTCATCCTGTTTTTAGGACGATAGCAAGACTTCCCGTCGCCTCCGGGGCGAGCAAAAACCCGCAGATTTGCCGCCGGTTGCCGGTTAATCAGGCTTTGCCGGACTTGCGCCGCGGCAGGCCGACCGCCTTGAAACCGTTGCGCGGCTTCTTGTCACCGACCGGCATGGTCGCGAGCAGGTCGATCTGCAACTTGATGCTGTCGCTGCGGTAGGTGATGTCGCCGACATAGATGGCGATGCCGCCGTCGTCGATGACGACGCAATGGGCCTCGACGGTCGGCGCACCGATCGAGATCTTGAGCAGATCCGCAATCTCGGGGCCCGCGCTGCCGATGGTCAGGGTCTGGTGCGCCTCGCGTAACGTGATTTGATCCATGGCATCGATGGTCACCAGCGCCGCAGCGACCTTGAACCGCCCCGGGTTCAGATCGAACACTTCCCGCGCCAGATGAAGATTGACCACGGAATAGGGATCTTCGTTGCGATACTGGACGCTGCGCAGCTTGACATAGCTCGATGCGAGGTCGCCATCCTCGCTGGAGAGGTTGGGCGGACCCGCATCGTGATCGATCGCCAGCCGGCGCGGAACGTTGTCCTTCAGCGATGCGATCACGCTGTTCCAGTTGGTCGCAAGCTTCACCCAGTGACGCTCCTGGCTCGTTTTGGAGACGAAGGTGCCGAGACCCTGGCGTGCCTGCAGCATGCCTTCCTCGCGCAGGATATCGACGGCCTGCCTGACGGTCACGCGCGCGACCTCGAATTCGCGCTCGAGTTCATCGAGCGTCGATATCTTCTCTCCTGCTCCCCATTGTCCGGATTGGATCCGCGTCCGCAGCACGGAGGCAACCTGAATGTACAAGGGCACCCTGCTGCGATCATAGGCTTTCAACAGCTTGGACACGTCATTACTTCTTCTGAGATTTCGGACTTGCTCCGCCGGAGATCATAACTAACCTCAAGCTCAAAGCAATGCGGTAGCAGGCTACACCGATCCGCTCTCCACAACGCGCAGACCGGCCGCCGCTGTCGTTCGATGTCACACCCGGATTCGACTGACCGAGCCGGCAAATCCCGGTTTGACGCGCCAGTACCATCTTTAGTACAATGATATCAATATCGACAGGTGCGCCGCTTGATGGCTGATTTCCGGATATGGCAGGCGGCCGACAGCGCGCTGGTGGTCGAGTTCGGGTCCGCGATCGATCGTAAAGTCAGCGACCGGGTGCTCGCGCTCGCCGAAACCGTGAAAGAATCCGGCCTGCCGGGAGTGACGGAGGTCGTGGCGACCTTTCGCTCGCTAAGCGTGATCTATGATTCGCTGCTGACCACCGGCGGTGAACTGGAACGAGCCGTTGCTGCGTTGATCAAGGCAGGTCGCGCCTCATCGCATGTCACGCGGCTGTGGGACATCCCGGCCTGCTACGATCCGGGATTTGCGCCCGACATCGAGGAGGTCGCAAGGTCGGTTGGCCTCTCACCTGCGGAGGTCGCGGCGCTGCATGCCGACCCGCAATATCATGTCTACATGATCGGCTTCGTTCCGGGTTATCCCTATATGGGCGACCTGCCGGCGCAGCTGCGGTTGCCGCGCCGCTCTGATCCACGAACGCGGGTTCCCGCGGGCTCGCTCGCCATCGCCACCAGCATGACCGCGGTCTATCCCTATGAAAGTCCGGGCGGCTGGCACCTGATCGGGGCGTCGCCGGTGCGCTTCTTCGACCCGGAATCGGCCGGCGGCGCCCTGCTCAGCCCCGGCGACGCCGTGAAGTTTCGGCCCGTCACCGCGCAGGAGTTTGCCCGGATCCGGCTCGCCATCGAGCGCAATGACTACGTGCCCGCCAACACGGAGATCGCGACGTGATCCCGGTCCTGCAGGTCGTCACGCCAGGTTTCCACACCACGATCCAGGACGAGGGCCGGCGCGGCTTTCAGCATGTCGGCGTGCCGGTGTCCGGCGCGCTCGATCGCAACGGATACCGGCTCGCCAACGCGCTGGTCGGAAACAGCCTCGGTGCCTCCTGCCTGGAGATCATGGGCTCGGGCCCTGCGCTCGAAGTGGTCGCTGGCTCGGTCCGCATCGCGCTGATGGGCATGGGCGGCGGCCTCGAAATCGACGGCCGCACCGACCCACCGGTCCGGCCGGGCCGAACCGTGCGGATCCGCAAGGGCGAAACCGTGCGGGTGCGGCTCGGCGGAGAAGCCTTTTGCTCCTATCTCGCCATCGAGGGCGGCTTCGACGTGCCGCTCTGCCTTGGCAGCCGATCGACCTACACCCGCGCCGGCTTCGGCGGCGTTTCGGGACGAGCGCTTCGCGCCGGCGACACCCTGCACGGATATGCCGACGACGTCGCCGCGCGCGACGAGGTGACGTTCGGCGAGGCGCGCGACCTCTGTCTCGACCAGCCGATCCGCGTGGTGCTTGGCCCTCAACAAGAATACTTCACCGAAGCGGCCATCCAGGATTTCCTGCGCGGCACCTACGCCATCACGCCGGCCTCCGATCGCATGGGATTCCGGCTGGCCGGGCCGGCGCTTGAACACAAGGGCGACTACAATATCGTATCGGACGGAATCGTCACCGGATCAATCCAGGTGCCGGGGTCGAGATTGCCGATCATTCTGATGGCCGATGCGCAGACCACCGGCGGCTATCCAAAGATTGCCACCGTGATTTCAGCCGACCTGCCGCGCCTTGGTGTGCGCGGCGCCGGCCGCGCCGTCCGATTCCAGAATGTCTCGCGCGAGGATGCCGAGAAGATCGGCCGCGCCGAGCATCAACGGCTCCTGAACGTCATCCGTGACATCCGTACATTGAGCGATACCGGCGGCATCAGCCTCGAAACCCTGTACAGCCAAAACCTGATCGACGGCGTCGTCGACGCCAACATCTGACGCTCTACCCGGTCGCGAACGCGACGCCTTCGTCGGTGCCGATCGCAATGCCGACCCGGGCGCCGACCGGCCAGCGCGTTATGGCTTGGTGCCCTGCCGACCGCACCAGCAGCCGTTCGCGCGATCCGTCCATGCAGCACTCCACGAACAGGTCGACATGCCCGCCCTGATATACCTGCGCCACAATGGTGCCGCGCCTTGCGCAGGGCTCGCCCGCATCGACGAGTTGCAGATGCTCGGGTCGAACATGCAGATCGACCGGTGCCGACGCCGCGACGCCCTGCAACGGGCCGGGCGGCACCTTGATGCGGACCGCGCCGATGGCCACGATCATCTGCGCGCCGTCGGCGCGGTCGAGCCGGCCGCGCATCACATTGGCATCGCCGACAAAGGACGCGACAAAGCGGTCGTTCGGCCGGCGGTAGATTTCCTCGGGCGTGCCGAGCTGGCGAATGCGTCCCTCCGACATCACCGCGAGACGGTCGGAAAGACTCAATGCCTCGCTTTGATCGTGCGTGACGAAGATCGTGGTCACGCCGAGCTTGCGCTGGATGTCCCGCAGCTCGACCTGCATCGACGTCCGCAGGTTCTTGTCCAGTGCGGAAAACGGTTCATCCAGCAGCAGCACCGTGGGATTGATCACCAGCGCGCGCGCCAGCGCCACCCGCTGCTGCTGGCCGCCGGACAGCTGGCGCGGCTTGCGGTCTTCCAGGCCGGTGAGCTTGACCAGGGCCAACGCCTCGCTGACGCGACGGTCACTCTCGCTCTTCGGAACGTGCCGTGCCCTGAGACCGTAGGCGACATTGCTGGCGACGCTCATATGCGGAAACAGCGCGTAGTTCTGGAACATCATGCCTATTTCGCGCCTGTAGGTCGGCACGTCATTGACGCGTGCCCCGTCGATCAGGATTTCCCCGCCGTCGGGACTGAAGAAACCCGCCGCCAGGTTAAGCAGCGTGGTCTTGCCGCAACCCGATGGTCCAAGCAGGGTCATGAGTTCGCCCCGCCTGATCGCCAGCGACACCCCGTCCAGCGCAACCGTCCTGTTGAACCGCTTGATCACAGCGTCGAAACGAACTGCGACGTCTCTGTCTGCCGAGATTGACGCTTGCTGTGTCACGGCGGTTCCTTCAGCGGCTCTTTTCGATATTGAGCACCTTGCCGAGACCCAGGAAGGCATTTGCGAAAGTGATCAGCGCGGCGGTGCCGACAATGTACATGACGGAAAGCGCCGCCATCGAGGGGTCGGCGAACTCCCGCACATAGTTGTACATCGCCACCGGCAAGGTCTGGGTCCGTTGCGCGGTGACGAACAGCGAGGCGGTGAACTCGTTGAACGAAAGGATCGCGGCGAACAGCCAGCCGCTGACCAGCCCCGGCAGCAGCAGCGGAAGCGTAATCGTCAGCAGTACCCGGGACGGCGCCGCCCCCAGACTAGCGGCGGCGAGCTCGTAGCTCTGATCCAGATTGCGCAACGACACATAGACGCTGCGCAGCACGAAGGGCAGCACCAGCACGACGTGGCAGGCGACCACGACGGCATAACTGCGCGCCCACCCGGCTTGCGCCGCCAGGATGAGAAAGCCGAGGCCGACGGTGAAATGCGGAATCACCAGCGGCGACAGCAGCACGCTTTCAATCGCCGACTTGAAGCGAAACCGATACCGGTCCAGCACGAAGGCAAACATCGCGCCGACCAGCAGCGCGATGATCGAGCTCCAGGCCGTGACGATCAGGCCGTTGCGAAAGCCATCGCGGAAATCCTGGTATTCGACCGCACGGGCAAACCAGCGCAACGACCAGGCCTGCGGCGGAAACGACAATATCGCCTTGTCGTTGAAGGCGGCGATCGTGACCACGGCTGCCGGCAGAATCAGGAAGCCGAGAATCAGCAACACCGCGAGCTTGCCGCAGTAGCCTAGCAGCCGCTGGTACGTCGAACGGGGCATGTCAGTGCGGCCTGATGTTTTCGAGCGGGCGCGCGGCGAGCCGCAGCAGCGACAACACGACGATCGTGAGCGCCAGGCCAGCCACGCACAGGCTAGCGGCGAACGGGAAATTGAAACTTGCGAAGCCGAGCTGATAGACCAGGTTCGAGATCATGTTGACCCGGCCGCCGCCGATCAGCTGGGGCGTGGCGAAGGCGCTGAAGGTCCAGGCAAAGGCGGTGGTCACCCCCGCCACCACGCCCGGCATCGACAACGGCAGGGTCACGGTGAGGAAAGTGCGGATCGGCCCGGCGCCGAGGCTCTCGGCGGCCTTTTCGTAGTCGCGGTCGATGTGCGACAGCCCCGCCGCCAGCATGATGACCATGACGGGCATAGTCACATGCACCAGCGCCACCACAACGCCGAAGGTGGTGAACATGAACTGGATCGGCTGCCGGATCAGGCCGAGATCGCGCAGCACCGAGTTAATGAAGCCGTTGTTGCCGAGCACAATGATCCAGGAATAAGTGCGCACCACCTCCCCGAGGAACAGCGGAGTGACAACGATCACCAGCAGGATGGATTTGGCAACCGCGCTCTGCGTGCGTACCAGTGCGTAGGCCAGCGGATAGCCGACGATCAGGGTCGCCGCCGCGGTCAGAAGGCAAATCCACACGGTATCGAGAAACACCCGCGCATAGAGCGGCTTCAGCAAGTCGGCGAAGTTCGCCAGCGTGAAGCCGCCGGGATCGAGCGATCCCGGAACATAGGTCCGCAGACTGAACTGCAGCACGGCCGCCATCGCGGCAAGAAAGCCGAAGGCGCAGAACACAGCGGGCGCGGTGAACGTGCGAAGATATGGCTGCGGATTCATGGCGGGAAACCGGGGATACCGACAGCCCAATCAGTTCATGACGTTCTCAGCGAACCATTTGCGCCATTCCGACGTCTTCTCGGCGCGCAGCTTGGCGTCAATATTGATCTGCTGCTTCCACTGCGCGACGGTAGTGAAAACTCCCGGAAGCTTGGCTATTTCAGGATCGAGCTTGGCATTGAGCACCGCGGGGCTGCCCTTCTTGAGCTTGGCGATGGCAGCCTGGATGTCCGGATCGTAGAGCGCATTGATGAACTTGTAGGCAAGTTCCGCCCTCTTGGATCCCTTCATGATGGCGACGGTGTCGATGCCGAGAACGGCGCCCTCCTTGGGAATCGCCAGGGTGATCGGAACTCCCTGCCCGATCATGTAATAGGCGTTCATCGACAGCACGATCTGCACCGGCGTTTCGCCGCTGGCCAGCAACTGCTGGCTGTTGGCATCGTTGGTGTAGAATGCCTTGAAGTTCGGCTTCAGCGCCTTGAGCTTGTCCTGTCCCTTTTCCCAGTGCGCAGCGTCACCGCTGGACAGAAGCGCCGAAACGGCGATGATGTGGCTTGGATCGAAATCCGGCCCCGCGATCTTGCCCTTCAGTTCTGGCTTCCAAAGATCCTCCCAGCTCTCGAACTTGATGCCCCCCAGCAGATCGGCGCGATAGCCGATCGTATAGACATAGGCCCAGGCCCCGAGATGAAACGGACTGATCCGGGCTTCGTCGGCGAGGTTCCTGGCATTTGCAATCTTGGAAACATCGAGCTGCTCGAACAGGCCGTCATTGGCATAGAGCCAACCGACATGCGAGGTGGTGAAGGTGATGTCGCTTTCCGGATTGCCCTTGGCGAGCTTTTCCTTATTGAGCCGGTCGATCGTGCCGCCGGTGATGAACTCGACCGGAACCCCGGTCTCCGCAGTGAACTTCTTGGCGACGGTTTCAGCCACCAGGTCGCGCCAGCTGCCGCCCCAGATGCTGATGACCAGCTTGTCCTGCGCCTGCGCAGGCACGGCAATTGCAATGGCAAAAAGTGCGAGCAAGAAACGTTTCATGTTCAATCCTCTGTGCACTGCTTGAACCAGACGCGGGAAGGCAGTCGTATATCTCGCAGGAGGTAGTCTGCACTAATCAAGTCGGGTCGACAATAGAGCTTATGTTGCGTACATTAGAATGATTGATCCGCAACGACTTGTCGCTGGTGGCGAGGGAGAACATCGATGTTGGAGAAGGGTGCGACCGATTGCCATCGGCCTTCCGAGCTTCTCGACACTCTGAAGCGCCTCGGTTTCGGCGCCGCGGTTGCGGTGCCTGACGGCTGGCTCGGCGAAATACTGGTGCGCATCGAACAGGAGCCGACGATACGCCTGGTGCGCGCGACGCATGAGGAGGAAGCGCTGGCGATCGCGTGCGGCACCAGACTTGGCGGACTGCGCACCGCGATGCTGGTTCAGAATGCGGGCGTGCTCAGCATGGGCGCCGGCATGGTCTCCCTCGCGCAGCGCTACCAGTTTCCGCTTCTGATGCTGGTGTCTTATCGCGGCACCGTCGAAGATCCGGTGTTCTATCACGCGCCCAAGGGACGTGTGACCGAGCCGGTCCTGAGGGGTTTTGGCCTCGCTCATGCGCGCTGCGACCGCCATCGCCCGATCGGTCCCCAGGTCGAACAGGCTGCGACCTTTGCCGAGGAGGCATCGTGCCCCTTCGCGCTTCTGTTGTCGCGGGAGGACGTGCAATGGTGAATGCCGCCCGGCCGAGCAGGGCCGACTATTATCAGGTGCTGGCGGATAGGCTGCCGGCCAATGCGCTGGTGGTCACCAGCCTCGGCAATGCATCCTATCTGTGGGCCGCGATGCATCACGCGCCGGAAAACTTCTACGTCGAGGATGCGATGGGGTTGGCACTCCCGCTGGCCCTCGGGCTTGCCATCGCGCAGCCAGCACGACCGATATTCGTGGTCGAGGGCGACGGCGCGGTCCTCATGCATCTGGGCGCGCTGGTCACCATCGGTGCGGTGGCAGCCGATAACCTCACCGTGCTGCTGATTCAGAACGGCGTCCATGCCGCCTCGGGCGGCCAGGCCCTGACCAATGCGGGGCTCGATCTCGCCCAACTGGCCCGCTCGGCCGGCATCGCCCGCGCCGAGAATGTAGCGACGCCGGAAGCATTTGCCGCGGCGATGGGCGCCGCCAAGACGGGCCACGGCGCCCGGGTCCTGGTGCTGTCGACCAAGCCCGACATCGAGGTGGTTCGGCCGCCGATCACGCTCGACCCGGTGCTGACCAAGCACCGTTTCATGTCCGCCATTGGTGCGCCGCGCTATGTCCCGACATTGTTCGGCGGCGGACGGCTTGCGCACGATTGACGGCTATCGAAACTTCTCTAAAGCATCGCAAGAATAGTTGTTCAGCGAACTAACACAATTGCCCTGTTATTCGACAAACATAACACGATGTTATTCTTTTTGCGGGAAGCGGCAGCCAAGCTTCTTCGGCCCGGATTCTGTTCACCCTGATTAGAAGCGCGAGCGGCTGATCTCTGATTGCGTCGCAAGGCAAGTCGCGCTGGTGGGCCGCACTTCGTCCGAAAACTCATGTCGAGCCTCTCCACTTGCGCTCGGCGTCATCCCAGGCCGCCAGCGGCTGAAGGTCGGGAACCCACGCAAGGCCGGTCTTGCCGTCCGAAGACACGGCTTCCGGCGTGACGACCATGTCGAGAAGCGCAGGACGGTTGGCCAACGCCCTCGCGATCGCAGGTCTGAGCTGTTCTTCCGTTTCCACCCGCTCGGCGTGCATTCCAAACGACCTTGCCATCGCTGCATAGTCACTGAATTGCAGTTTGGTGCCGACGACCTTGCCATGCGTAACGGTCTGGTCGTGCACCTCGATCTGCCAGGCGCCATTGTTGGCGACAACGATCAGGACAGGAGCCTTGTGGCGGACCGCCGTGTCGACTTCAATCGCATTGAAACCGAACGCGCCATCGCCTGTTGCCACGACGACGGCTTTTTCGGGAAATGCGAGGCTTGCCGCAATTCCATAGGGCACGCCGATGCCGATGCAGCCGAACGGGCCGGGATCGAGCATCGCCGACGCGTTCAGTCCGACACGCGCGAAGCTGAGAAAGTCGCCGCCATCGGTGATGACGACCGCGTCATTGCCGATCGCATCCTGGAGCGCGGACAGGACCTTGTTCGGATGAAGCTTTCCGTCGGATCCCGCCGGTGCCGAGGCCATGGTTTGCTGCAGCTTCTTCGCCCGCTCCTCGTGCCCGCTGCGCAATTTGGCCGCCCACTGCCGATCCACTTCGGACACACGGTTGCCGGCATGTTCGACCAGCGCGCGAAGAGTCTCTGCGGGCGACGCGAGAATCTCGACGGCGCCGCGACGGTTATCTCTCATCTCGGCCGGCGTGTCGGCGATGCGCACAAACTTCGCGGATTGGAACACCGCGGGCGAGCCATAGGCAAGCTGGAAGTCCAAGCGTCGGCCAATCGTAAGGACGACATCGGCGTCGCCCATCACCGCGCCGCGCATCGCACCCACGACAGATGAATGGTTGTCCGGCACAAGGCCCCGGCTCTCGCCGGTATCGAGATAGACAGCACCGAGCCGGTCGAGCAATGCGACGAGTTCCGGGCCGGCGCCGCGAGCACCGCGTCCGGAAATCACCAGTACGCGGCGCGCCGACCAGAGCAGGTCAACCGCGTTGGCGATTTGCGCGGGATCAGGGCGTGTGACCGTACGTGGCTTGGCACAGAGATGCTCCTCGAGTTGCAGCGGCTTTGGCACAATTCCGCGCAGCGTATCGGTCGGAAAGTCGATGTAGGACGGGCCGGGCTCGCCACCTTCGCCGAAAGCGCGTGCTATCGCCTCGTCGAGTTCCTGCAACACGAGAGAGGGCTCGCGAACGGTACGGGCGTAACGCGTGATCGTTCTCACCAGCTGCGTGTGGTCGAGGTCCTGCAGGCCGCCGCGATTTTCCTGCGCGCGGGGATTGCCACCTGACAGAACCAGCACCGGCGCGCGTGACACATGAGCATTGGCGATACCGGTAATCGCGTTGGTCATCCCTGGACCTGCTGTCACCAGCGCGACGCCCAATTCGCCGGTCAGTTCGGCATGGGCCTGCGCCATATGGACAGCGGCGCCTTCGTCACGCACATCAATGATGCGAATGCCCTCCGCGTCAAGCCGCATCCAGATCGGCATGATATGGCCGCCGCAAAGGGCGAACACGCGCTTGACGCCGCGTTGCTTCAGCAGGCGCGCGATGAGGCTGGCGGCGCTATCGGGAGAAACTCTCATTTAACTACTCCTGTCCTGTTATCTGATCGACAAAATCGGCAAAGCGCCGGGCATATGCTTTACGGCGTTCAAGAGAGCCACGCGACGAGCAGCGACACGGTGAGGACGGCGAACACATGCGAGGCCAGGATCGCGCCCGATGTCACGCCGGCCTCGAGCCCATAAAGCTTGGCGATGGTGAACGGTCCCGATCCGATCGGAAGCGCGCTGAGAAGCACCGCGGAGTGCGACCACAACGGCGGCATCGAGAAAACGTAAAAGACCAGCAGTGCCGTGACGGCAGGCTGTAAGATCAATTTTAAGGCAACGAGCACGCCGATCGACACTGCGTCGCGGCTGACCACACGTTCCTGCGCGAGAAACAAGCCTATGCAAACAAGTGCGGCGGGTGAAGCCGCTCCGCCGAGCAGCGTGGTAAAGCTCTCGAAAGGTGCCGGCACTTTCAGGCCGCTCAAGCCGATGCAGAGGCCCGCGACTGGCGCAATCAGCAGAGGGCTGCGGAGAAGCGACGAAACGACCTTGGCGCCGGTCGACCAGAAGCTCGCGCCCTTCTGGAGGTCGATTTCGACAATGACGACAGCGAACAGGAAGAGGACGCAGGCCGTGAACAATGTCGCGATGATCGAGGCCGGCGCGCTTTCCGGTCCGAACACCAGAAGGCACATCGGAATCCCCATGAAGCCGACATTGCTGTAGCCAGCATCCAGGCCCTCGATGCTGGCATTGGCGACACGTCGTCCCCGAGCGCGGCTTATCGCGAAGCCAACCGCAAAGGCAACGGAGAAGCCGCCGCAGAAGGCCCCAACGAACCCGAGCTGACCCACCTGTTCCGGCGTGATCTTCGACATTGCAACGAACATCAGCGCGGGCAGCGCCAGATAAACCGCAAAGCGATTCAAATTGTCGGTCGCTGTCCTGTCGAATACACCGAAATGGCCGCAGATGAATCCTGTCAGAATCAGCGCGAAGATCGGCAGGGCGGAGTTCAATACGGCGTTCACATGACTTTCCGGCAGTCGAAACGATGTAGCTGACCAGGTTGTCCGCCGCTGCAATCTCCGTGTAACGCCTCGGCATCTGGCAAAACATCCTGACGACCTGCGCGTTGGCTCAACGAGCGAACCGGGCTTTCAGTTCGCGATGCAAGACCTTGCCCGTTGCGTTGCGCGGCATCTCGCTTTCGGCGAGGAAGGCGTAGGTTCGGGGACGTTTGTAGCCGGCCAGGCGATCCTTCGACCATTCGGTCAAATCGCTTTCCTTCAGCGACGCGCCCTCATGCAGCACGACCACGGCATGGACGCGCTCACCCCATTTCTCGTCCGGAAGTCCGATCACCGCGACATCCTTGACCAATGGATGCGCACCGACCAGTGCCTCGACCTCCGACGGATAGATGTTCTCGCCGCCGGAAATGATCATGTTGCTCTTGCGGTCGGACAAATGGATGTAACCTTCGGAATCGCGCCGGGCCATGTCGCCGACGGTGCAATATTCGCCGCGGAACGCCTCTTTGGTTTTCTGCGGTAACCGCCAGTAGCCGTCGAATGTGTGAGCGTTGCAGGAGAACAATTCACCCGATTCGCCGTCCGGTACCTCGTTGCCTGCTTCATCAAGTATCTTGATCGGGGCCGCGCCGACGCACTCACGTCCGACAGAACCCAGCTTGGTGAATTGCTCGTGGGGCTGAAGCATGGTCACCCAGCCGGTTTCGGTGGCGCCGTAAAGTTCGAACAGGCCGGAATTCGGGAACATCTCCATCACGGCGCGCTTGGTATCCTGGCGCGCGGGTGCCGAGGAAATCATCAGCTTCGTTATTTGATCGAAATTGTATTTTCCGCGCACGGCATCGGACAATCCGAGCATCATGATGTAGTGGGTCGGCACGAGGGATGTGAAGGTCGAACCACTCTCTGCAAGAGTTCGAACGCAATGTTCGGGGTCAAAGCTCTTGCGGGAATAGATCGAATTCGTGCCGCCGCAGTAGCCAAAAGCGCCAAAGAAATTCAGGGAATTGGCGTGACACATCGGCATGACAAGCAAAGCGTTGTCGTTGCGATGCAGCCCGAGCTCGATCTCGGTGACGATCGACAGCAGCACGCCGCTGCGGTGGCTTCTCACCACGCCTTTGGGATTGCCCGTCGTACCCGAGGTGTACATCAGCGTCCATGGGTCGGACAGCAGGACATTCTGCTCGGGCTCGCGGGCGCTGCCCGCCGCGAGGAAGTCTTCGTAGGCGCGATAGCCGGCCGGACAGGGACGCTCGCCGAAATGAATGAAACGGCCCTGAACGATCGGCAAATCCTTTCGAACTTCCTCGACGACGCCGATAAGCTCGTCCTGAACGATCAGGGCCGCGGCCTCGGCGTTCTCGACGATGAACTGGATTTCCTTACCCATTAGCCGGAAGTTGATCGGTACAGCCACAAGTCCTGCCTTGGCAGTAGCGGCGTAGATTTCACACCATTCGACGCAATTGTAAGCAAGAATCGCGACACGATCGCCTTTCGACAGGCCGAGACCCAGAAGCGCGTTTGCGAGACGGCAAGAGCGTTCGTTCCATGTCGAGAAGCTCATCGCGCGGCCAAGGTCGCGGGCGCCGATACGGTTCGACGACAATCGCGCATGGACCGAGAGCATCTGTCCGAAATTCAAGAGATTTTTCACGTTACGCTCCTCGAAGGTGCAAATCAGTGGGTCGCGACCGGCCTATTTGAGGAAACCCATGGCACGGCGGCGATGGCAATGGTGCCGACGAGCAGGGCCAGCATGTAGCCAACCATGGGCTTGATGCCCTCGTCCGGGTGTATCCGGGTGCGGCCGCACCAGCGGCGGATTTGAAGAGCGAACGATGGGTTACCGCTCGCATTGAATCCTCCCATGTGAAGTTTCGCATTTCCGCAGCGTTGAATTCGGTAGAAGAATTCGTATTCTGAATTCGAATTCAAAGCAATGGCTTTTTTTGCGCTGCGATGATAAAAATCCAGGAAAGAATCCATTTGGAGACCGCATGCCTCAAATCCAGCCGCAGCTCACCCTCGTCGAACAGGTTGTAAATGCTATCGTTTCTGAGATCGTCGACGGCGGCCTCCCGTCGAATGCCCGGCTCATTCAGGATGATTTGGCCCGCGCCTATGGTGTGTCTCGCCAACCTGTGCAGCAGGCCCTACTGCTTCTCCGTGATCGCGGATTGGTTCGGGAGGCTCCCGGCCGCGGCCTGATCGTATCGCCCCTGGACGTGGACTTCGTTCGCAACCTCTATGAAGTACGAGCGATGCTGGACGGCCTGGCCGCCCGGCTGGCCGCCGAGCACGGCGCCGAGCGGGCAAAGACCGAGGGACCGGCGTATCTCGCAGCAGGCCGCGCGGCGGTAGAGAGCGGCTCCCTGCGTGAACAGATCGAGGCGGACATGCAATTCCACGCCTTCCTCAACGAACTCTCAGGCAACCCTTTGATCGGCGAAACCACCGCGCCGCACTGGCCATATCTTCGTCGCGTCATGGGCGAGGTCTTGCGCGACGACGAACAGATGCCTCAATCCATCCTGAACGAACACGCCGCGATCCTCGACGCAGTGATTGAGGGTAACGGTGCGGAAGCAGAGACGCTCAGCCGTCATCACATTCTGCGTGCAGCGAATGTATTCGTTCAGCGCCTTCAGGTTCGACACGATGCATCGGAAGATGAACTTCGTCGGCGCCGCATTCGGCGATGAAGATAGGCCATGTCAGATCCGGGTCGGCGACCGAAGGCGCTGGACTTTCATCGCTCGCGTCCCTTCAAGATGGACAGCAATTCCCGCCTCTTCCGTGACGCAGAATTGGCTCTGGAGACGTTTCTCCCACCAGGTCAAGCGACGCTCAAAGCTTTGACGTAGGCAATGCACGGGTCGAAGAAGATCTGAATTTACTTACCCCACACGTAATCGACGGAGGCCATGGCGACAGGCCAATCTCTTTACGGCGTTGGCCGAACGGCGCCGAAGGCACGGGAAGCGCCGTTAATTCTGCATTCGACCAACACCGCCGCCTTCTTTTTTCTCCTTGTAACAAGGAAAGCCTACGAGATCGCGAGACCAAAGCAACGACTGTTCAGATGTTTCAATCGCTTGGCAGAATGAGTCCATGACCATATGGGAGCAGGACGGTTCGCCCGCGTCAGGGCAAATTCTTCTCCTTTGCCTCAGGAACCGGAGCCGCCGGAGGACGTTTGACGTAGATCAACACCGCCGATGTTGAATGGACTAGTATAAATCTTAATCGTGCGGCGCATAGTGATATAGCCGAGTACGGAATTCCTTGCAGCCTATTCACGGTGACATGCGATGATCACATTTAACGTTGTCAAGGAGCAGCACGGCTGGGCCATCCGGATGGATCAACGCATGATGACGCCCTTCTGGTCGAGAGATTTGGCGATCCGCGAGGCGAACTGTTTGGCCCGCGCCATCCGCTGCCATGGCGAGTGTGCGGAAGTAATTGTCGAGGATGCCGTCCCGAGCGAGCCGCTTACGAAGACCGCGGACACAAGCTCCGTCGCGGCTTGAGGCCGCTCCTGAATGATGGTGCCGGGACGCCGGTCCGCAGTGACGTCAGCGGCCAGAGTCGAAGGGCCGCAAGACCATGCTTGTCGAGATCGATGACTTCGGCCGACGCAGACCGCGCCTCAAGAGTGCGCTGAGCTTGCGGTTTCGGCAATGGCTCGGGGCACGTGGACCGCCCCCGCCGTGGGACGACGGAGCTCCCATCCGGGCCGAACTGTTTAGTGTCGAGCGGCTTGAAGAACACGCGCGCAGCCTTGCCACCGCGCAAGCCGTGATGCCCGACCACGTGAAGGGCCTCTCATTGACGACGAGGCTCGCCGATAATGAGGCTGTGCTTCTGGCAGCCTACCGCGACGTCGCCAAGGCTGTCGATGCGGGGGCGGCCATCACCCCCGCAGCCGAGTGGCTGATCGACAATTTTCATGTGGTGGAGAAGCAGATCCGCGAGGTCCGGGTCGATCTGCCGCCCGGCTACTATCGGCAATTGCCCAAGCTCGCCAGCGGACCCTTCGCGGGATATCCGCGCGTGCTCGGCGTGGCCTGGGCGTACGTGGCGCACACCGACAGTCTCTTCGACCCGGAGGTGCTGCGCCGCTACCTGCGCGCGTATCAGGAAGTGCAGCCGCTGAGCATCGGCGAACTGTGGGCGGTGGCGACCACCCTGCGCATCGTGCTCGTCGAGAACCTCAGGCGGATCGCCGAGCGCGTCGTCGACAGCCGGGCCGGGCGCGGCGCCGCGGACGTCGTGGCGGACCGTTTGCTGGGGACTGGCGGCCGCGTTGTCGAACCAGCCGAGGCCGTCCTGCCGCCGCATCCACAGACCATGTTCCCGGACAGTTTTCTGATGCAGTTGGTCCATCGGTTGCGCGATCAGGATCCCAGCATTGCGCCGGCGTTAGAGTGGCTCGACGAGCAATTGGCCTGGCAGGGAACGACTGCCGAGGCCGTCGTCCGCGGCGAGCACCAGAGGCAGGTCGCCAGCAGCGTCACCGTGCGCAACATCATCACCAGCATGCGCCTCATCACCGACGTCGATTGGACGGAGCTGTTCGAGCGCGTCAGCCTGGTCGATGACGTCTTCAAGGCCGGCAGCGCCTTCGAGCATATGGATTTCCCGTCGCGCAATCTCTATCGCGCCGCCGTCGAACACCTCGCTCGCGGCTGTGGACTCACCGAATTGGAGATAGCCCACGCGGCAGTGGAGATGGCGAGGCGCGCGTTCGAAGCGAGTGTCGACGACGGCAACGTCCGCCTGACAGATCCCGGTTACTATTTGATCGCGGGCGGGCGAGCCAAGTTTGAAGCGGCGATCGGTTTCAGGTCGTCTCCGCTGGGCTGGCCGCGACTAACCTATCGCGCGCTGGGAATCGGCGGCTATGTCGGCTCCGGCGCGATCATCGCAGCCGGCCTGCTGGCCGTTCCGCTGTCTGTCGCCGCATTGGGTGGCCTGGAGTGGAGATGGTTGCTGCTGTTCGGAATTCTCGGATTCGTACCAGCGATCGACTTGGCCGTTGCGGTCGTCAACTACCTCGTCACCCGAGGCTTCCGCGCCACCTTGCTGCCCGCCCTCGAGCTGCGTGGCGGAGTCCCCACAGACCTGCGCACGCTTGTCGCCGTGCCGACGCTACTGACCTCGCTCAAGGAAATCGAGGAGCAGATCGGCCGGCTCGAGATCCACTACCTGGCGAGCGCTCAGGGCGATCTTCATTTCGCACTGCTGTCCGATTGGCGTGATGCGCCAGGCGAGCACGAGGACGGCGACGACGAGCTGCTGGCCGCTGCGAAAGACGGCATCGCGAGGCTGAACCAACGCTACGGACCTGCACCGGGCGGCGACCGTTTCCTGCTGTTGCATCGGCGGCGCGTGTGGAGCGAATGCGAAGGCTGCTGCATGGGGTGGGAACGAAAGCGCGGGAAGCTGTGCGAGCTCAATCGGCTCCTGCGGGGCGCCAAGGACACCACATTCGTGGCACCCCCCATTGTACCCAATGATGTGCGGTACGTCATTACGCTCGATGCGGACACGCGGCTCCCGCGCGAGACGGTCGGACGACTCATCGGCAAGATGGCGCATCCACTGAACCGGCCGCGCTTTGACGCAGATCTGGGGCGAGTCGTCGAAGGCTACGGTATCCTGCAGCCGAGGGTCACGCCTGCACTGCCGGTGGGGCGCGAAGGCTCGTTCTTTCTGCGCGTGTTCTCTCGCGCAACCGGCATAGACCCCTACGCCGCGGCGGTCTCGGACGTGTATCAGGACCTCTTCGGCGAAGGCTCCTATACGGGCAAGGGTATTTACGACGTGGACGCCTTTGAGGCGGCGCTACACGGACGCGTGCCCGAATCAACGCTCCTCAGCCATGATCTGTTCGAGGGGATATTCGCCCGCGCCGGCCTGGCCTCTGATGTCGAGGTGGTGGAGGATTTTCCTCCTCGCTACGACGTTGCCGCTCTTCGCCACCACCGCTGGGCGAGAGGCGACTGGCAGCTGCTACCTTGGCTCTTGGGACGTGGGCCCAGACGGGCCGATCATCGGCCGCTGCCGGGGATTCCCGCGATCGGCCGCTGGAAGATGCTCGATAACCTGCGGCGGTCGCTGGCTGCGCCGGCGGTTGTTGTGGCCCTGATCGCAGGATGGGCCATGCCGCTTGAAGAAGCGGCGGTCTGGACCGGTTTCATTCTATCGACGATCGTTCTGCCTCCGCTCATTCCCGTGATCGCGGAGATCGCACCGCGCCGTCCCGGCGTGACGCTGCGTAGTCATGTCCGGGCTCTGGGCACGGAGCTGCGCCTTGCGCTTATCCAGTCTGGCCTGATGATCGTCTTCCTGGCTCACCAGGCTTGGCTGATGGGTGACGCAATCGTTCGCACCCTGGTACGGCTCACGGTTACGCGCCGCAACCTTCTCGAATGGGTCCCTGCGGCCCACGCCGCGTTCGGGCCGCGTCCGCGGATGCTGCATTTCTATCGCCGGATGTCGGGGGCGTTGGTCATCGGTGCGATGGCCATTGCGGTGGCTGGGTTCTGGGGACGACAAACGTGGCCCTTGGCCGCCGTGTTCGCGGCCGCCTGGTTCGCCTCTCCGGCCGTCGCCCTTTGGGCGAGCCTGTCGCCTCGGGTCTTGGGCCGCCGTCCGCTGGCCGAGACCGACGCGCATGGTTTGCGCCTGGTCGCCCGAAGGACATGGCGCTTCTTCGAGGCCTTCATCACACCGGCCGATAACATGCTGCCGCCCGACAATTTCCAGGAAGCTCCCGAGTTCGTGGTAGCCCATCGCACATCGCCGACCAATATCGGCCTCTATTTGTTGTCGGTAGCGTGCGCACGGGACTTCGGATGGATCGGGACCCTCGAGGGTGTGGAGCGGCTCGAGGCGACGCTCGCGACCATGGATCGGCTGGCGAAGCACCGGGGCCACTTCTTCAATTGGTACGATACACGTGACCTGCGTCCGCTCGATCCGCAGTACGTGTCCTCGGTCGACAGCGGGAATCTTGCTGGACATCTGATCGCGCTCGCCAACGCATGCCATGAGTGGAGCACCTCGGTCATCGCAGAGCAGCAGCGCATCCAGGGCGTGGCGGATGCTCTCGACCTGGTCCGGGACGAGGCTCGCCGGTTGCGCGGCCTGCGCAAGTCGCAGGCGGTGTCATGGCGGCGGCTCGATGACGAGATTGCACGGCTAGCGTCTAGCCTGCTTCAGGCGAGCGCCCGCGCCATTGATATCGAACAGCGGCTCGCGGAGCTTTCCGAACAGGCCGCGATCCTGGCTGACGTCGTCCATCAGACCGTTCTCGAAGAAAGCGACCAGGCGGGTGCGGACCTGCAGTTCTGGGCGGATGCGGTGGGTGCATGCATAGAAAGTCACCGGAGCGATCTCAGCGCGCCTCGCGCAGCCTCGCTGGAGGCGCGGCTGAAATCGCTGGAGAAAGCAGCGCGGTCGACGGCGCTGTCGATGGAGTTCGACTTTCTGCTCGACCCCGACCGGCTGCTACTCTCAATCGGTTATAGGGCTTCCGAGGGCGAGCTCGATCCGCGCTGTTATGACCTTCTCGCCTCGGAGGCAAGGCTCGCAAGCTTCTTGGCCATTGCCAAGAGGGACGCGCCGGCACGGCATTGGTTCCGGCTGGGCCGCGCGGTAACTGCGGTAGCAAATGGCGCAGCACTGATCTCGTGGTCGGGCTCGATGTTCGAGTATCTGATGCCTTCCATCGTCATGAGGGCGCCGGCCGAGAGCCTGATCGAGCAGACCAATAGGCTGATTGTCCGCCGCCAGATCGAGCATGGAGCGACGATGCGGGCGCCATGGGGCGTCTCGGAGTCCGCATACAACGCGCAAGATCTGGAGTTCAGTTACCAGTACTCCGATTTCGGCATTCCAGGTCTCGGCCTGAAGCGAGGGCTGGCGGACAATGCCGTGGTCGCTCCCTACGCCACCGCCCTGGCGAGCATGGTTGATCCTCAGGCCGCCGCGCAGAATTTCGAGCGCCTCGAGGCCCTCGGCGCCCGCGGCCGTTACGGTTTCTACGAGGCGCTGGACTTCACGCGAGGCCGGGTCCCGGACGGAGATCGCGTTGCCGTTGTGCGCGCTTTCATGGCCCACCACCAAGGCATGACGATCACCGCGATTGCCGATGCCCTGCTGGACGGCGTGATGCGAAACCGCTTCCATGCCGAGCCGATGGTTCAAGCGACAGAGTTGCTTCTGCAGGAGTGCGTGCCACGCGAGGTCACGGCGACTCCGCCGTTGATCTCGGAAGCGATGTCGGCGGCCAGGATCCGCGAGGTCGAAGGACCTGGCACTTGGCGAAAGGCCAGCCCGTACAGCGCTACGCCGGCCACGCAGTTGCTGTCGAACGGCCGTTACTCCGTGATGCTTACGGCGGCCGGGTCCGGCTACAGTGCCTGGCGCGACCTGGCTGTGACGCGCTGGCGAGAGGACGCCACCTGCGACGATTGGGGCTCGTACGTGTTCCTGAGGGAGATCGCGAGTGGCAAGGTCTGGTCGGCGACCTACCAGCCGATCGGTACCGAGCCTGAAGCGTACGAGGTCACTTACAACGAGGATCGCGCCGAGTACACGCGTCGGGACGGGGCGCTGGTGACCAACTTGTCGGTGCTGGTTTCCGCCGAAGACGATGCGGAAGTGCGCCGCGTAACCATCTCCAACCTCGGCGACCAACTACGCGAGATTGAGGTGACTTCCTACGTCGAACTGGCTCTGGCGTCGCAGGCCGCAGACGTGACACACCCCGCGTTCTCGAAACTGTTCACCGAGACCGAGCATCTCGCCGGCCTCGGCGCCGTATTGGCGACCAGGCGACGGCGGGCGCCCGCGGAGCCTCAGGTCTGGGCTGCGCACCTGGCGGTTGTCGACGGTGTAGCGGCGGGCAAGCGCGAGTTCGAGACCGATCGCGCGCGGTTCCTCGGTCGTGGCGGCAGCATTCGCGCGCCGGGCGCAGTGATGGGCGGCCGGCCACTCTCCGGCTCGACCGGTGCGGTACTCGATCCAATATTTGCCCTGCGCCGCCGGGTGCGGATCGCGCCGGGCGCGACGGCACGGATCGACTTCTGGACAATGGTCGCCTCCTCACGCCAGGAGATCCTCGATCTTGCCGACAAGCACCACGATGTCGGCGCCTTCGAGCGCGCCGCCGCGCTCGCCTGGACGCAAGCCCAGGTGCAATTGCACCACCTCGGCATTACTCGCGGCGAGGCCGGGCAATACCAGCGTCTGGCGGGTCACCTCGTCTACGCCGCGCCCGTACTCCGCGCGCCGTCGGAAACCATCGAAAGCGGGAGTGGTGGGCAGCCGGGCTTGTGGGGCATGGGCATATCCGGCGATCTGCCGATCATCCTGGTCCGCATCTCCGACATCGACCAACTCAATGTGGCGCGCGAGGCGCTCCAGGCGGTGGAATATTGGCGGATGAAACGGCTTGCGTTGGACTTGGTTATCATCAACGAGCTCGCCTCCTCCTACGTTCAGGATCTCCAGACCGCGCTGGAGACCCTGGTGAGGGCCAGCCAGTCCCGGCCCCAGATTGGTGAAGATGGGCCACCCGGGCACACCTTCATGCTGCGCACCGACCTGACCTCGCCGGAGGCCCTCGGCCTTCTTGCGTCCGTCGCGCGTGTTATCCTGGTGGGAGCGCGGGGACGGATCGCCGATCAGCTTGAGCGCGCGCCCGAAGCCAGGCCTTGGCCCCGGGTCACAGCACAGCGTGTTCCGCCCGCTTCCGAGCTTCAAATCTCGCGACGGCCGCCTGGCGTGGAGTTCTTCAACAGCCTGGGTGGCTTCGCCGAGGCCGGTCGCGAGTACGTGACGATCCTCGGCCCGGGCCAATCGACGCCGGTGCCGTGGATCAACGTGATCGCCAATCCTACCTTCGGTTTCCTGGTGTCCGCGGAAGGCGGCGGTTACGCCTGGTCCGTGAACAGCCGCGAGCATCAGCTGACGCCTTGGTCCAACGATCCGGTCACTGATCAACCGGGCCAGGCTTTCTATCTTCGGGATGAGGAGACCGGACTTCTCTGGAGCCCCACGGCGCTGCCGATCCGGGACGAAGCGGCTACCTATTCGGCGCGGCATGGATGGGGTTACAGCCGTTTCGAGCACGCCTCGCACGGCATCGCCGCGGAGCTGCTCGAGTATGTGCCGCTCGCCGATCCGGTGAAGATCTCGCGCTTGAGAATGCGCAATCTTTCGGGCCGCACCAGACGGCTGTCGGTGACAGCGTATGTGGAATGGGTTCTCGGCGCGTCCCGCGGCGCGGCGGCGCCATCGATAACCACGCGCATCGATCCGGAAAGCGGGGCGATGCTTGCAAACAACCTGTGGAACCCGGCCTTCGCGAGGCGCTCCGCTTTCGCGGACCTGGCCGGACGCCAAACGGGCTGGACGGGTGATCGCCGAGAATTTATCGGCCGCAACGGCGCTCTCGCTTGGCCGGCGGCCCTGGTCAACGGGACGCCGCTTTCGGGGCGGGTCGGCTCCGGACTAGATCCCTGCGCCGCTCTCCAGACCACGGTCGAGATCGAGCCGAACGGTGTCGTCGAAATCGTCTTCTTCCTCGGCGACGCCCAGGACGAGGCGGAGGCGCAGTCGCTGATCGCCCGCTACCGTCAGGCGGACCTCGACGCCGTGCTCACCGAGATCCGTGGATTTTGGGATGAGATCGTCGGCGCAGTCCAGGTCAAGACGCCGGACCGGTCGATGGACATCATGCTCAACGGCTGGCTTGCCTACCAAACGCTCGCCTGCCGCGTCTGGACGCGGTCAGGTTTCTACCAAGCCAGCGGCGCCTATGGCTTCCGGGACCAGTTGCAGGACTGCATGGCGCTCGCCACGATCCGCCCATCGATAACCCGCGAACATCTCCTCAGAACCGCGAGCCGCCAGTTCGTCGAGGGCGATGTCCAGCACTGGTGGCTTCCGCACTCAGGCCAGGGCGTGCGCACGCGCATATCGGACGACCGGGTGTGGCTCGCCTACGCCGTCGCGCACTATGTGAGAGTCACCGCCGACGCCCTCGTGCTCGATGAAGTCGTCCCCTTCCTGACGGGCCAGGCGCTGCAGCCGGGCGAGAGCGACAGCTTCTTCCAGCCGACCATCTCGGACGAGACCGCCAGCCTCTACGAGCATTGTGCCCGGGCGCTGGACGCGAGCCTTGCGACAGGCAACCATGGTCTTCCGCTGATCGGCGGCGGCGATTGGAACGACGGCATGAACCGCGTCGGCGAAGGCGGCCGGGGCGAGAGCGTCTGGCTTGGCTGGCTGTTGCACGCCACTCTCGAAGCCTTCGCAACCGTCGCCGATGCGCGCGGTGACGCGACGCGGGCGGCGAACTGGCGGGAGCACATGCGGGCGCTGACGACTTCCCTGGAAAGTGAAGCTTGGGACGGCGACTGGTATCGGCGCGGCTGGTTCGACGACGGCACTCCGCTCGGCTCGGCGACGAACGAAGAGTGCCGCATCGACTCTATTTCCCAATCCTGGGCGGTGATCTCCGGCGCGGCGCGGCCCGACCGTGCGGCCCAAGGGATGAGGGCCGTCGACCGCGAGCTGATTCTGCACCACGACGGGTTGGCGTTGCTGTTCACGCCGCCCTTCGACCGCTCGCCGCTCGACCCCGGTTACATCAAGGGCTATCCGCCGGGCGTCCGCGAGAATGGCGGTCAGTACACCCATGCCGCCCTCTGGTCCGTGATGGCCTTTGCAGGCCTCGGAGACGGCGACAAGGCGGCAGCGCTCTTCTGGATGCTTAATCCGATCAACCACGCCCGCACGCGCATCGACATGCACCGCTACAAGGTGGAGCCCTATGTCGTCGCCGCCGACGTCTACGCCGCTTCCGACCATGTCGGGCGCGGCGGCTGGACCTGGTACACGGGCTCGGCCGGCTGGATGCAGCGCGCTGGCGTCGAGAGCATCCTTGGACTTCGTATCGAGGGCGGTGCCCTGCGTCTTGACCCCTGCATTCCCAAGTCCTGGCCCCGTTTCGAAATCGCACTCCGGCACGGCGCGTCACGCTACGAGATCATGGTCGAGAACCCGCAAAGCGTGCAGCGCGGCGTCGCGGTGGCGGAGCTCGATGGCACGGCGATCACCGCGCGGCCGCTCTTGATCACGCTCAAGGACGACGGCGCCGTCCATCGGCTGCAAGTCCGGCTGGGCTGATCTGTGCTTTAGGAAATCTGAGCTGCCATGCTATTCCGGAAACTGAAACCACCTCTTGCTGGCTCAAGGGGTTTTTCGACCGGTGAGCAGAGCGTCGCGGTTGAAGCGATTCGCTGGGTTGCGGCAGACACTTTACGTTTAGAGTGCAGCTTCGTGGCCTCGGGGTCGCTACGACCTCCCAAGCTTCGGTTGTTGTGCCGGCAAGGTTCCAAATTCCTGAAGCGTACGCAGGAAAGTTATGGCGTCTTCCCGGCTTAACATACCGATGACACGCTGATCCCGGATGACGGGCATTTGGTTGACTCCGTTCCGGTCCATCTTCTCGAGGGCGGACCACAGCTCGGTATCAGGATCGACGCATTTCAACTGTTCTAAGGGAAGCATGACCTGAGCGGCGCTTGTCGTCGCCCATTCGGGACGCGGCACTTCCTTGATCCGATGCAAGGTTATCAAACCAACGGTTTGGCCTCCTCGGTTAACGAGGAAACTGCGTTGCCCGCCACCCAGGATATGCTCGTCTACCAATTGCTGGAGCGTCAGATCTTCCGGAATAATGGCGCAGTGTGTACTCATGGCTTGCGCGACGCGATGGCCTGTCAGCAGCCCCTTAAACGTCGCCTGCTGCATCTGGACGGAAGCCGCATTGTCGAGGAACCAGCCGATGAACGCAACCCAAAGCCCCCCACCAAAATTGCCGTTGAACATCTGCCAGACGCCGGCAAAAATGAGCAAGAAGGCAAAAAACCGACCGACGGCAGCTGCGATGAGGGTCGACCGGTCCATGTCTCCTGTGATCGCCCACACGATAGCCCGCAAGACGCGACCACCATCGAGTGGGTACCCCGGTATCAGGTTGAACAGCACCAGGGCCATATTGATGTAGGCCAGATATCTGGCCAAACCCAACAGGGGCTCCATGCCAGCAACCAACGGCTGCGCTGCGTAGAAAAAGACCGCCAGGGCAAGACTGACGAGCGGACCCGTGATCGCAATAAAAAACTCGGCGATGGCGCTAGGTGGTTCCGCTCCGATCTGACCAACACCCCCGAAGATGAAAAGTGTAATACTGCGCACCGGAATCTTGTACCGCAGCGCCACCACAGAGTGCCCGAGTTCATGGAGCAGCACGCTCACAAAAAACATGATGGCCGTTACCGCGCCCGTCAACCAGTACAGCAGCGGCGACCAGTGCTTGAATTCTTCGGGATAATAGCTGCCGGCAAGCATCCAGGTGAGCAGCCCAAAGATCACAAACCAGGAGTAATCCAAGCCAATCGGAATCCCGAAGATCTTGCCTAACGGGATGCTATGTTGAGGCATGAGAGTGCTCATCCAGCTTGATTTTTTGCCAGTTTGGGCGAGATCGCGCGGCGACGCCTGCCTTGCGGTGGCCATGGCTATTGCTTCGAGAAAGGAACAAGAAATCTGGCTGAACTGGAAAACGCCGTTTTGCGATGGATCAATAGCCAGCGGCACAATGGCGGGTAGTTGTCCAAACACCGCAGCAAGAAAAGACAAACCACCGAGCGGATAGGTTCTCGGCAGTTCGGCTCGCCCGCCAGGGTTTCCCGCCAAGGGGAATATGATGATGACACGACGCCAGGCCAATGCTGGAATGCTCGCCAGTGCGGCGCTTGCCGCGGCACCCGCGGTGGTAGCTGCGCAGGAACTCAAGCCGAAAGATTTGCCGCCGCCGCGAAGCGAAGGCGGTCAATCATTGACCACGGCACTCAAGCTGAGGCGTTCCACGCGCGAATATTCCGATCGGCCGCTTCCGGCGCAGATCCTGTCCGACCTGTTGTGGGCTGCCTTCGGCGTCAATCGCCCGGCAAGTGATGGTCGAACTGTTCCCTATTGGCGCCATATCATGGTGATCGATGTCTATCTCGCGATGGCCGATGGGGTCTGGCTTTATGAGCCGAAGACCCACAAACTGCTACCATACGTGAAGGAAGATTTTCGCGCGCAGACAGGTCTTCAGGAATTTGTCGCAACCGCGCCCCTCAACCTGGTCTACGTCGCCCATGGCGAGCGTATGACGGATGTTACTCCCGAAGAGCGCCGTCTCTACGCCTGCGCCGATGCCAGCTTCATCGGACAGAACGTCTATTTGTTCTGCGCCTCCGAAGGGCTCGCTACCGTGTTTCGGGGAGCGGTCGACGGTCCGAAGCTCGGGAAGGCCCTTAGGTTGCCTGACCAGCAGTTCGTGACATTTGCGCAGACCGTGGGATATCCCCGCGCCTAGGCGCCGTCTCGGGGAAGCGCGTCGAGGTAGCGATGATACCACGGGGCTTTGTTTGTTGCTCGACATAGAGACGAACATGTTCATCGGCGTTCCGAAAGAAATAAAAACGGACGAATACCGCGTCGGCCTCACTCCTGCGGCGGTCAAGGAATTGACAACCAGGGGACATCGGGTCGCGGTCGAGACGATGGCGGGTGCGGGCGCCGGTATTGCCGACCAGGAGTACATGTCCGCTGGCGCTGAGATCAGCACGCGTGCCGATCGGATATTTCGGGACGCCGAACTGATCGTGAAGGTGAAGGAACCGCTTGCATCCGAACGGAAGCAACTGCGCCGGGGCCAGATCATCTTCACCTATTTGCACCTGGCTCCCGACCGCGATCAGACCGGGGATCTCATGGCATCAGGCGTAACGGCTCTTGCCTACGAAACCGTCACTGACGCGGCGGGAAAGCTGCCCCTGCTGGCGCCGATGTCGAAAGTCGCCGGCTGCATGGCGCCCCAGGTTGCCGCATATTTCCTGCATCGTCCCCAAGGGGGCCGTGGCATCCTGCTCGGTCGTATCGAAGGCGCGCCCTCCGCCGAAGTCGTGGTGCTCGGTGGCGGCGTTGTCGGAACCAATGCGGCGGAGATGGCGATCGGCATGGGCGCCAATGTTACCGTCACCGCACGCAGCCCGGAGACACAACGTCGCCTGTCGCGGCTTTTTGGCGAGCGCGTCAGATTCGTTACGGCTCATGCTGAGGCAATCGAAGCACTCTGCAGCTCGGCCGACGTGGTCATCGGAGCCGCTTTGGTCGCAGGCGGAGCCGCGCCCAAACTCGTTTCGGCGCGGACTGTCGCGGCTATGAAGCCCGGCTCCGTCATTGTCGATGTTTCAATTGATCAGGGTGGCTGCGCCGAAACCTCTCGCCCAACGACACATTCACAACCGACCTTTGTGATTGATGGTGTGGTGCATTATTGCGTAGCGAACATGCCCGGTGCGGTACCGAGAACATCGACATTTGCCCTCGATAACGCAACGCGTCCATTCGTCTTGGCGCTCGCAGACAAAGGGTTCCCACGGGCGTTGATCGACGATGTGCATTTGCGAAATGGGCTCAATGTGCACCATGGAAAAATCACTTGCCGCGCCGTAGCCGATACTTTGGGCCTGCCCTACACCACTGCGGCCAAGGTATTGGAATGAAGGTCAGCCCGGGGATGGGCTGTAAGCCTTGACGCAGGTCAATGTGTACAAAGCTACTTTGGCCGAAATGCGCTGCGGGATCGGGAGTATCACGTGGAGGTTGCCGTCACCCCTGAAGAGACAGTTGTGGGGG
>NZ_JBAVNZ010000334.1:0-62464 GCF_049691595.1 Bradyrhizobium sp.
GCGCAGGCGCGGCCCAGGCCCTTGCTCGATGCGCAGACGATGGCGCGGCGGTCTTTGATACCGAGATCCACTGTTTCACTCCCGTGTCAGCTGTTTTTTTCGAAGTTGGTGCGGCCACTGTAGCCAACATCGACGGCCCTGATAAGGCCCAAGGATTGCCGCAAAACCTTGCGCCGGCGGAAATCGCAGGTATCAATGCGCGCATATCGCGTGCCTTACGGAATCCGCCATGTCAGACCTGTTCGACGTCCGCCAGGAAACCATTTTGATCACCGGCGCCTCGCAGGGGCTCGGGCGGCAATTTGCCCGCGTGCTGTCGGCGCATGGCGCAGCCGTCGTGCTGGCGGCGCGCCAGACCGCCAAGCTCAAGAGCCTTGAAGCGGAGATCAAGGCCAAAGGCGGCCGCGCCGCCGCGGTGCAGATGGACGTGACCGACATCGCCTCGATCGGCAAGGCGATCGACGCCGCCGAAGCCGCCCTCGGCCCGATCAGCGTGCTCGTCAACAATGCCGGCATCGCGATCGAAAAATTGTCGACAGAGCAGACCGAGGCCGACTGGGATGCCGTGATCAACGCCAATCTCAAGGGCGCGTATTTCCTCGCCACCGAAATGGCGCGGCGGATGATCGCGCGCAAGCAGGAGGGCAACATCGTCAATATCGCCTCCGTGCTCGGCCTCGGCGTGATGAAGTTCCTCTCGCCCTACACCATCTCCAAGGCGGGCATCATCCAGGCCACCAAGGCGATGGCGCTGGAGCTTGCCGGCAACGGCATCCGCGTCAACGCCCTGGCGCCCGGTTATATCGACACCGAGATGAATCACGAATTCTGGTCGACCCCGGCGGGCGAGAAACTGACCAAACGGATTCCGCAGCGCCGGGTCGGTGCCGAATCCGATCTCGACGGCGCGATCCTGCTGCTGGCGTCCGGCGCCTCGCGCTACATGACCGGCAGCGTGGTGACGGTGGATGGCGGGTTTTTGCTGAACTGAAAATCGCAGAGCCGTAGCCCGGATGAGCGCAGCGATACCCGGGCGACAATCGATACCATGATTTTTCCGCGTCATTGCGAGCGCGAGCGAAGCAATCCACCGTTGCCGTATCACATTAATGCGCTGAGCTACGGCGGACGGGGTCGGCTCCAATCCGCCCTTCGAACTGATGTCACACGGCGCCGTGTATATAGTGCACCAGCTGATCGATGACGAATGTCTGATCGCTGATGATATCCTTCACCAAATCCCCAATGGAAATGATTCCCACGACTTTTCCCTGTTCGATAACGGGAAGATGACGCACGGCTTTTTCGGTCATGATGGCCATGCAGTCTTCCACGGATTGATCAGGTCGCGCAAAAACCACGTTCGTTTCCATGATGTCGCGGACCAGAGTCTTGGGTGATGCGCGGCCTTTCAACACCACGTTCCGGGCATAGTGGCGTTCGGTAATGATGCCGACGAGCTTGTCGCCCTCCATCACGGCCATAGAACCAATGTTCTTGTCCGCCATCTTTTTAATGGAATCATAAACAGTCTCGTCCGGGCGGACCGAAACCACCGCATGGCCCTTTTTATCGAGCAGTTGCTTGATGGTTGCCATGTGACGACCCTCGATATCGAACCTCGCCAGGACTTGCCTTGCCAGGACTTGCCTTGCCAGGACTTGCCGATGGCAAGATTTGCCAATGGCAGCATGACCAACAGAACACGTTGAACCGCTTCTTGTTCAGGCGGGAAGGGAAGCTTGCCCCCTCAGTGAAGGAAGCCGGGTAGAAAGCATGCTTGCTGTTGCGCCAGGAGCATTGATCTGGATCAATCTGAACTCAGCCGCGTTCCGTGAGGCGGAAGCCTCTGTGAGGTCGGCATAGGGCCTGTGTGGATGCGAGGGCTGCATGCTGCGACGGAGGTCCGTCATGTCCAGCCCCCACTTTCCAGCGATACCTGAAACCGTGTGGTCATGGCACCCGTTGCTGGTGTCAAGTCGGCGGAGGTTTTCGCAGACCCAACCGGGTTCGGCAAAGCCATTCAATTCGCCGATGACGGTGACAAGACGAATTCGTCGCCGGGGAGATCACGGCATAAGCCGTAAAGCCATTGCGCAGGGAATGCCGGATTGCCTCCGCTGAACCTGTATGCTCGTGTACGCTTTCTTTTGTGCACTTTGCACACGAGACCGCGGGTGCAGCGCGCACCCGGCATTCCCTGCTCCCTCTTTTCTTTCGAGGGGCGCGGCCCTGCATACCTCAGACGATCAGCGCCGCGAGAATGCGAAGGTATGTCTGCCGTCACTGCGAGGAGCACTTGCGACGAAGCAACCCATCCTTTCTTTACGTGGCGAACATGGATTGCGTCGTCGCAAGTGCTCCTCGCAATGACGGTGCTGGCGGACAGTCAAAATTGCGCAACGCGCTTTTGCGCGTGCCTACCGTTTCGCTCGCCGCGACGCACCGGAAACCTTCGGCATTCCAATCAGCCCGTCCGCAGCTCCGCCTTGATCATATCGGCGGCCTTCTCGCCGATCATGATAGTTGGCGCATTGGTGTTGCCGCCGATCAGCGTCGGCATGATCGAGGCGTCGACCACGCGCAGGCCTTCCAGCCCATGGACTTTCAGCTTCGGGTCGACCACGGCCATCGGGTCGTTGACGCCCATCTTGCAGGTGCCGACCGGGTGATACACGGTATCGACGCGGGCGCGCAACACGCTGCGGATATCGTCGTCGGTGCGCACGCCTTCGGTGAACATGTCCTTCTTCTGCAGCGCGCGGAGCGCCGGCGTCTCCATCAGCCGCCGTGTGGTCTTGAAGCCCGCGACCATGGTTTCGAGATCGGCAGGATCGCCGAAAAAATTCGGATCGATGCGCGGCGCCGCGAACGGATCGGCGCTGCCGAGCGAAACATTGCCGCGGCTGTTCGGCCGCAGCAGGCAGACATGGCAGGTGAAGCCGGTGCCTGTATGGCGCTTGCGGCCGTGATCGTCGGCCAGCGCCATGCCGAAATGCAGCTGGATGTCGGGTATCTCGAGGTCGGGCCGGGTTTTCAGAAAACCGCCGCATTCGGCGAAATTCGAGGTCATCGGCCCGCGGCGTTCGCGCCGATACTGGCCGATGGCTCGCAGCAGCCGCGGAATGGCCTTGAGCGAGAGGCCGTTGAAATTCGGATTGTCCGACAGGTAGCCGAACACGAAATCGGGATGGTCCTGCAGGTTCTGTCCGACCCCGGGCAGATGATGCACGCTTTCGATGCCGTGCTTTCCGAGCGCGGCGCCGTCGCCTATGCCCGACAGCATCAGGAGCTGCGGGGTCTGGAATGCGCCGGAGGAAACGATCACCTCGCGCCGCGCGCGGATCTGCTTCAGCTCCCTGCGCTGCCGGTACTCGACGCCGACCGCGCGCTTGCCTTCGAACAGGATGCGGGTCGCCTGCGCGAAAGTTTCGACACGCAAATTGGCGCGGCTATCCATATGCGGATGGATGTAGGCGCGCGCCGCGCTCCAGCGCTCGCCGTTCCTCTGCGTCACCTGATAGGTGCCGAGCCCCTCATGGTCCTCGGCGTTGAAATCTTCCCGAAGACGAAACTGTGCTTGCTGCGCCGCCTGCAGAAAGGTCTGCTGCACCGGATTGTCGGTGCGCAGTTTGTTGACGGCGAGCGGGCCGTCCTTGCCGTGGTACTCGCCGCCGAAATCGGCGTTGTCTTCCGCGCGCTTGAAGTAGGGCAGCACGTCGGAGAAGGACCAGCCGGTGTTGCCGAGCGAGGCCCACTGATCGTAGTCGCTGCGGTGGCCGCGGATATAGACCATGGCATTGATCGCGGACGATCCGCCGAGCCCCTTGCCGCGCGGCTGATAGCCGATGCGGCCGTTGAGGCCGGCCTGCGGCACGGTGTTGAACGCCCAGTTGTTGACCGGGCCAGCCACCATCAGCACCAGCGCGAACGGCGTCGTGACCACCCAATTGTCGTTCTTGCCCCCGGCATCGAGCAGCGCCACCGACGTCCTGGGATCTTCCGAAAGCCGCCCCGCCACCGCGCAGCCGCCGGAGCCGCCGCCCACCACCACGAAATCGAATGTATCGCTCACGCGCGCTCCCCTGAGTTAGCCTGGCTGTTGCGTTCATTGCGAGCAGGAGGTTCGGCCGGGCCGATTGCGGTCCAAAAAACCACGTTTTGGGCGCCACAAAAACCTGAAAAACCGGCCTTTTGCCCTTCCCAAGGCGGTGCCTGGTTGATACATACGCCTCGCGCCCGTTGGCTTCGGCCCGGGTTGCCTTCTCAGGAAGCCTCCAGACGGGATCGATCGGCGCCAAAAAGCGCGGACCGGGTCCGTTGCGGCAACGGTTTTCTCAAAGGCGCGCAAAGGTTTAACGCGGGGTGGAGCAGCCCGGTAGCTCGTCAGGCTCATAACCTGAAGGTCATAGGTTCAAATCCTATCCCCGCAACCACTTTTGTTATAACTCACTCACCGTCCCGGTCTTACCGCCGGGACGGCTTTGGCTTTTATGAGGAACGCAGCGGCGGGGCGACGGAGCAGGTTGGCTGCGGGCAAGTGTGACCGGGTCCATCGAGAATAACAGGCGGGCATTTGGTCTCGACAAAGCATCCAGAGACTGGCCGTTGCGCGCGCGGTTCATGTCGTGGCGATCGTTCACTGGATCGGCGGGCTTCTGTTCGTCACGCTCGTCATCCTGCCGAGTTTGCTTGAGACTGAAGCGTCGCGCCGCCTCGCGCTATTCGATGCACTCGAACGCCGTTTCGCCACGCAGGCGCGCACGACGCTTCTCGTCGGCGTGTCAGGTTTCTACATGCTGTATACCTATGAGCATTGGGGACGGATCGCTGACCCACGCTTCTGGTGGCTCGACGCGATGTTCGGTCTGTGGACGATTTTCGCCATCATGCTCTTCGTCGCCGAACCGCTGTTCTTACACGCGTGGTTTGATGCGCGCGCCCAACGTGATCCCGACGGCACTTTCCGTCTGGCGTTGTGCGGACATCTGGTCGTGAGTTTGCTCGCCGTCGTAACCGTGCCGGGCGCAGTCGGCGGTACACATGGATTGTTCTGATCGCAAGAGGCGGACGTTGTCTGGATGACGGCGGTGATCACGATTGCCCGGGGTCGATTCCGGCGAGTTGACGAAATTTTTCCAGATTTGTGATACGGAGCTTCCGTTCCTCCATGTGAACGCCGGACTTTTCCAGGCGGGCGAGATTCCGCGACAGGGTTTCGGGGGCCATTCCCAGCCGCGAGGCAAGCAGCGACTTGCCATAAGGCAGATCGATCGAGATTGCGTATTCGGCTTCGCGAATGGCCGCCACAACCCAATCTTTAAGACGTTCGAATGTCGTTTCTGTGCGCAGGCTGACCAGCTCCCGCAGCATGATGCTCTGAGTGAATGTCAGATCGTCAACGATAAACTGCCTGAACGTTCCATCGGTACTGAACATCCGTCGGACGACGACGGCTGGAATGCTTAGAATTGAACACGATTCGATCGCGCGTGCAGAAACGGGGAGTCGAGTTCCGTTCAAGACAAAGGCGGTGTTGAGACAGGCCAGCGACTCCACGATTAGGAAAGTTATTTCCCGCCCGTCCCCTGATTGAAAAAGTTGGACAACGCCGTTACCCAGCACAAGGAGCGAATTCGGGATCGTGTCACTCTTGAACAATATCGTCTTCGCTGGAACGACTTCGAATGCCGAATTGCGGCACAAACGGTCGACGGTGTAGGATGAAAGCGATGCGAAGAACCGCTCAAATCCGTTATCAAGTGCGCTTGCCAGAGGTCGCATACCTTGATCGGCGCTCCCTGCGATGCAGGCCCAAGCAGTTTAGCCTCAGTCTATGATTTGGCGCCGATTCAATTCCTTGATCATGGTCAAGCGCGCCCAGGCTTTTGCAATGCGCTCCGTCAGTGGATATCATAACGAATTTGTCGACGATGCGCGGGGCAGGTGCCGCCGGCCTCCGGGCAATGGCCGACATATCCGCATCGTAGATACGGCAGTCATCCGGCCTGCCCGCACGGCGAGCATCCCGCAATTGTCAGCCCTGTCCAGGGTTGGGACAGGCTCCAAAAAATGAGGCGGCGCCTCCAAACACTTGATTTAAGTCAAGACACCACGCATGGTATCGATCAAATTTGCCGACAGTGCACGCGACGGAAACGTCAGGAGCAAACCGTGACTCCGACGCCTGATGATTTGAAGGTCGCCTCACAGATAGCCGTGCTCAGCGGCCTCAATCCGCGGACCGTGCAAACCCTTCTCGCGCAGGCTACCGTCATAGCTCTCGAATCTGGCCAGACCCTGTTTCGGCAGGGCGAGACCGCGGCGGCGTTTTTCATCGTCATCGAAGGCTGGGTCAAGCTATATCGGATCACCCCGGCCGGCGACGAAGCCGTTCTCAACGTCTTCGCCAAAGGCGAAAGTTTCGCCGAAGCAGTCGCCTTCACGTCCGGTCGTTATCCGGCCGCCGCCTCGGCCGCCACCGATGCCCGGATCCTCCAGATTCCCGCCTGCCACGTTGTATGCTGCATCCGCGAGATGCCCGATATCGCGATTGCGATGATCGCTTCGACATCGCAGCATCTGCATCGATTGGTCCAGCGCGTCGAGCAGCTTACGGCGCAGAGCGCCCTGCAGAGAGTGGCGGAATTCCTCACCTCCCTTTGCTCGTGCGAGGATGGCCCCTGTACCGTTTCGCTGCCCTATGACAAATCGTTGATCGCCGGGCGGCTTGGGCTCCAGCCAGAATCGCTTTCTCGGGCTTTTGCAAAACTTCGATCGGCGGGCGTGGATGTTCGCGCGTCGGATGTAATCGTGGGCGATGTCGCGCGGCTTCGAGTTCTCATCGCCAGCGATCGAATCAGGGCGCGCGGCATGCCGGCGAGAACTATGGAGTCCCGTGCTAACGAGGGGCGGCCCGGAGGATCGCATCGATCCATTTAAAGAGGAATTGGCATCTAAAGAGGAATTGGCATCGTTTCGGGGCGAATATCGAAAGCCGACTTTTCCAAGCCGATACTTAGCGCAGGAATGATTTGATCCTGGGCAATATGTTAGCGCGCCATTGCGCCGCTCCGTACTGCTTTTCCACGATTTCGTCATCCGAGATGACCAGCCATAGCGGCACCCCGTCGCTGCGCTGCAAACGTTTCCTGTAGATACGGATTTCATCCGGCCAGTTTTCGTCGTTCAATACGTCCTGGAGATGCGGCGACTTGACCTCGCGGTAGGTAATGCGCGCGAAATCTTGCGATGCGAAAAAGGCGGTTCCT
Organism: Bradyrhizobium sp.; assembly: GCF_049691595.1. GTDB lineage: Bacteria > Pseudomonadota > Alphaproteobacteria > Rhizobiales > Xanthobacteraceae > Bradyrhizobium. Next base: position 7,272 of record NZ_JBAVNZ010000334.1, read on the forward strand.
TCTCCGCTTTTCCATGCCCGACAAGGCGCGCAATCTTCGGCGCCAACATAAAGCAGCATGATGTTTGGAGCGGCAGCGGGCCTGCCGGGGCGCTGCCTCCACGCCGCTATCGCGACCGCTGCGACAGCAACGACCACTCCCAGACGATAGAGCCCAGGTCCAATCGGCCAGAAGCGGTATCCGGTCCGAGCCGCAGGCTGCCTTTCCATCATAGTGAACTATTTCTGTTGCGAACCCTCGTATCCTTGACCGCGGTCAAGGATGCAACTCGCATAAGGGATAAATTTACCCGTCCTTATCGAACGCCGAAGGTGCCGCCATGTCGCCGATTGAAGAGGCTTCGCCAAAACAAGCGAGTTCCGAGCGCATGCCGACGATGCAGCGGATTCTCGATAGTCCGTTCCTGTTGTTGTTTCTCGGCGTGACGCTACCGACGGTGCTCTATCTGATCTGGGGCGTGATGGAAATCGCGTCGGTCCCCCTGGCGAAATGAAGACTGCAAGCCGCACCCACCCCGCGCAAATGCGCGAATCTTTATGAGAAGGGGAGATCGACATGGCCGCGACACCGCCCAAACAGCGAATTTGGTGGAACGAGCCTATCGAGAGAGTCGAACTGGTTTGGATCGTACTCGCCTTTCTGTGGGGCCTGTTCATGTTCGGTTTTATGATCGTCTGGCATTTTATCGGTCAGCAAAATCTCAGCAAGGAAGCCTACCGCATTGCACCGTCGGCCTTTGAGGCGAAGGTCGACGAGTTCGCCAAGAAGTTCCAGGTCCGCGAAGAGCAGGGCATACCGGTGGTCAAGCCCAAAGCCGGGGCCGATGTCTATCTGCTCGGCCGGCTGTGGCAGTGGTGGCCGATTCTCGAGCTGGAGAAGGGCGTCAGTTACCGGATCCATATTTCGTCGATCGACTGGATGCATGGCTTCTCACTGCAGCCCACCAACATCAACATTTCAGTTCACCCGGGCTACGAGCACGTGATTTCACTGACGCCGACCCAGAGCGGCGAGTTCGGCATCATCTGCAACGAGTTTTGCGGGATCGGTCATCACACCATGACCGGAAAGATTTACGTCACGGACCAGAAACGCGCCGAGGCCGAACAGCGCCTCGCTGGGGGGAGGTAGGCTCATGACCGCAGAAACCGTCATCGGTGCCGTCCCTGCGCAGGCAGAGTTCCGCACCTGTCAATATACCGGCCTCAAGGTCGATACCGCGGCGCAGGCGCTGATCAAGGCAAATGCCGTAGCCGCGGTGGTGTTTCTCGCCATCGGCGGGCTGATGGGCCTGCTGGTTGCGTTGACGCGCTGGCCGGCGGTGCATCTGCTCCCGGCCGACTGGTTCTACCTGATCCTGACCGGGCACGGGGCCAACGTGCTGCTGTTCTGGATCATCTTCTTCGAAATCGCGGTGCTCTATTTCGCGTCCGCCATCCTGCTCAATTCGCGGCTGGCGGCGCCAAAGCTTGCCTGGCTCGGTTTCGTCCTCATGGTGGTCGGCGCGATCGCCACGAACGTGGCGGTGCTGCAGGGCGATTCCAGCGTGATGTTCACATCCTATCCGCCGATGAAGGCCCAGCCGCATTTCTATCTCGGCCTGATCCTGTTCGCGGTCGGCGCGCTGATTGGCTGCGCGATCTTCTTCGCGACGCTCGTCATCGCCAAGGAGGAAAAAACCTATGAGGGCTCGATTCCGCTGGTGACCTTCGGCGCGCTCACCGCCGCCATCATCGCGGTGTTCACGATCGCCTCGGGCGCGATCATCCTGGTCCCGACCTGGCTGTGGTCGCTCGGCCTGATCAACGACATCGATCCCCTGATGTACAAGGTGGTGTGGTGGGCGATGGGCCATTCCTCGCAGCAGATCAACGTCTCGGCGCATGTATCGCTCTGGTACCTGACCGCAGCACTTCTGGTCGGCGCCAAGCCGTTGAGCGAGAAGGTGAGCCGTACCGCCTTCTTCATGTACATCCTGTTCCTGCAGCTCGCCTCGGCGCACCATCTGCTGGCCGATCCTGCGCTGGATGCGAGCTGGAAGATCGTCAACACCAGCTACATGATGTATCTGGCCGTGCTCGGCTCGATGGTTCACGGCCTGACCGTGCCGGGAGCGATCGAAGCGGCGCAGCGCAAGAACGGCTATAATCGCGGCGTGTTCGAATGGCTGCGCAAGGCGCCGTGGGGTCATCCGGCCTTCGCCGGAATGTTCCTGTCGCTGGTGTTCTTCGGCTTCATCGGCGGCATCTCCGGCGTCGTGCTGGGCACCGAACAGCTCAACGTGCTGATGCACAATACGATCTACGTGCCCGGCCACTTTCACGGCACCGTGGTGGCTGGGACGACGCTCGCCTTCATGGGCGCGACCTATCTCGTACTGCCGCTGGTGTTCGAGCGCGAAATCCTCTTTCCGAAGCTCGCCAAGATCCAGCCCTATCTGTTCGGGATCGGCGCCGCCGGCATCTCGCTGTTCATGATGGGGGCCGGCACGCTCGGCGTCGCGCGCCGGCATTGGGACATCACCTTCAGCGACGCCAATCTGTCATTCGCTCACTCCGCCGGCGCGTTCCTGATGATGGGCCTCAACGGCATCTTCGCGATCATCGCTGCGCTCGGCGGCATCATCTTCATACTGGTCGTCGTGGGCACGGTATTCTTCGGCGAGAAGATCAAGGCCGGTCACAAATTGACCTTCCCGCTGCACGCCGGAGGCGGCGCGGCAGCTTCGCACTATGGCAGCGAGAAGACACCAAAACTTCCGGGCACGGTGATTTTGGTCGCGATCTTCTTTGTCTGCTTCGTCCTCTACTACTTCATCAACTGGAAATATCTGTCGGAACTCTGGCTGTTCCGCTGATCGCCGTCGATACTCAGGGAGGAAATCACATGCGCGCCGCAGTCGGGATGACGATCTCGCTCCTGAAGCTCAGGATCGGAGTCGCGATTGCGGCAAGCGCACTGGCCGGAATCGCGGTCGCGAGCGGCCCGGCGTTGGCGTGGTGGCAAATCATCGGGCTCGCTTTGGCTGTCCTGGGCGCTTCCGGAGCGGCAGGCGCCTTCAACCATTACTACGAACGCGATCTCGACCGGCTGATGCGGCGTACCCGCGCCCGCCCGTTCGCCAGCGGAACGTTCAAGCCGAGTCCGTGGTGGCTGGTCGGATTTGTCGGACTGCTCGCAGCCTCGCTCGGGCTGGCGTCGGTGACCGCAGGCAACGTGGCGGCGGGCTACGTCTTCCTCGGCGCGTTCACCTACGGCATCCTCTACACGGTGTGGCTGAAGCGCCGCAGCACATGGAACATCGTAATTGGTGGTCTTGCCGGAAGTTTCGCCGTTCTGGCAGGAGCTGCGGCCGTCGACCCGTCGCCGCAGGTGATCCCGACCGCGCTGGCGGTGGCGCTGTTCCTGTGGACGCCCCCGCACTTCTGGAGCCTCGCGGCAGCCAAGGGCCAGGACTACGCCAACGCCGGCATTCCGATGTTGCCGGTGGTTGTTCCGGCCTATGCTTGGACATTGGCGATTCTAGTCCATTCGGTCGCGCTCGCCGCAGTTTCGCTGGTGCCGCTGTGGTTTGGCGAAGGGCTGCTTTATGGGCTCGGCGCCGGAATTGGCGGCAGCTATTTCGTCTGGAAGAGCGTGAAGCTGTATCGCGTCCCCTCCAAGGAGAATGCGATGGCGAACTTCTTCGCTTCGCTGGTGCAACTGGCGCTCTTGATCGCCGGGGCGCTGCTCGCCAGCGCCGTCAGGCATTGGTTATGACCAGGGGCTGCGTTGCGGCATGTGCGGCGACCGCGCTCGCTTGTGTGTTGGTCGCGCCGGTTTCCGCCGCGCCCGCGTCGCCGCAGCTCGATCCCGCCGCGACGGTCGCCAAGGGAACGCTGGCGCTTGGACGCGCCCTCGGCAGCTACACGCTGGTCGACATGAACGGCGCGCTATTGGCGCTGCGCGACTACCGCGGCAAGCCGCTGGTGATCAGCCTGGTCTACACGGCCTGCAGTTCGGCTTGCCCGCCGACCACCCAGCATGTCATCGACGCCGTGAACGAGGCGGGACGGATGATCGGACTGGACCGCTTCAACGTGCTCACGGTCGGCTTCGACGCGCGCAACGATACGCCGGCGCGGCTGACCCAGTTCGCATCGATCCAGGGTATCAAATCGCCGAACTGGCGGGTGGCCAGCGCCGATCCCGCGACCATCGAAGCGCTGCTGGGCGACCTCGGCTTCAGCTACCGCGCGGTAGCCGGCGGCTTCGATCATTTGACGCAGACCACGGTCGTCGACCGCGAGGGCCGGATCTACCGCCACGTCTATGGCGAGGAATTTCCGCTGCAGATGTTCATGGAGCCGCTCAAAGACGTCGTCTACGGCACCACGACCTCGTTCACGTTCCGCGGAATCGTGGACCGCATCAAGTTCATCTGCACCGCCTACGATCCCGGCTCCGGCCGCTACCGTATCGATTTCGGGCTGGTGTTCGGCGGCGTGATCGCGGCATTCTCCCTCCTCGTCATGGGCGCCCTCATTCTGCGGGAATGGTTTCGCTCGGCGCACGCGTGAGCGGCCGGGGCCGGATGAAACGGAGAGCAATGTGATCGGCGCCATCCGCGGCGTGCTTCGGGCAGGCTTTTCGTTGATCGAGCGGCCGTTCGAGCGCCTGTTCACGCCGCAGCTCAATCCGCTCGCGCAGCTCGGCGCGCTCGGTTTCTTTTTCTTCTGGATCGTCGCGGTGAGCGGGATCTACCTGTTTATCTTCTTCGATACCGGCATCGAGCGGGCCTATCAATCGGTCGAACATATGACCCAGGTCTACTGGTTTCATGCCGGCGTGATGCGCAGCTTTCATCGCTATGCGTCGGATCTGATGGTCGTGATGGTGGTGGTGCATCTGCTGCGTGAATTCTCGCTCGATCATTATCGCGGTGTTCGATGGTTCTCCTGGATCACCGGCCTGCCGATCATCTGGCTGCTCTACGCCTCGGGCATTACCGGCTACTGGCTGGTCTGGGACAAGCTTGCCCAGTATGTCGCCATCGTCTCGTCGGAGCTGCTGGACTGGCTTCCGATTTTCGGGGAGCCGATTGCGCGCAATTTCATTTCCACCGGTACGCTCACCAGCCGCTTCTTCTCGCTGATGGTGTTCATGCATGTGGCGGTGCCGCTGTTCCTGCTCTTCATCATGTGGATCCATATCATCCGCATCTCACGGCCGAAGATGAACCCGCCGCGGACGCTCGCGCTGCTGTCGCTGGCGGCATTGCTCGCGGTATCGATCTGGAAGCCCGCGCTGTCGCAGGGCCACGCCGATCTGGCTAAGGTGCCAGCCGAGGTCGGTCTCGACTGGCTCTATCTGCCGCTCTATCCCCTGACCAACATCTGGGGCAACGGCGCGGTCTGGGCCTTTCTCGGCGCGTTCTCGCTGATGATCGCGCTGATGCCATGGCTGCCGCCGCTACGGCGGGTGAAGCCGGCGCAGATCGATCTTGAGCATTGCAATGGCTGCGCGCGATGTGCCGAGGATTGCCCTTACGAAGCCATCCGCATGGTGCGTCGCACCGACGGCATGCCGTTTCCGACCCAGGCGGAGGTCAATCCGTCGCTGTGCGTGTCCTGCGGCATCTGCGTCGGCGCTTGCCCTTCCTCGACGCCGTTCCGCCGCTCGGAGGATCTCAAGACCGGTATAGATCTGCCCGACTATTCGCTGAAGGAATTGCGCGAGCGGGTCATCGCCGCCGCCGGTACGTTGACCAAGCCGGGGCGCGTGCTGGTGCTCGCCTGCGAACACGGCGCCGCCGGCGGACGCCTCGATGGAACGGTCGTCATGCCCTGTGTCGCGATGATGCCGCCGTCGCTGATCGACTTCGTCCTCAGCCGCGACCTCGCCGACGGCGTGGTGGTCGCGGGCTGCGCGGAGAGCGCCTGCTACAACCGCCTCGGTATCCAATGGACCGAGCAGCGCTTTGCCGGGCAGCGCGATCCCTATTTGCGCGCGCGGGTTCCGCGCGACCGGATTGCCACGATCTGGGCCTCCGCGCTCGAGGTGACCAAAGCCCAATCCGCCATCGCGTCATTCGCTGCCACTATTGCCCGCCTGCCGCCGCTGCGTCTGCGGTCTCCGCTGGCGACCAGCATCGCGTCCCGCCCCGGCAAGAATCGTGAACCCGCCGAAGTGAAGGGGGATTCATGACGAAGGTACTGAGGCTCGCAGGCCAGTTCGTGGTCATTGCCGCGCTGTTCGCCGGCGTGGCGTGGCTGTCCGACCGGCCGGTCTATCGGCAGATCCCCGAGGGTTCCGGCATGATGATGCTGACCTTCGTGCATGGCGCGGACCGCAAGGGGGAATGCCGCAGGCTGACCCCGGAGGAAATCGCCAAGCTGGCGCCGAACATGCGCCGGGTGCAGGATTGCCCGCGGGTACGCCGGTCCCTCTATGTCGAACTCGATATCGACGGCCGCAAGATCTATGCTGCGGAGCTGCCGCCGACCGGGATTGCCGGCGATGGCCCGTCGCGGGTCTATCAGCGCTTCGTGATGCCGGCCGGAAAATACGATGTCGCCGTGCGCATGCGAGACACCGCGCGCGCCGACGGTTTCGATCACGAGCGTCACGGTACCGTGGATTTCGCACCGAGCCAGATGTTCATCATCGACTACCGGCCGGAGAGCGGCGAGTTCATCTTTCGCTGAGGACGGGATCATGGGCCTGCTGCATTGGGAGAAACGTTACAGCGTCGGAATTGCCGCTGTCGATCACGAGCATAGGGAGCTCATCGAACTCATCAATCGTCTGTACGACGAGGCAACGTCGCGCGGATCGAAGGACGCGGTTCTCGATTTCTTCGGCGACCTGTTCAAGGCAATCTCGGCTCATTTTGCGCTCGAGGAGCGTTTCATGCGAGAGCGTGGTTACAACCAACTGATCCAGCACAAGAATGATCATGAGCGTCTGCTGGACGAAATCCGCGACATCATGGAAGATTTTGAAGCCGGCGCCGGGGTCAACGAACAACTGCTCGCGCAAAGACTTGATGCGTGGTTCTCCCGGCATTTCGAGACTCATGACGCGAGGTTGCACAAGGCGCTTGGGGCGCATCCCGAGTGAAAAACGGTTTTTCGGAGTCCGGCCAGGTCAAATCGAGTACAACACATCCAGCAGAAGGAGACGATGACGATGAAACGGCTTTTGACCGCAGTTGCGATCTCGATCGTATCGGTGGGCGGTGCAGGTGCGCAGGACGTGGCAGCCGGCGCAACCTCGTTCAAAAAGTGCGCCGCTTGTCACGATGTGGGTCCGACCGCGAAAAACAAGGTTGGTCCGTTGCTGAACGGCCTGGATGGCCGCAAATCCGGGGCGATGGCCGGATACAATTATTCCGATGGGAACAAGGGTTCCGGCATCACGTGGAACGAGGAATCGTTCCTGGACTACATCAAGGATCCCAAGGCCAAGATCCCCAACACCAAGATGACGTTCGCCGGCATCAAGAATGAGAGCGAGGCGAAGAGTCTCTGGGCCTACCTCAAGCAGTACGACGCAGACGGCAAGACCAAGTAGCTGGGCGGCGCCGGCCGTCTTCCGGGTCGGTCGCGGCAGATGGATTTCAGTCTACGGTCCCATCGACCGGAGGCGAAATCCATCGCAGTTCGCGTCCATCATGGTCGGTAGCCCATATGACGGTTCCCGCAAAGCGCGGGACCAGAGCTTCGATTTCATCGCTCGAAGCGATGTAGAGGGCTGTCGACAGTGCGTCGGCGACGGCCGCGGAGCGATGATGCACCGTGATTTTCTTCCAATGTGCGGCGCTGCGGCCGCTGCGCGGATCGAAAATATGATGCGCTGCCCCGGACGCACCGAGCACGCAGCCTGAGCCTTCCGATGTCGCAAGTGCGCCGCCGGTCAGTGCGAACGGCGCGGAATTGGCGCGGGCGACCAGCCACGGCGCGCCGCCCTGGCGCGGACCGACCGCGCGCTGTTCTCCGAGGTCGACGAGTACATGCCGCAAGCCCTGTGAATACAGCAGGTCTGCGACCCGGTCGGTCACATAACCCTGGCCCAGACCATTGAGCGTGAGGCGCTGATCCGCTCCGGTACGGATGGTGTCGGGCTCGAGCAGGATCCGGCGCCAGTCGACCGCTGCACGCGTTTTGGCGATAATCCCGTCGGGGGGCAGGCCGGCATCGGGCGTCGCGGCAAACCAATCGACATGAGCTTCCCAGAGCGCCTGGACGGTCGGATCGAACAGGCCCCCGCTGCGGCCGGCGATGTCGAGCGCCAGCGCCAGCGCGCGGCGCATGTCGCCGCTCGGCGAATGCAGCACCTTGTCACGGTTCAGGCACCGCAATTCCGAGTCGGCCCGGAACAGACTCAGTGCATCTTCGAGACGATCGATTTCTGCCGCCGCGGCGGCGATCGCGCTTCGGGCGGCGTTCGATTCTACCCCGTTGAACAGGATGGTGGCGTCTGCGCCCATCGCAACGCCGCGCCATGCGTAGTCGGCCTCTTCGGGCCGGGCAGGGCCGCTGGTCACGGCGCTGGCGGCAGCGGCTGCGAAAATCGTGATGACGCGGCGGCGCGTCGGAGCGTCAGGTCGCATCGCCGGTTCCTTTCGATCGCACGCTTGCGGTGTTCGGCACCGCCGCGGCCGCGAGCGGCTGGCGCCGCGCCGCGCGCTTCTTAAGATGCAGGCAAACGTCATGGTCGAAGTAGTTTGCCTGGCATTTCAGGCAGTAGATGCATTCGTTGGGATTGATCTGCCCGAGCGGATGGATCGCCTGAACGGTGCAGCTCCGCGCGCAGACATGGCATTCCGAGCCGCATTCCCGGTAGCGCTTGAGCCATTCGAACATTCGCATGCGCGCCGGGATAGCCAGTGCCGCGCCGAGCGGGCAGAGGTAGCGGCAGTAGAACCGTTCGATGAACAGCCCGGCGAACAGCAGGATTCCCGCGTAGAGCACGAACGGCCACTCGCGCAGGAATTTCATCGTGATCGCGGTCTTGAAAGGCTCGACCTCGGCGAACTGGAACGCGGTGATGATCGAGCGTAGCGAGATCGCGAGGATGCCGACGAAGGCCACATATTTGATCATCCAGAGCCGCTCGTGCAGCCCGAAGGGAATTTCGATCTGCTTGATGCCGAGTCGCCGTGCGAGATGGTTCGTAAGTTCCTGCAGCGTCCCGAACGGGCAGAGCCAGCCGCAGAATACGCCGCGTCCCCAGAACAGCATGCTGATCGCGACGAAGCTCCAGAGCAGGAACACCATGGGGTCGAGCAGAAACAGCTCCCAGCGGAATCCGGACAGCAAGGCATGAATGAAGGTCAGGACATTGACGACTGACAACTGCGCGTTGGCGATCAGGCCAAGGAAAACGAAAGTCAGCAGCAGATAGCCGGTGCGCAGCCGATAATAGAAGCGGCCGTGCGCGGTCACCGTATCCTGGAAGATCAGGATGCCGCCGAGCACGGCAAGCATCGCCCCGAGCATCGCTATTTCGTAGCTTCGGGCCCACCAGATATCCTGCCATAGCGGCGCCTGGCCGGCCGCGGATTGCGCGGCCTTGTCGGGCAGTGCCGTTGCCGGCGCAACCACCGGCGCGACCAGATAGCGGTCGGGGATGCGGTAATCCAGCGAGACCACCGCCGGGCCAGCCGCGGCTGCCGGGGTGCCGAGATCGAGATCGAGCCGGAACGGCTTGGTCGAATCGAAGCCGCTCGCCCGCGCGATGCGAAACACCGCGATCTCGCGCAGTTCGGGCGCGCCCGCCGCCCGCAGCGCCTCGACCGGCGTATGGTCGGCGGGCCTCAGGCGGATGGCGCGGCCGCCCTGAATGATTTCGATGCGGTTGAACGAATCGGACCGCCGCCATTCGGTACCCTTGAAGGAATAGAGTCCGGTCGCGCCGATCAGGACGAGATCGTCCTCGGGACCGATCCTGGCCAGTTCGCTCTCGTAGATCCGCTGCCCCAGCAGGCTTTCGCCGATCGGCGGCGGGGTGGCGAGCGTCAGCCAGAGATCGATGAACGGCTTGTCCGGTTCGTTGTCCTTGGTGCCGAGCATTTTGGCCGCGTCACCGCGCAAGACCAGCAACCGTTGCACCGCGCCCTCGGCGAGCAGAGATTGCCAGGAAGACCGGCGCAGGGTTTCGCGGTCGAGCCGCGCCACATTTTCCGCCGCAGCGCCTCGGCTGCGCCATATCACCCGTGCCGAGCGGACGATGGCATCGCGAATGACGGTGCTGGTGATGGTGGCGCCCGCCACCGCGTGCGGGCCGCGCGCGAGGTCGCTGGTTTGCTTGAGCCCGGCGCCGGCGCGGATATCGAATCCCTTGAAGCCCGCCACATAGGCGACGAGCGCCTCGCGCGGAATACCGATGACGAGAATCGGCTCTTCATGCGCCACGATCTGGGCGCCGGCAATGATGCCCTCGGGCGTGACCGCGGCGACGATATCGAGTGGGCGGCCGGCATAGCCGACCGAACCGGAAACCTCGTAGGTCGAGAAAGCGTAGCCCAGGATATGGCCGTCGGAGGCGCGGACGGTTGCGGCCGGTGGAGTGCCCTGCGGCTGCTCAATCGCCGAAAAATTGTCCGGTGGAAAAAATTGCTTGGCAATTCCGAGGTCGGCGGCTTGGGCGCCGCTCGCCGTCAGTACCATCGAAGCGAAAATGCGCGACATCCAGCGCGCTATGGAGAGCCTGCTCACGATGACGTTGCTTCGCATGGGTTTGGATGGGCCGTTTTTGGCCAGGGCAGCATTGAGCTATGTCAAACTGCGTCAAACCGCGTCCTTGACCGCGGTCAAGGAAACGCTGCCTCAGCTTGGGGCATAAGCTGAGCATCGAACTTCACGCGGAGGGATGCGATGCGACGTCACGCTTATGTGCTTGCAATGCTCACAGGCGGCATCACAGCCGCGAGTATCTTCTACCTTGGCCCGATGGCGGTGGGATACGCGCAACAACAGCCCGCCAAGCCCGCTCCTGCCGATATTCAACAGCATAAAACGACGCCCGGCGGTCAATATCAGCCGAGTTTGGAAGTGCTTGGTGAAAAGGCAACCGAGCAGCCGGGCGCGAAGCCCGGCGAGCCGGTCCTCACAAAGGCTGAATTCGACAAGGCGAATCAGATCTATTTTGAACGCTGCGCGGGCTGTCACGGCGTGCTGCGCAAAGGCGCGACCGGAAAACCGCTGACGCCCGACCTCACCAAGAAGCTCGGTTTCGACTATCTGCGCGATTTCATCACTTACGGATCTCCCGGCGGAATGCCGAACTGGGGCACCTCGGGCGACCTTCAGAAGGACGACATCGAGTTGATGGCGCGCTATCTGCTCAACGAGCCGGCGCAGCCGCCTGAATTTGGCCTCAAGGAAATGAAGGAGAGCTGGAAAGTCCTGGTGCCCGTCGCGCAGCGGCCGACCAAGCAAATGAACAAGCTCGACATCGATAACCTGTTCGCAGTGACGCTGCGCGACGCGGGCGAAGTCGCGCTGGTCGACGGCGCCACCAAGAAGATCGAGCTCATCCTGAAGACGGGTTACGCGGTGCACATCTCGCGGATGTCGGCCTCCGGGCGGTATCTGTTCACGGTGGGTCGCGATTCCAAGATCAACCTGGTCGATCTCTGGATGGATCCGCCGCAAACCGTGGCCGAACTCAAGGTCGGTTCCGAAGCGCGCTCGATCGAGACGTCGAAGTTCAAGGGTTACGAGGACAAGTATGCGATCGCCGGTGCTTACTGGCCTCCGCAATACGTGATCATGGATGGCGCAACGCTCGAGCCACTCAAGATCGAGTCAACGCGCGGAATGACCTACGACACCCAGGAATATCACCCGGAACCGCGCGTCGCCTCGATCGTGGCTTCGCACTTCAACCCGGAATTCGTCGTCAATATCAAGGAAACCGGACATATCCTTCTGGTCAACTACAAAGACGTGAAAAACCTCAAGGTGACGGAGATTGAGGCCGAGCGCTTCCTGCATGACGGCGGTTTCGACAAGACCGGTCGCTACTTCCTGGTGGCGGCGAACGCTCGTCATAAGATCGCGATCGTCGATACCAAGGAAGACAAGCTGGTCAGCGTGATCGAATCGGGCGGCCAGACCCCGCATCCCGGACGCGGCGCCAATCTGCTGCATCCGAAATACGGTCCGGTCTGGGCGACCAGCCATCTCGGCAGCGAGACGATCTCCTTCATCGGCACAGACCCCGAAAAGCACAAAGCGAATGCGTGGAAGGTCGTGCAGAAGGTCGACGGCCAGGGCGGCGGGTCGCTGTTCATCAAGACCCATCCGAAGTCGGATAACCTCTACGTCGATACGCCGCTCAATACCGACGCCGAAATCTCCTCTTCGGTCGCGGTGTTCAAGATCAAGGATCTCGCCAAGGACAAGCCCGAATACAAGGTGCTTCCGATCGGCCAATGGTCCGGGATTTCGGAAGGCGCGCGCCGCGTCGTGCAGGGCGAGTACAACAAGGACGGCACCGAAGTCTGGTTCTCGGTCTGGAACAACAAGGCCCAGGAATCGGCGATCGTCGTGGTCGATGACAAGACCCTGACCCTGAAGACGGTCATCCGCGACAAGCGGCTGGTGACGCCGACCGGCAAGTTCAACGTCCATAACACGCGCAACGACGTCTATTGAGGACCTGAAGACGAAGACAGTGAGACGGCGCGGCAAGCAGGATTACCGCGCCGCCTTGACCCAACAAGTCAAAGCCGGGCGGAGCGCGCCATGAGCGTTGGAAAAGTCTACCTGGTCGGGGCCGGCCCGGGCGATCCGGAACTGCTCACCTTGAAGGCGGCGCGGGTGATCAGGGAGGCGGACGTCGTCGTCTACGATCGCCTCGTGCCCGACAGCATCCTCGCCACGATCGGGGATGGCGCGGCCCGGATCAACGTCGGCAAGCAGGCAAGCTTCCATCCGGTGCCGCAGGAAGAAATCAACGAGATGCTGGTGCGGCTCGGCCGGGCCGGCCGGACCGTGGTGCGGCTGAAGGGCGGCGACCCCTTCATTTTCGGCCGCGGTTCCGAGGAGGCGGCCGAACTCGAGCGCGCCGGGATCCCCTATGAGGTCATTCCCGGCATCACCGCGGCGCAGGGCTGCGCCGCGTCGCTGCGAATTCCGCTGACCCATCGAGGGTTTGCGACCGGGGTGCGCTACGTCACCGGGCATCGCAAGGCGAACGAGCCGCTGGATCTGGACTGGGCGAACCTGGCAGACCCGGAGACGACGCTCGTCGTTTACATGGGGCTGGCCAATATCGAGGAGATCGCCGGAAATCTCATCGCCAACGGATTGTCGCCGGACACCCCGGTTGTTGCGGTGTGTCAAGGCACGACCCTTCAGGAGCAGCGAATATGCACTTGGCTCGCAGCACTTCCAGCGGTGGCCCGGGAGGCAGGCTTTGCCGGTCCTGTTCTGTTCATCATCGGTCGGGTCGCAGCGATCGCCATGCAGCGCAATGAGCACAACGATGCAACGGACGCCCGCGCGATCTCGGTTGTGGCCTAACGCGGCATTGGCGCTGATCGCGACGATGGCGCCGGCCTCGGCCGGCGAGGCTGCGCCCGATCCGGTCAAACTGGCCAATCTGGTGCGGCAGGACTGCGGTTCATGTCACGGGCTGACCTTGAAGGGCGGGCTCGGAAAGCCCCTGACCGTCGAGCAACTCGGGCCGTGGGATCGCGACCAGCTCGTCCACATCATTCTCGATGGCATACCGGGTACGCCGATGCCGCCGTGGCGTCCGCTGCTCTCCGAGCTCGATGCGCGCTGGATCGCCGACCGGCTCAAGCAAGGAAATTTGCCATGATCGTCGTCGCGCGATGTCTTGCTGTTCTGTTGTTGCTTGCGATGCCGTCTATCGGGCTTGCCGACGGACTGCGCGGCACCGGCAACCTCGGCCTCGTGATCGAGCGTGCGACGGGCTCGGTGCTGATCGTCGATACCAGCGCCCGGCAAACGATCGGCCGAGTCGAGGGCGTCGGCGATCTCTCGCATGCCTCGGTCGTGTTCTCGCCGGATCAGCGCTACGGCTATGTCTTCGGACGCGATGGCGGACTGACCAGGATCGACCTGCTCACGGCGACCATCGCCGGGCGCGTGGTCCAGGCGGGCAATTCGATCGGAGGCGCCATTTCCGACGATGGCGAGCTGATCGCGGTTTCCAACTACGAGCCGGGCGGGGTGCGCGTGTTCGACGCCAGGACGCTGGCACAGGTGGCGGACATTCCCGCCACGGGCGCCGACGGCCAGGCCTCGAAAACCGTGGGCCTCGTCGATCTGCCGGGCCGCCGCTTCGCCTATGCGCTCTACGATGCCGGCGAAATCTGGATCGCCGATCTTTCAAAGGTCGAGACCCCGGCGATCACCAGGCTGACCGGGGTCGGCAAGCTGCCCTATGACGGCAACGTCACGCCGGACGGCCGGCATTATCTGGCCGGCCTGTTCGGCGAGGATGGCGTGGTGCATGTCGACATGTGGCAGTCGCCGCTGAAGGCCGAGCGCATCCTCGACCATTATGGCCACGGCGAGGAGCCGCTGCCGGTCTACAAGATGCCGCATCTCGAAGGCTGGGCGGCGATCGGCGACAGGCTGTTGCTGCCGGCGGTCGGCCGCCACGAGCTGATCGCGGTGGATACGCGCAGCTTCACCGAGGCCGGCCGCGTGGCCACCCACGGCCAGCCCGTGTTCGCGGTGGCGCGCCCCGATGGCCGCCATGTCTGGGTCAATTTCGCCCATCCGCTCAACGACACCATCGACATCGTCGATACCCTGACACTGAAGGTGATCCATCGCTTCGCGCCGGGACCTGCGGTGCTGCACATGGAATTCACGCCGCGCGGCAACGAGGTCTGGGTCTCGCTGCGCGACGCCGACCGCGTCGATATCTACGACGCTGCGACCTTTGCGAAGAAGGGGCAGATACCAGCGCAAAAGCCATCCGGCATTTTCTTCACCGCACGTGCAACGAGGATTGGACAATGAGCCCGGATCCCGCCGAACTGACACTGGTCGATCGCTGGCAGCACAATTTCCCGCTGGTCGACAAACCCTTCGAGGTCGTCGGCCGTTCCGCTGCGCTCAATGAACGCGAAACCATCGGGGTCTTTCGGCGCCTGCACGAGATCGGGGTGATCTCGCGCATCGGCGCGGTGGTCCGGCCGAACACTGTCGGCGCCAGCACGCTGGCGGCGCTGCAGGTTCCCCCCGAGCGGCTGGAAGAGGTGGCGGCGATCGTCAGCCGCGAGCCGCTGGTCACCCATAATTACGAGCGGACGCATGCGCTGAATCTCTGGTTCGTGATCGCGGGCACGGATGCTAGCGCGATTGCCGTGGCGATCCAGCGCATCAGGCATAAGACCGGGCTCGACGTGATCGATTTGCCGATGCTCCGAGCTTACCACCTTGGTCTCGGCTTTCCGCTCGGCGCCGCGCGTCCGCAGAGGCGGGAAGCAGCCGGCCCGCGCGGCGACTATCGTCCCGATTCGCGAGATCGCAACATCCTTGCCGCAATCGAAGACGGCCTGCCGTTGGTCGAGCAGCCTTACCGGGCGGTTGCCGCGCAACTCGATCTCGATCAAGCTGACGTCATCGGCCGGCTGGACCATCTAACTGCCGCCGGCATCGTGACGCGCTTCGGCTGTGTCGTGCGCCATGACAAGCTCGGATACCATGCCAACGCCATGGCGGTGTGGGACGTGCCGGATGACATGGTCGATGCCGTCGCAGCCAGTTTCACGCGCAATCCGAACGTCACCTTGTGCTACCGGCGGCCGCGCCGTCTCCCGCACTGGCCCTACAACATTTTTTGCATGGTTCACGCCAAGTCCCGGCATGACGCTTACGCGGTCATCGACGAAATCAATCTCCTGGCCGATACCGGCTTGAACAAGCAGGCGGTGCTGTTTTCGACGCGTTGCTTCAAGCAACGCGGCGCTGTCTTCTCTAATTCCAGACAAGGGTCGAACTGATGCCGGTCATCGATCCGACGGGGAAAGCGATCATCAACGGCCTGCAAGGCGGATTTCCGTTAACGCGGCGGCCTTTTCGCGACGCAGGGGCGGAACTTGGATTGAGTGAAGACGAACTGATCGAAGGCGTCCGCGATCTGGTTGAGGCGGGACAATTAAGCCGCTTCGGTCCACTGTGGAATGCGGAATTGCTCGGTGGCGGCGTCTGTCTTGCAGCTGTCGCTGTGCCACCCGAGCGGTTCGATGAAGTAGCGGACCAGGTCAACGCCCATCCCGAAATTGCGCATAACTACGAGCGCACCCACGCGCTGAATATGTGGTTCGTCGTGTCCGCGGAAGACCCCCGGCAAATTGCCCGGGTGTTAACTGAAATCGAGTCGGAAACCGGTCTCGCGGTCCTTGCCATGCCCAAGGTGAGTGAGTTTTTCGTCGGCTTCCGCGTGGAGGTGTGAAGTTGCTTGATTCCGTCGACCGCAGGATCGTTGCGGCTACTCAGGCTGGCCTTCCCCTGGTGCGCGAGCCATATCGGGCGATCGCCGAGCAGGTTGGCATCGACGAGGCAGCCGTCATCGCCCGGCTGAAGCGGTTGCTTGATGAGGGTGCCATCCGGCGAATTGGCGCCATCCCCAATCATTACGCGCTTGGTTTCACGGCTAACGGCATGTCGGTGTGGGACGTGGCGGACGATGCCGTTGCCGGCATCGGCGCGAAGATAGGCGCGCTCGACGAGGTCACGCATTGCTATCAGCGTCCGCGCCATCTGCCGCTGTGGCCCTATAACCTGTTCGCCATGGTGCACGGCCATACGCGGGAGGAGGTCAGGGGCAAGGTCGCCCAAATCGCGGAACTGATCGGTACTGCCGCGCGCTCGCATGACATCCTGTTCTCAACCCGGATCTTGAAAAAGACCGGATTGCGCATCGCCGCGTGAACCTGCAAGGAGCGCCGCCTCATGTTTCGCCTCAGTCACCATCTGCACCAACTGCATGCGCCGACGCCGCTCGGCCCGGGCCGCCAGCCGCCGGGACCGGTGGTGATCTGGAACCTGATCCGGCGCTGCAACCTGACCTGCAAGCACTGCTACTCGATTTCGGGCGATGTCGATTTCCCCGGCGAACTGTCGACGCCGGAAGTGTTTCGCGTCATGGACGACCTCAAGGCGTTTCGCGTGCCGGTCCTGATCCTGTCCGGGGGCGAACCCCTGATGAGGCGCGACATCTTCGAGATTTCCGAACGCGCCAAGGCCATGAAGTTCTATGTCGGCCTTTCCAGCAACGGCACCCTGGTCGATGCTCCGGTCGCCGACCGCATCCGCGATATCGGCTATGACTATGTCGGGATTTCGCTCGACGGAATCGGTGACACGCATGATCGTTTTCGCCGCAAGGCTGGCGCCTACGAGCAGGCGCTGAACGGTCTGCGGCTTTTGCGCGACCGCGGCATCAAGGTTGGCGTGCGGTTCACGATGACGGAGGATAACGCTGCGGAACTGCCGCGGATGCTCGATCTGGTGGAGCGCGAGGGCTTTCCGAAATTCTATCTGTCGCATCTCGTCTACGCCGGCCGCGGCAACAAGAATCGGGGCGACGACGCGATGTGGCAGACGACCCGCGATGCCATGGACATGGTGATCGAACGTGCCTGGCGCTGGACTCAAAGCGGCAGCGAGATGGAAATCGTGACCGGAAATAACGACGCCGATGCGGTCTATCTGCTGCATTGGGCCGAGCGTACCATGCCGCACGCTGTGGCGGGCCTGCGCGCGCGGCTCGTGCAGTGGGGAGGCAATTCCTCCGGCGTCAACGTCGCCAATATCGACAATCTCGGCAACGTGCATCCGGACACGATGTGGTGGCATTACAGCATTGGCAACGTCAAGGCGCGGCCGTTCTCGGCGATCTGGAGCGACCTGTCCGACCCGATCATGGCAGGACTGAAGCAGAGGCGGCGCGTCATCGGCGGACGCTGCGGTCAGTGTGCTTATTTCGACACCTGTAACGGCAACACCCGGGTGCGGGCGATGCGCATCACCGGCGATCCCTGGGCCGAAGACCCCGGTTGCTATCTCACCGATGCCGAGGTCGGTCTTGCCCAACCGGTGCAGCGCGTCACGGTCAGCGCCTACCGCGGAGAACGCCATGAAGCGCCGCTTTCTCTCTGAGGTCACCGGCGCGCTGCTGGCCGTCATCGGATCGACCGTTCCGGCCCTGGCGGAGCCGGACGCCGTCAAATTGTTCGCCGACAACTGCGCGGCGTGTCATGGCGCGGACCGGCTCGGCGGGCAGGGGCCCGCGCTGCTGCCGGAAAATCTCGGGCGTCTGATGGGACCGCGCGCCGCCGCGGTCATCGCCGATGGCCGGACCGCCACGCAGATGCCGGGCTTCGGCGCCAAACTCGACAAGGACGAGATCGCGGCACTGGCCGCCTATATCTCGACGCCGCTGCCGCAGGTGCCTTCATGGGGCAGCGCGGAGATTGCCGCGAGCCGTATCATCCATGCTTCCGCGCCGCCTCTCGATCGCCCGCGCTTCGACGCCGATCCGTTGAACCTGTTCGTCGTCGTCGAGGCCGGCGACCATCATGCGACGATCCTTGACGGCGATCGCTTCGAGCCGCTGGCGCGGTTCCCGACCCGCTTTGCGCTGCACGGCGGTCCGAAGTTTACCCCCGACGGACGCTTTGTATTTTTTATGTCGCGCGACGGCTGGGTCAGCAAGTACGATCTCTGGACGCTGACGATGCTGTCCGAGGTGCGCGCAGGCCTCAACTCACGCAATATCGCGATTTCCCGCGACGGCAAGCATATCGCCGTCGCAAACTACCTGCCGCACAGCCTTGTTATTCTGTCGACGGAAGATCTCTCCGTCGAGAAGACGTTTGAGGCTAAGGACAGGCAGGGACATTCGTCGCGGGTATCAGCGATCTACCAGGCGCCGCCGCGTGACAGCTTCATTGCGGCCCTGAAAGACGTGCCCGAAATCTGGGAAATCGCGACCGACCCAAATGCGCCGCCGGTCTATGCCGGTCTGGTACATTCGCACGAAAAAGGCATGATCGAGGCGCTGCCATCATCGCAGGGTCTTTTCGCGCTGCGTCGCATCGAGACGCCCGAGCCGCTTGACGACTTCTTCTTCGATCCGCCCTATCGCAACCTGATCGGCTCTGCCCGGGACGGCAAGGCGATTGTCGTCAATCTCACCGTAGGGCGCGATATCAAGCAGTTGGACATGCCGGGCCTGCCGCACCTTGGCTCGGGAATTTCCTGGACCTGGAACGGCCGGCCGGTGATGGCGACCCCGCATCTGAAAGAAGGCAAAATCAGCGTGCTGGATATGCAAGACTGGTCGCTGATCAAGGTGATCGATACGCCGGGGCCAGGCTTCTTTATGCGCAGTCATGAAAACACGCCGTACGCATGGACGGACGGTATGCTGGGCGCAAAGAAGGATACGCTTTCGATCATCGACAAGCGAAGTCTCGAAATCGTCCGCACCGTGACGCCCGAGCCGAACAAGACTGCGGCGCATGTCGAATTCGACAAGGACGGGCGTCATGCTTTGGTTTCGATCTGGGAAAATGATGGTGCATTGGTGATTTACGATGCCGCGACGTTCGTAGAAGTCAAACGCATCCCGATGTCGCGACCTTCCGGAAAATACAATGTGTGGAACAAGATCAACTTCTCCGATGGAACGAGTCATTGAGCGCGGATAACAATGCGTCGCAGATGGCATTGCTGATCGCAGCTCACGGCGAAAGGCGGCTAGGCGCGAGGAACGCAGGCGTATGGCGTATCGCGCAAGCCGTTGCCGCCCAGAATCCTGTTTCGGAGGTTGGAGTAGGCTTCATCAGCGGTGCGCCGACCATCGGCGAGGCGTTCGCCACGCTGACCGCCCCCAGGGTCATTGTTTATCCGCTGTTCGCTTCAAGCGGCTATTTTACCCGCGATCGCCTCGTGCAACTGCTCGATGAGGCCAATAATGAGGGCCGCAGCGTCGAGGTACTCCCGCCGTTGGGTCTCGATCCGGGATTGTCGGAC
Source organism: Bradyrhizobium sp. (assembly GCF_049691595.1). Taxonomy (GTDB): domain Bacteria; phylum Pseudomonadota; class Alphaproteobacteria; order Rhizobiales; family Xanthobacteraceae; genus Bradyrhizobium. Next base: position 27,287 of record NZ_JBAVNZ010000334.1, read on the forward strand.
TTTGTGGTGGCGCACGCCGCCGGGGCCGCGCGTCGAAGCGGATTTGCACCTCGGGCATCAACCGTCATCCTGTTGGCCCATGGCTCAAGGCGCAATTCGGCTTCGCGCGAGGCCACGGAACGGATTGCGCGCGAGATCCGACATCGCGCCGAATTTCGCGACGTCCACATCGCCCTTCTGGAGGAGCGGCCTTTTCTTCGCGACGCCGCGGCACTAGCTCCGGGGTCTGCCATCGTAGTTGGGCTCTTCTCCGGCGAAGGCATGCACGGCGCCAATGACGCCCCCCGACTCATCGCTGAACTGGATAGGAACGACATCGTGTTCGCTGGTGTGATAGGCAGCTTCCCGGGAGTCGAAGAGCTGATCTCAACCGCCGTCACGAAAGCCCTTCGCGGGACGCCTGTTTTGGTTCCTGACTAATTCGGTAGCGGCGGCGCCCCCCATGGCAATGATCACTCCGCGAGGACGAACTTCGGCTTGACTGCCGAACTCTTGATGTCCAAGCCGCGCGGGGTCGCAGGAGAAGACCTGCATTAAAACCTCGCGCGGTCGGCTGACCGCGGATGGGTACGATAAATCGTGCCGATGTTATCGCTTAGGCGCGGCGACGATTAGGATCCGGCGGCAAGGTCAACAAGCTCTTGAACCTCTCCCATCTGGTCCTGCACCAGCCAGTGGGTTAGATCGCCGCTCGATACGACGGCGAGCACCTTACCGTTGTCCACAATCGGCAGGTGCCGGAATCGCCGCTTGGTGATCAATTCCATCGCGTCGCCAACCGTCGTCGTCGGACGGATGCAGCATGGATCCTTCGTCATCACCTCGGATACTTTCGTGTTGCCTGGATCAAGACCGCCAGCCAAAACTTTGTTCAGCGCATCCCGTTCTGTGAAGATGCCTATCAGTCGTTTGCCATCCAAAACGATCAGGGCACCGATCTTACTGGCGGTCATCAAGCGCACACACTCGGTGACTGGAGTATCGGGTCCAACGGAGTGTATCGCCTTGCCTTCCTCGAATATTTTGTTCAATGGAGTCTGGCGCTTGTCTTCTCGTGGTTTCATGAAGTACACGCCCGCGATGACAATGATCGCGAATGCAATGAACACATACAACTGCACCTGGCCCAAAAGGGTCGCCAGCAGGTCTTCCTGCGTAGCAGCAAATGCCGCGGAGGAAAGCAGTGCGAGACCGATTCCGATGCCCGATTTGTAAAGAAGCTTTTTCATTGCCGTTGCTCCTCTCACGCGATGAGATTACGGTCCGCCTCGCGCATGATGGCTGTGATCCCGACAAGACCTCCGGCCTCGTCGGGGATGGCAATGAGCGCGACGTCGAGCATCACGCGCGTGCCATCCCGTCGCAGCCCCTCGACATCGAGCACGTGGTCGGGCCGGTAGTTGAGCACGCCAGTCGTCATGACGCGCCGGAAGTTGCGCCAATGGTTGACGCGCTCCTCCTCCGGAACCATGAGATCAAGAGTCCGCCCGATCGCTTGGCCTGCGCTGTGGCCGAAGATATGCTCGGCGGTCTCGTTCCAATCGCGAATGATCCCCTCGCGGTCCGCCGAAACGACCGCATGCGGGCCCGGCGCGAGCGCGGCTTGCGCGATGGCTTGTTCGCTTGCTGATAACACGGCGGCTTCTCCCCGTTGCGCGAGCGGTGCACATGCGGGCCGGATCATGTGTCCTATAGCACGCTGGCAACGCTCGAGTCTTCGTCGATATGCGGCCAATAACCATCGTTTGAAGGATGATGGCACTAAACTCCAACAACCGATACCGATCAGCGTCGTTTCGTAATTTGTGCACCGGGCGCTTGAGCGGGAAGGGCTGGCGGAGGACCGCCATTCCGCAGGCTATGTGCTGCATCGCGAGAAGATGACCGAGCGTGTCGTCGGCCGGGTGCTCGACAAAGAGGTCGGGCTTCTTTTTGCCTGCGGCAAAGTGGGCTGGCCATGCAGTGCGTAGGGGGCGCCGAAAACGCCGCAATAAGGCAACCCGGAGTATCCGCGGCCTATGGCAGGAAACTACTCACGTTGGCGAGTTTCCTTGGCAGGTAGTCGTCGATGACGAAATTAAGGCCCCATTTGGCCAGCGCCTGCTGCTCGGCGCGAACGCCCATCTGAAGCAATTGCTTGATGGCGGCGATCCACTCGGGATGAGCCTTGATGAACGGATCGTTCTGCAGTGCGTCTTGAGCGCGCTTGATGTCGGTCGCTGTCAGCTTGTGGGTCGCGTCCTCAAGACCAAAGTCGACAATATCCTGTGGCGTGACGCCCAGGAAGCGCGCCCGCGGCACGCACAGGAAGCGGTTTATGTGAGCCGCATTGCCGGAGCCGACCTTGAGCGTGCGGTAAATATTGGCAAAGCCATAGGGGTCGCAATCGACAAAGCAGTAGACCGGCAAATTCTGCTTGTCAGAAAGCAGGCGGACGAAGCGCCGTGTGGCGCGGGTCGGGACCCCGCCCATCTCGACGATGATGCATCGCGCTGTCTCCCAAAAACGGTGGTTATTGAGGCGCTGAAACATGCCGCCGGTTTCGATCGCGAGCACGAATCGTGCATCGGTACGGAAAGTCAGCTGTTCGGCCGAGCGCGGGATGCTGTAGGCGCCGCTCCCCAGATTGGCGCAGTCGATCTCGATGGCTGCTCCCGTCGCGGGATTTCTGTCGACCACGGTCAGTCGTCCCGCGACCGAGCCGCCATGCGATTCCGGGTAGAAGCGAAGCTGTTCCCGCGATAGCCCTTGCATCGACGCCATCGCCTCAATGTCGTCCATAATGGCGTCCGATTCGGCCTGTTCGTCGAAGCGACAGTCTCCCCAGTTCTTGCTGATGTAATAAACCTCGCGCTTGGTAGCGAAGTCGTCATGCTCGACCATCGCGCGTGAGGTTGCCATTAAACGCAGGGTCTGCGCGAACGACCGCGCGGTGGTCACCGTCAGCGAGCGCACCTTGCGTGCTTCGCCAAGCTCGAAATAGCCCTTCGCTTCATCATACGTGACATTGTCAAGACTACGGACCGGAAGCTTGATGTCTGGCAGCTTTCCGCTCTCGATGTTTGTGCGGACCTGTCCGGCAATCGATTCGATCAGTGTGATGGTTTTGTTATCCAGATCGCTGCGCGTGGCGTCGGAGTTACTGTTCTTCATGGCTCGGGCCTTTGCGTCGTACGGATCTTGTGGAGCACATCGTCGAGCTTCCTCACGGTGGAGTCGCGTTCATCATCACTGAGAGTGAGGATCTCCTGCAGGGCGACGCCAATATGCGGCAGATATTTCTCGATATACGCACGCCTGTCATATTCCTGGTGAAGTTGCGTCTCGTGGCGCAGGTAATGCGCGAGCTTGCGCGCGCATTGCTGCAGTCCCAACTTGATCTCATGGAGGATTTCCGGGTAAGGCTCGATGGCTTCCTTGGACTCCGAGGTGTAGGGCACCCAAACGGATGCGACATGGACCAGGATCGCCATCGGTGCGACCGGCAATGCGCCTTTCGGCTGCTGCAGGCCATAGCCCCGCCAGTTCGTCTGGATAACGGCCTTGGTGATCGCGCAGCTGGACTGCTGGTAGAGGAGCGGTACCCGGTTGGCAAAACGCAGGAGACGAACGGGCTCGTCCTTCTGCGCTATCAGGTATTTGGCAGCACGCGTTTCATGCACCTCCTTCTTGCGCATGTGGCCGTTCTCGTCGACTTCAACGCCGGCCTCGCCAGGACGGCCATAGGCGATAGCGACTTCCACCTGGAACGGGTTGCCTCGGTAGGCCGCGGCCGGTCGAGTGGCGACGGTAAAAAAGTCCGCCTCCAGCTCCTTGTGCAGCCCGTCCAGCAGCTGCTTCTCGCCGATCGGGACGATGCAGTCGGTCCGTGGTGCCAGGATGCGGGTTTTTTGAATGGCCTTGTGCAGCGCGGTTGCCTGCACGTGAGCGATGTGCTTCGGATGAGAGCGATCGCTCAACTTCCTGTCAGAGAGCTTGCCGGCGAGTTCAATGATCTTGAGCGCGGTCTTCCTCCCCACGAAAGAGAACTCGTCTACGAGAAACCGCAACAACGTGCGGCTTGCGGTGTTGCTCAACATCTGAATAAGCCGGCCGAGCTCGATGCCGTACGGATGCGGCTTGATTTCCGTCGGTCGAGGCGGGAGCTTGTTGGTGCTGCGGGCGAAACGAACCTCTTCTCCCTGCGGGTCCTGATAGGTGATAGAAAGGTGCGGATTGGCGATGGCCGTCTGCTTCAGATAAACCTCAATCGAGTGCGGCCCCTTCTGATAGTGACCCTCCATCTCCATCTCGACTCGCGTGCCGTGAGGGCGGTCCCACTTCAGCCGCTTCTTCCTGTGGATGTCCGGCTGGTTCCTGGCAGTGTCAACCGACACATACATTTCCGAAGCAAGCTCATCACCCTTGATGCGGCTGATGATATGCAGCGGCTTGCCGATGGTGAGCTGCCCGTACATTCCTGCAGCCGAGATTCCCATCCCCTGTTGACCGCGTGACTGGCTGAGCTTGTGGAACTTCGAGCCATAGAGAAGCTTGCCGAAAATGCGCGCGATCTGGCTCTCGACGATCCCGGGGCCGTTATCCTCTACGATGACCCGGGATTTCCCGTAGTGGTCGCTCACCTGCACGCTGATATCGGGGAGTATCCCCGCTTCCTCGCAGGCATCGAGAGCATTGTCCACCGCCTCTTTCACCGCGGTGACCAATGCCTTGGCTGGGCTATCAAAACCGAGCAGATGGCGGTTTTTGAGAAAGAACTCCGAAACGGAAATTTCGCGCTGGCGACTTGCCATCTCAAGAGCGGTGGCAGGTGGGGATTGCCTGTCAGACACAATTCAAAAGCTGCATCTCGTAAGGTGCATCCCTCGTTGTCTATGAAGTCGTCTATCGATATCCACTGCTCGCCGGTGTCGTTTGACCAGGATCAATATCGTTCCACCCCCCGTGTGGTGCAGAAATGGCCAAGTCAGCTTCGCAGCGCAATCTAGCGCCGCAAAGTCCTGAGAGAAGCCGGCAGATGGTCCATGAGTTTTGCAAACTCGCCCGGATCGAGCTTCTCCCAGAGGATCTCGAACACGCCGCTGGTCACGGTCAGCGGATCCATCGGAAATCGTGGTGGCAATGCTTTCAAAACATGGTCAGCAAATTCCTGGACGCTACGATCTTTGGTCGGCTTTCCGGCCATATGCCAGCCTTCGTAGTAGACGCCGCGCATCAGCGTCGGAAGCTGAGCGCCGAGATGCACCGCGACCTCCGGGGGCAGCCGGTCGCGTAGCGTATGCAACACGGCCCGCAGCGCACTGTAAGCGTGGTGGCGATCCTCAAAGTGCAGCTGCTCAGCGACGGCCTTCAGCCAGACATTGGTCTCCTGAACGGTGTGATCCAGGGCGGCGACGCCTGATGTGCTCATAGCGCTCTCCATTCGAAAGGGAATTCTCGACCGGGCTTCCGAATGACAGGATTTGATCTGTAATCTATTCATGGAACAAATGGCGCAGTTTGATATGCGTCAAGCCACAGAGATTCTGCGGAGAGAGGCGCCAGCTACATGTGCAGCATCAATCACGCTTACATCTTCCGCTACCGCGGGATCAATGTGCAGTTCACCGCAGATTGGCTTCATTTGCCACCACTTCACTTCGAAGACATCATCCGCGTTGTTCTCCCTCCGCGCTGAAACCGCATTATTCGAACGACTTCAGGAAACTGATGAAATCGGCAACTTGACGAGGATCCAGTCGAAACTCCGGCATTCTTGGATGGCCCGTCGACAACCCCTCGCCGAGTGCATCTCCCAGCGTTTCGACTGGATACCATTTGTGGAGCGTGCGAAACGGCGGCGCGGCGGCGAGGGGGCTCCGGGTAAATTTGTCGATCGAATGACACCGCGAACAATTGGCGTGCGCGAAGGCCTTGCCTCTCCGAACGCTCTGTACGTCAGCAAGTGCCGGAAGACTGGCCACGATATTTGAAATGCTGGTCATCGCGAACAGAGCCAGGATCACTATGCGTCGGTGCGTCTCACGCGGTAGGGCGACGATCACCATCTGCCTTATTCCATGTATTCAGATGCCCAAATTGATGGGTGACTGAAGTGCTTCGCTAAATGATTCGAGCAGACAAATCCGATGCGGGATCTAGTCAAGTGTGGTCTATAATTCGGCTGAAACTCCTGACTTGCCTTGACCTGCATCAACAACCTTACCGGCGAGGGTGGGCAATGATGCGATTGTTCGGCATTCAGGAGGCAGATCATGAACGAGTTGAAATTACGTGACGATATCCTGGACGAACTCGCCTATGAGCCCATTGTTGATGCAGCTCACGTCGGTGTGGCCGTTGATCAGGGCGTTGTGACGCTCGCCGGACATGTTGGCAGCTATGCGCAGAAGCTCGCAGCAATATCCGCAGCACGCCGGGTGAAGGGCGTGCATGGAATCGTGGATGAGATTGATGTTCGCCATTCTTCGGATCCAAAGACGTCTGACGATGAGATCGCCAAACGAGCGATCGATATGCTGGTCTGGGACAGCGTCGTTCCCAGTGACGCAATCCAGGTCACGGTGCGCGACGGCTGGGTGACATTGACCGGCAAAGTCAATTGGCAATATCAGAAGAGCAGCGCCGAGCGCGACATCCGAAGGCTGTCAGGGGTGCGTGGCGTGATCAATAATATCGAAATAGAGCCTCATGCGAAGGCTGAGAATGTAAAAAGGAAGATCGAAGACGCCCTGAAGCGGCACGCCCAAGTGGAAGCCAAGGACATACGCGTCACCGTTCGAGATGACAGTGAAGTGCTGCTTGAGGGCAAGGTGCACAGTTGGGACGAGAAAGTTGCGGTCGAGAACGCGGCCTGGTCAGCCACCGGAGTGAAGAATGTCAGGGACCGGCTGACGATAGGATCGTAGCGATAGCTTCCAGGTCAATTCGGCTCCCGTGAAGTCGATATTGGGCGGACGCCGAAGGAAGGCGAGCGACATTCGGACTTGTCATTCGCCATCGACGAGGCGTTCAAGCGGGGCGCGCAGGCGCCTTCAGGATAATGCGCGGCGCATGGAGGAAACGATCAAAAACCACGGAACCGTTGTGCGGCTTGATCCGGATAGAGACAGGCGCTCACTCCCAGCCTCCGGCGGACCGGGTGATCAGGTTGTCGTTGACCGCGCACACTCCCGGCGTGGATTCGGCGGCAACCTTGATTGCTTTCCGCTCAGCGGCGGATTCGGCAATGCCCCAGAGGTCCACGATGCCTCCATTAACCGTCACATTCAGCATCGATGTATGGGCCCACGGCTGCCTCTTGAGGTAAGAGAATATGTTTTCGCGGATGGCCGCATCGGAAAGCGGAATATCGAGCAGCTTGCGAGCTGTCGCCACGGCCTGAATAAGGTTTGACCGGCTGACGATACCGACCAACTGGCCGTTCTCCACAATAGGAACTCTCTTGATCGCGTTCTTCTCCATCAAGGTCGCGACCTCGTGAAGCGGTGTCTGAGGGACAGCTGTTATGACATCGCGGGTCATGACATCTGAAACTTTAAGGCCATGAGCCTTGACATAATCGGCGGCGAGCGTGTCATTGTTGATAAATCCTCGAAGCCACCAAGAGTAACGTCGCTCGGTATCGGCTTCCACACGATGAAGCAAATCGCCTTCGCTGACGATACCGACGAGCTTTTCCTGGCTGTCGATCACCGGCGCTGCGCTAATCCCTTTTTCCAGGAATAGCTGTGCGACCTCCTTCACCATGGTAGAAGGCTTCACCGTAATGACTGGCGCAACCATGACGTCTCGAACATACATGGCAGGTCTCCATCGTTAGCTGATGAAGAGAGCTCTTCGATGTATCCCTCGTCATTGATTCAGATCAAAAGCGGTGACGAGTTTCACGCATCGTCGTCGCAGCTTGGCTATTTTCAACAGACTGACTCTGATCTGAATCAATTCGGGCCTGTCGGGCCATGCAATATTGTTCAATCGCAAACTCTGCCCTTCATAGGTCCCCGACATGCCTGTGCAGAATGCGGAAATCGCGGCCATGTTCGACCAGGCCGCCGAGCTTCTCGAAATTTCAGGAGAGAACCAGTTTCGCGTGCGTGCTTACCGTCGTGCCGCGCGCGTCGTCGAGGGTCTACCCAAAGCGGTTGGCGGTTTGCTGAAGGCAGGACGCGATTTGTCGGAGCTGCCGGGGATCGGCAAGGACCTCGCCGGCAAGATAGCCGATATCGTCAAGACCGGGCATTTCAATCTGCTCGATACGCTGAAAAGGAAGCTCCCTGGCGAGCTGGGCGATATGGCGGCTCTTCCCGGACTCGGACCGAAGCGCATCAGGCTGCTCTATGACAAGCTGAAAGTGCGCACCCTCGACGACCTTCGTCAGGCCATCAAGACCGGGCGGTTGCGCGAGCTTCGCGGATTCGGCCCAGTGATCGAGAAGAAATTGCTCGGTGCGCTTGAAAAGCCGCAGCCCGCGAAGCGGTTCAAGCTTTCGGTGGCCGAAGCCGAGGCTGAAGCGCTGGTCGGCTTTCTCCGAGATAGCGGGCGCGTCGTGGTCGCTGGCAGCTATCGTCGGCGCCGCGACACGGTCGGCGATCTTGATGTGCTGGTGACCACGAAGAACGGCGCCGCCGTCGGAAACAGGCTGGTAGAGTATGAGAACGTCGCGCAGGTCGCCGCTCATGGACCGACGCGCACGACCGTGATGCTGCGCTCCGGCTTGCAGGTCGATGTTCGCGCGGTACCGGAGGAAAGCTTTGGCGCAGCACTCCTGTATTTCACCGGTTCCAAGGCCCACAACATCGCGCTGCGCGGGCTCGCCAATCAACACGGCTGGAAGCTGAACGAATACGGATTGTTCTCCGGCAAACGGCGGATTGCCGGCGCCACCGAAGAAGACGTCTACCAGAAGCTCGGGCTTGCCTTCATCGTGCCGGAGTTGCGCGAAGATCGCGGGGAGATCGCGGCGTCGCAGGCCGGCAAGCTGCCCGGGCTGGTGAAGCTTTCCGATATTCGAGGCGACCTTCACATGCACTCGGACTGGACCGATGGCACGGTCACCATTGCCGAAATGGCAGAAGCCGCGCGGGCGCGCGGCTACGGCTACATCGCCCTGACCGATCACAGTCGTCGCGTCGCCATGACGCATGGTCTCGATCCGACGCGCCTGGCACGCCAAATCCGCGAAATCGATCGGTTCAACGAGAAATTCAAGAACTTCACAATTCTTAAGGGCATCGAGGTCGATATTCTCAGGGACGGGAGTCTTGATTTGCCGGATTCAAGCCTGGCGAAGCTGGATATCGTGGTGGCGGGGGTTCATTCGCATTTCGATCTACCGCGCCAGGCCCAGACCGGCCGCGTCGTCCGCGCCCTGGAGAACCGTTATGTGTCCATTCTGGCGCATCCGACCGGGCGCTTGCTCGGCGAGCGCGAGCCTTACGACATCGATATGGATGTCGTGATCTCGGTCGCGCGTAAGGTCGGCTGTTACCTCGAGATCAATGCGGAACCGGACCGCCTGGATTTGAACGATGTTCATGCGCACGCAGCGAAACTGGGCGGGGTAAAGCTGGTGGTCTCAACGGATGCGCATTCGGTCGATGCATTGCAGTGCATGCGGTTCGGGATCGATCAGGCGCGGCGCGCCTGGCTGACGGCAAATGATGTGCTGAATACCCGACCGCTCGTCGAATTGCGAAAACTGCTGAAGCGATAGGCTTTCGCCCCCAGCTCGGGAGGATAATTCTGCCGAAGTGCGTTAGAGGCAGCCGGTAGGCTGTTCGCGCGAGGGGTCAAGCGGCTGCCTTTCTAAGAACAGCGAACCAAATCAAAGGCGTAAGAAGGGAAGCTCCGTGATTGAGGATAGGCGATTGATTTCGTGATCTCCGCACCGGATGAAACCAGGATGATGTTGACCCAAATCAAGCGCTTCGTGCGTCGAAACCCTACAAGAGGCACGCTATGTACAATCATGTTCTCATTCCTACCGACGGATCGCCTTTGTCGACGGTAGCGGTCGAACACAGCATGGACTTTGCGCGGGATGCCGACGCCAAGGTGACCGTGCTTACGGTTGTGAGTCCATTCCACGTGTTCTCTGCTGATGCCAGCCGGCTTGCGGACACGCGCGCCGACTATGAACAGCGAGCGCGAATGCACGCGGCGGAAATCCTGACGGACGCGCAACGCAAGGCGCAAGCACGCGGGGTGCGATGCGATGTGTTGCAGCTGGAGAGCGATTCCCCGTACGATGCGATCATCAAGACAGCCAACAAAAGCGGATGTGACTTGATTGCGATGGCCTCGCATGGCCGGCGCGGCGTTGCCGCCGTGGTCTTGGGAAGCGAGACATTGAAGGTGCTAACCCATTCCAAAATACCGGTTCTTGTCTATCGGTGAATGCAAAGGAATGTCGTTATGCGCCAGTCATCTGGCGCCGAGTCCACGCGTTAACCTTCTCGGGAACAGAACATGCGGAGCTGTTATGCGGAACAGGCGGATGAGGCCCCGAAGCTGTTGGAAGGCGAACCGGTTGAGGTGAGGCGTGAACTCCCAGCCGAAGATAATTCACGGATAGAATGTACCGAGCCCCACCGTCAGCCCACTTCGCCTTTGTCTGAAGATCGAGGCGCGCCGTGATGAAGAATCAGATTTGGTCGCCTTCCGCTGTCGGACCGGTTGTCAGTAGCCGTCTTCGGCTATTTGCCTTGAACGGGACCAACGATCTTGGGCGCGACATCAGTAAGCTGCTTGCCCACTCTCTCAGCGCTCATGAAGAGCGGGATTTCGAAGATGGCGAGCACAAGGCAAGACCCCTCGACCCCGTTTGCGGCGCCGACGTATACGTGATTCATAGTCTTCATGGAGGTCCAGACCAGAGCGCCAATGACAAGCTCTGTCGACTGCTGTTTTTCATCGGAGCGCTGAAAGACGCCAGAGCCGGGCGGGTAACCGCTGTCGCGCCGTATCTCTGTTATGCCCGAAAGGATCGCCGCACCAAGGCAAACGATCCGGTGTCGACGCGTTATGTTGCAGCACTCTTCGAATCGATCGGCTGCGATGCCGTCGTTACGCTTGAGGTACACAACGAGGCTGCCTTCGAAAACGCGTTTCGCTGCCGCGCCGTGGCACTGACAGCGGCGCCCTTGATGATCAGGCAGATCAAGGCAAGCGTCGGAGACGAAGCTCTTTGCGTCATCTCGCCGGATTTGGGGGGTGGCAAGCGGGCAGATTTGCTACGGGAAGCACTGGAAACGGCAATGGGCCGTCCGGTCGGCAAGGCATTTGCCGAAAAACACCGCAGCGCCGGGGTCGTTTCAGGCGACCTGTTCGTAGGCGAGGTTGCCGACGCCACTTGCATCATCGTCGACGACCTCATCAGCACGGGCGGCACGCTAGTGCGGGCTGCGCGGGCGGCGCGCGCCCGTGGCGCCCGACGGGTCCTGGCGTGCGTTGCCCACGGATTGTTCATGCCGGGAGCGGAAACGGCGCTCGCCGATCCAGCCATCGATCGCATCATTGCCACCGACTCCGTGCCGGCATTCCGCCTGCCGGGTGGCCCGGTGCGTGATAAACTCGATATTGTGCCGGCCGCACCGTTGCTGGCGGAAGCCATCCGCCGGCTCCACGAGGACAAGCCGCTCACCGATCTCCTGGTATTCTGAAAATTGTTCGAGAATCGGCGCTGCGTGGCCTTAGCTTTCGACGATTGCCGAGAATACGTTCGAGGCGCATGGCATCTGCCGCGGCAAGGTTGAGATACATGCGGGCAAGGCGGGGCCATTTTTCCGGCGTGCGAGGACTTGCATCGAGCAGGTGCGCGATCGACAGACGCGCGCGCAGCATCGCCCGATGGCTGCGATAAAACAGAAAAAGTCCGCTGGAGGCATTGTCGCCCAGGGCACGCGCCAAGTGCCGTCTAATCCGCTCAGCAACCCAAAGGCCGCCGAGGCGTTCGCATTCCAGATGCAGGAAGGCGATTTCATCGAGAGGATCAAGCGCCCGCAGTTTTGGGTCGAATTCCAGGCAGTCGATGATTGTCACGGGCTCGCGCAGCCAAATGTGCTCGGGGCGCAGGTCTCCATGTGCATCGACGAGCTGCCGCGCGCGAACCCTCGCAAGCAGCAGGGCGGAGCGTTTCATGACAAACCGGCGCTGGACCTGTGCGATGCGCTCCACGCTTCCCTGAGGAAGGCCGAGGCGGGCGTTGAACAGCACGCGGCAGTTGTCCGCGAGCGCCTTCTGCCATCCGACAAGATAGTGTTCGGGTTCGAGCTGGACCCGAGGCGCATGCGCATAAAATGCGCCGAGCGTTGCCGCGAGCCGATCAACCTGAAAGGGCTTCAGCCAGCTTCCCCACAAGGCAGCTTCGAGCGTCTCATTTTCGTCAAGCCGGCGCATGACCACGAGCCAATCCACGACAGGCCCATCGCCGGAGATCGCGAGGCCTGATGCCGAAACCGTGAGCGGAACGACACCCAGATAGACATCCGGAGCGAGGCGCCGGTTCAGCAGATATTCTGCGCGGCAGGCGGCCTCGCGCCGATCCAGAGTTGAGAAATCGAGATAGGGGAAGCGAACGGGTTTTTTCAGCTTGTAGGCGCATTCGCCCGCCATGAAGACCCATGACATATGGGTTTCGCGTGCGACCACATTCTCCGGGGCGCACGAATATGTCGCTGGACTGCTGAGAAACCGGACCTTGTTGCCGAGCGTAGGGGTATTCTGGCCACAAGGAAATCCGTCAGCTCGCGGTAGCGTTTGGGAAGGCTCCATGGGTGAAAATTAACCGGAACCCTCCAACCCGGTTTGATGCCGATCAAGAACAATTTCCCCGCCCAGGGGTAATTTTTTATCGAATGGAGTAACGGGTCATGCAGCCGGTCTCCGCCCTAAGACGTGACGTAAAGAGCGCGGTTCAATCGCGCGCTTTCTCGCGAGATGGGCAGATCCTACCACTCGGCGTTCTGCCCCAAGTCAAGGCGCCGACGCTGTTGATCGCGGGAGGTGCGGATAGCGGCGTGATCGAACTCAACCAATGGGCTTTGGAAGGTCTTGGAGGAGAAAAGAGCATCAAAATAGTGCCGGGTGCAACCCATCTCTTCCCGGAGCCCGGTGCATTTGAGGCTGTCATTGAGCTGGCCGCAGCATGGTTCGAACGTCATCTTGTGAGCGATCATCCTATAATTGCCAATCGGGATGCACGCCGATGATGGCGTTTCGGAACAGATCGGATGCGGGTCGCAGATTGGCTAAGGCGCTTTCGAGCTATAAGGGCCGGCATGTCGTTGTCCTCGCCTTGCCACGTGGCGGTGTTCCCGTCGCAGCCGAGGTTGCCGCCGCGCTCGATGCCCCGCTCGACTTGATCCTCGTTCGCAAGATCGGGGTACCGACCCAGCCGGAGCTTGCGATGGGAGCGGTGGTGGATGGTATCGCGCCAATCGTTGTTCGCAATCAGGAGGTAATTGAGCTTTCAGGCACAACAGCGGATGAGTTCGACGCGGCGTATGCAGAGGAGCTTGCGGAGATCGAACGCCGACGTCAACTCTATATCGGAGAGCGCGCCAGGGCGGAGATCGCGGGGCAGGTAGTGATCGTCATCGACGACGGTATCGCAACAGGCGCGACGACACGAGCGGCATTGCAGGCAATCCGCAACCGGAAACCGAAAGAACTGGTGCTTGCCGTTCCCGTCGCTCCACGCGACACGATCACGCAATTGCGCCAGGAAGTCGATGCCTTGATTTGCCTGGAGACGCCGGAATTATTCGGAGCTATCGGATATTTCTATCAGGACTTCCGGCAGGTCAGCGATGAGGAAGTCGTGGCAACTCTGAAGCGCTTTCCGATCAAGGGTGCGACTTCGGTCAGCTAACGCGGTACCCACTGATCGCCGGCCTTGACGTGGGGTCGCTTGACCGCCGTCCAGGTGGTGCGGGGAGCGATCTCTTCCTGGAGATCGTCTCCTGCATGAGTCGCGAAGGCATGGTTGAACGCAGCCGGAAGGCGGTCGCTGACCGATGCAGGAAGATCGGCATTGGTGCGATAGGGCACGGTTTCCTCACTGGAACGGCAAAGTGAATAGGAAGGGCTGTGCCGCGATCGAAGTGGAATTCGGCCTGCCTGCTGCGGCGCGCATGCGGAGAGCCAGTCGACCTCTCTGGAAAGGCGATGGTTTCGGAGATCGTCGAGCACCCGCGTAAATCGCGGCGAGCGTGAAGGGTGTGGCGGCAGGCGCGCAACTATCTTGCGCGTGGCGGCTCCTCGTCCTCGTTCTCCGTGAGGATCGCGATAATTTCTGATGCGACGCCTTGTACGGGCTCGCCGGCACCGAATACATCCGGATCGCCTTCGAGCCACACTGATGCTTGTTCGATGTCCGCGATTGTCGGTCGCAGCGACATGATCGCCAGCATCTCCGCAGAATCGATATCGCCCAACACGGCCTTGATATCATTTCGTGTCGCCAACGCCGTTCCGTCGGAATTGGACTTTGGCATCGATGCCTCCTGAGTTAAGCGGCTCCGTTGATTGTGGCGCCTGCCCTCTGCGGACCAAATGACCAGATTAAGCATCGGCAGGCTTGACCAAGATCAATCTGCGCGGCTCGCGCGAGATTAGGACCAGCAACGCAGCGCGCGCGTCGCAAGGTCGTTCGGTAGCGGACTCCCAAATAAGGCAGACAACTGCGGGTGACGCTTGGACACCTCAGACGCGGTCCTTCGGTCCGGGAAGATCGGACCACTCGAGGCCGAGTGCTTCGCATACTTGACGAACTGAACGCGGGTCGAGTTCGTTGTGCAAACCAACCAGGGCCATTTCAGCCGTCCGCCCCTCGCGGTGGATTGTCAGAGTGCCGTGACCGCCCCCGCGTCCTTCGTGCTGCGTATCGAAGCGACACCCGTGTTCGATTAGCCACTTTCGGAACGTCGCGCTTTTCATCAGTTCTCTCCGCTCAATCGATGATTTTCCCTAGCGCCTTCGCAAACGTCGAAAGCCGGTCGGAATAGCGCCCCGACAGCGTTTCCCTTTCTGTGATTGCGCAAACGGCGCGAGGCTTCTTGCCGACGATGGCCGTCATCTGCGCAAAGGTGCTTTCGCTACCGCTGCCTCCAAGGGTACAGAAGAAAGCGACCTCCGGCAGTTGGCTTGCAGTCGCCATTAAATATGCGCGAACCGGGGAGCTTGGCGACCAGGCCCAAACCGGAGTGCCGATGATGACCAAATCGTACGATGAGACGTCGTGCTGTTTCGGCGCGATTATGGAAGGACGCCTCCGCCTCGCTTCCAGCAACGATCGTATGTAACCGAAAAAGCCGGTCCGCTGTTTGGGCTCGGTGATTTCCTCAAAGTCGCATTTGAGGGCCCCGGATAGAGCCTCAGCGATCCTGCGCGTCGTTCCCGACCTCGAATAGAAGACGACGAGGGTTTTGGAAGTGCTCATTTGAACAATTCCTCACAACAGTTCTTGATACGTATGCAGGCCCAATAAGCGGAGGTGGAATTGACTCAAGTCAAGCTACGGCTTTTTCACGCGTAGCCACGCTCATTACTTGCCAACGCCGGGGTGCCGATCGTTCTCGATGGAAGCGAGCAGGCTTGATAGACGGGCTTCGGCCGCGGCATCGTCTGCCTGCGCGGCGACTGTCGCGGTTCCTCGTTCGGGGCGAATGAACAGGCTGTTGAAGGTTTCAAGATCAATTTCCTGGTCATCCTCGACCGTCGTGCCCCTACCAGGCCCGCGCGGGCCGATCTCGTCCTCAACGACAATAGTCATTCGCCAGCCGTCGGATGGATGGGCGGGCGCGATCTCCAGGGTCGCAACAGTGGCGACTTCGCTCAGGTCTTCGCGCTCTTCATCGCCCAGGTGAAATTCTGCGCGCGCGGGGATTTGGCGCACCTCGTTGGTGCGGCGTGCGACGATCTTCAGCGATGAGGGGATGATCCGATGCTCGGCAGCAATCCAGCGAACGATCTGTTTGGGATCGATATCCAAGGGAAACGGTTCCATTCGAGATCCTCCGAACTGTTGCCGTTCGTTTAACGCGAGCGGCGGTCAATCCCGTTGATCTGGCTCAAGGACAGATGTTGATGGCTCTCTGGTCGACTGGGAGAGGACGAGCCGGCCGCCCGGATCGAGCACGATGCCGGTGCCGAACCGCAGACATTCCCGGTTGAGCATCTGTTGCAGCCATTCGATGTCTTGCCTCGAAGGGCGGTTAAGCTGGAAGTTCCTGATTTGAAGAGGGACGATCTCGAACCCGGCGAGAGTTCCGGTCGTCGGTTCGATATCTGCGAAATACATCAGCGGCAGGTCGCCGCGATATTCTTCGTACCCACGGATACCTTCATAATCATTGAGGAAGTCGCCGCAACCATAGAGAATGAGCCGCTTATGGTAGACCTCGACGGCCTTCGCGTGATGCGACGAATGGCCGTGAATGATGGACACATCCGCCCTGTCGATGAGCGTGCGTGCGAAGAGCTGTTGATCGGCAGGGATTTCGTAGCCCCAATTCGATCCCCAATGAAGCGAGACAACGGCCAGATCGCCCGGCTGCTTGATGCTGGCGATGTATTGCGCGGCGCGCAGCGCGTCCGCCTCGGAAAGCCGGGTCAGGAGGTTGACGCCGGGGATATCCGTTGTGGCGGCCCAGCTGCGGGGAATGCCGCTCGTCGGAACGCCGAAAGAAAAGACAAGTAACCGCGCCTTGTCGGCAAGGTCCAGCGCTGCCGGCGCCGCGGCTTCGGAGACATTTCGGCCTGCGCCGGCAGCCTTGATCTTCAGACGCTCCAGTGTCGCCAACGTCTGCAACAGACCGCCATGGCCCCAATCGAGGACGTGATTGTTGGCGAGCACACAGCAGTCGATGCCTGCAGCGGAGAGGCAGCCGGCATTCTCGGGACTCATGCGGTAATTGATGCCCTTTCGGGCGTAGTCGTCGCTACAGGTAATGGCCGTTTCCAGGTTAATGACACGAGCGTCCGGCCGCATCCGATCCAGTTCATCCAGCGCGGCGCCCCAAACGTATGAGGGCTCGGCGTTTCGGGGAATTGGGCCGTTTGCTTGCTCGGCCAAACTGACGTAGTCCTTTGCCGAAGCGACGTAATCTTCGTGGAGCGTCGGGTCGCAGGGGTGCGCGAGCACCTGATCAATGCCGCGTCCCGTCATGACGTCGCCGCACAAGAACAGCCTCACTGACCGCCGTGGCGAAAGGACATTTGATGGCGCCGCGACGTTCATGGCTAAAATCAGCTTGGCCAAAGATTGTGCAGCGGCTTCGGCATGGCGGCTTTAGCTTCCTCAAGCTCCGCCGCGGGTAAACGTGCCGCCAGTGCGGCGAATACCGCGCGAGCGGCTTCTTCTACATCGATGCCGGGGTCGCGATGGACACTGTCATGAATCCGCCCCAGGAAGGCGCTTCGACTCTTGTCTGCCAGGTGAGCGCCTGGATGCCATCCCTCATAGTAGAGCCCGCGCAACAATGGCGGCAGTTGCGCTCCGATATATACCGCCTCATCTCGCGGAAGGCTGTTACGCAATGCATGCAGTGTTGCCAGCATAACCAGATAGACCCGCTCGCGGTCGTGCCAACCCAGACGGCGCATGACGTCATCGACCCAAACCTCTGTCTCGGATACGGCGACACGGAGATCTTCAAGGGACGGCATGACTATCTCCCCAATTATTTGACATTTTCCGCCAAGGCTGGCCCGCATGTTTGCGCAAGATCAAGTGATGCTCCTTGTTTGTGGCTTTCCTAGCCGCGACCTTTCACGGCCCTTGGAGGCGTTGGTCGAATGATCACGAGTTCCGCCTTGCCCGCTGAGCAGAGGGAACAGTGGGAGCACTTTCCGCATGATGCCGACGTCGGCCTGCGGGGGTGGGGTACGACACCCGCCGAAGCGTTCGAGCAGGCGGCCTACGCCCTGATCGCCGTCGTTACCCGTGCGGAGGTAAATCCGAAAGTCGCCGTTCAGCTGACGTGTGAGGCGCCGGACCTCGAACTGCTATTCGTCGAATGGCTCAATGCCATCATCTACGAAATGGCCGTTCGCAATATGCTGTTCGGACGTTTTCTGGTCCGAATTGAACATGATCGCCTTGAGGGCACGCTGTGGGGCGAGCCGGTCGATGTCGAACGGCACGCCCCGGCCTGCGAACCGAAGGGCGCGACCTATACCGCGCTGAAGGTCGCCAAGGACGCGGACGGCAGATGGTCGGCCGCTTGCATAGTCGATGTATGATGGAGGTCTGCGATGGACCCTGCCCGATTTACCCGGGTCGACAACACGACGTGGCGCGTCGAGCGCTCGGGAACGATGCATGTCCCGGTGGTCATCTACGCTGACGAGAACCTGATCCAGGATATGGATGACAAGGTCTTGGAGCAGGCGGCGAACGTTGCGAGGTTGCCCGGGATCGTGCAAGCCTCGTATGTCATGCCGGACGCACATTGGGGTTATGGCTTCCCGATCGGCGGCGTGGCGGCGTTCGATCCGGATCGCGGCGGCGTGATCTCCGCCGGCGGCGTAGGCTTCGACATTTCCTGCGGTGTGCGTACGATGCTGACGGGCCTGTCGGTCGCCGACATCGTTCCAGTGCAGAAGCAGCTCGCCGATTCACTGTTTCGTCAGATCCCGGCTGGCGTGGGTAGCGAGAGCTCGATCACGCTGGACGTGGCTGAGATGGAAGCCATGCTCGCGCAGGGCGCCCATTGGGCAGTTGCGCGCGGTTGGGGAGAGATGCGCGATTTTGAAAGGATCGAGGAACAAGGGCGGATGGCTGGTGCCCGGCCCGATTGCGTGTCGGACCGCGCCAGGGAACGCCAGCGTCGGGAAATGGGAACGCTTGGCTCCGGCAATCATTATCTCGAGGTCCAGGCGGTGGCCGAGATTCTTGACACGACAGTCGCGGGTATCTTTGGGCTCGCACAGGATGGCGTTGTCGTCACCATTCACTGCGGTTCGCGCGGTCTTGGCCATCAGATCGGAACCGAGTTTTTGAAAGAGATGGCCGTGACTGCGAAGGAGGCCGGTATCGATCTTCCGGACCGCGAGCTTGCCTGCGCTCCGATCAATTCGGAGGTCGGTCAACGCTATCTCGGCGCGATGCGGGCAGCGATCAATTGCGCGCTCGCCAATCGCGAGATTCTCGGCCACTACGTCCGTCGCGTCTTCGCGCACTTCTTTCCGAGCAATGATCTGCGTCTTTTGTTCGATGTCTCGCACAACACTTGCAAGGTCGAGCGTCATCTCGTGGACGGAAAGCTGCGTGATCTGTTCGTTCATCGCAAAGGCGCAACCCGAGCCTTCGGACCGGATCACGAGAGCTTGCCTGCGGTACTGCGTCCGGTCGGCCAGCCGGTGCTGATTGGCGGCAGCATGGGTACTGGCTCATACGTTCTCGTCGGCGAAGCGACGAGCGAGACGAAGGCGTTCTCTTCGGCCTGTCACGGGGCAGGCCGTGCGGTCTCCCGCCACGCAGCGCTCAAGCAATGGAGCGGGCGAAAGATCGTCGATGACCTCGCGTCACAGGGAGTTCTGATCCGGTCGCCGTCGACACGCGGTGTGGCCGAGGAAGCACCCGGTGCCTATAAGGATGTCGGCGCCGTCGTGGCTGCCGCCGAGCATGCAGGGCTCGCTCGAAGGGTGGCGCGCCTGCGGCCGCTGGTCTGCATCAAAGGATAGGGATCTGTCCGGGTGCCCCTGAAATTGGCAGTTGAGCGGATGGATCATGTATCAGGGAACGACGACGACGGCGCGGGGAGCGAGGCTGACAAGCTTCTGGGACACACTGCCAAGCAGCAGGGCGGCCAATTGGCCGCGACCGCGCCGGCCTACGACGATCATCTCGACCGGGCCACCGCTGGCGATATCGATCAATGATCGGGTGACGTCACCCCAGCCTACCCGCAATTCGATCTGCGATACGCCAAGGTGGCGAGCGCGCGCTTCGGCCGCCTTCAGCGTCTGAGTTGTCAATGCTTCCAGCACGTCGCCAATGCTTCCTTCGGTTCGCGCCAGCTGCTGCGCTTCCTCAAATGCCAGGCTATCCGCAACCGTCACGATCAGCAGATCGCCCGATAACGCTCTGGCGAGTTCCGCCGCCACGTCAACCGCGCGATCTGCCCCGCTGGATCCGTCAGTGGCCACCATAATATGCCGCATGAGATTGTCCTGACTTTCAAGTTTATTCTGATGTGCCGACGGGGCTCCGCACTGATCTAGCTCAAACCAAATTTTGAATGCCCATAGCTTCGCTCAACCGGGATAACGTGAGGAACTGAATGCCAGAACTTATCGCTGATAGATCCCGACGAGGGTCGCTTCAGCGATAACATGCTTACGTGCTTCTCGCTCGACCTCGCGGCAGGAGGGCCTGGCGCCGAGCGATAGGTGGTCGACCGAAAGCGCCAGCAGACGAAACTGATAACGATGCCGACCATGATCGCGGGGCGGGCAGGGACCGCCGTAGCCCACCCGGCGAAAGTCGTTGATGGCCTGCTTGAATCGCGCGGTGCCGCTGTCATCGCCGGCGCCTTCGGCAAGTCCCGTTTGGTCAGCATCAATGTCGTAAGCGGCCCAATGATGCCATTTGCCGGCGGGCGCATCCGGGTCGTCACAGAGCAGGACAAAGCTGCGGGTCGTCGATGGTGCCGCTTCCCAATCAAGGGGTGGGGATAGGTCTTCTCCATCGCAGGTGAAACGGCGCGGGATCGCTGAACCGCCAGAAAAGGCACTTGAGCCAAGCTGCATTAGCTGCCTCCAGATCGGCAAGACTGTCTCAATCGTGGTCTGGCTCGATTGATCCGGATCAAGGTTGCGTGCGGGAGTGCGCTGGGCTGTGCCCTCTCACTTCTCCCCGCGTTACGCCGGCGAGGAGGAGCGTATCGAGAATGAGGTCATGGCCTTCGCGCCGTTACGAATTCCACTCAGCAACGGGTTCACGCCACTGTCGCGGCAGGCTTAATCAATTCTCCCAAGTCGGGTTCGCCGCAACGGGACAATACGCTCCTGCGCACCTCGTCCCGCAGTCGCAACACCGAGCCGAAATCCGTACCTGATGGCATAACAGGTTCGCCGATTTCCACGGTGACAGCGGTACGTCGGGGAAACCATTGATCGCTACGCAGCAGGGATCGCGTCCCGCGAATGGTGCCCGGCAGGACCGGAAGGTTTGCCTCGGCAGCTACCTTGAACGCACCTAGATAAAATCCGGACAGGCCCACCCGGCGGGTGAATGTGCCTTCCGGGAAGAAGACCAGAACGCGACCCTGGCGCGCTAACGCAATCAACGCTTCGGCATCTGTGAGACTGCCAGACACGTCATAGCGTTCAACAAACGGCATACCCAGCCGCCGCAGCAGCGGGCCTGCTATGAGCTGTCCGGATAATTCCTTCTTGGCTACGATTGCAGGTTCTCCAGGCAGCACCGCCGCCAATACGAGCGCGTCCATATAACTTGAGTGATTGAACGCAAGCATCGCTCTTCGGCTTGGAACGCGGTCGATGCCGATGATTGAGACCGAAACCCCCATTGCTGCCAGTGCGCCGCGGCCAATCCACCGGAGAGCGGACCATCGCCAAGTCATGCGCGGCAAAGCGAGTATAGCAAGTGATCCCAACAAAAAAGCACCGGCAAGGACTGACCACCACCAAGCCGCGTAGAGCAGCTCACGCGCCAATCGCCCCGATCGCCTGATCTGCGGACCGATCCCGGAAAGCGCCAGCCGCAGGAGCTGCCACCGCAGCGGACGTCGCGTGGAGCCGACGTGACCACTCGCGTAGAGTTCCTTGGCCGCGCTGCGGCGGATCTTGCCGCTTGATGTCTTTGGAACAGTGCTGGGTGGCGCGAGCACGACTTCGTCCGGTGGCGTTCCGGCGATGTCAGTCGTGACCTCCTGCACGCGGGCCTGCAATGCTGCGCGCGTTGCCGGGGCGGTCTCGCGCGTCTCGGCGAGAACAACGACGCGCTCGGTGCCAGAGGCCCGATCGGCGGCGCCAAAGACCGCGACTCCGCCCTTGCGGATTCCGGCAATGCCGGCCACGGCCTCTTCGATCTCCTGGGGGTATAGATGGCGGCCCGCGCGAATGATGATGTCCTTGATACGGCCGGTGATGTAGACGTCGCCTCCGGCCATGTAGGCGCGGTCGGCGCTGTCGATCCAGCCGTCGTGAATGAGCTCGCGGGTCTTGACTTCGTTGTGGAAATAGCCGCGCGTCACGGAAGGTCCGCGAAATTCGAGCCTTCCTTCCTGCCGTTCGCCGAGCTCGTAGCCGGCCTCATCGACGATGCGGATCTCGTGTCCGGGCAGAGGCTGGCCGCATGCCACGACCTCGAGCGGTTTTGGGTCATCCGGCTTTGCCGGCGCAGCCCGCCCGTGCAGGCTGAGCTGATCGCGGTCGACGCGATCGATGACCGGTGGTCGGCCAAGCGGCGGGAAGGCAAGTCCGACCGAGCTCTCGGCAAGACCATAGACCGGCGCCATGGCTCCTGCGGGGAAGCCATAGCGGCCAAATCGGTCGATGAACCGACGTAATGTCTGAACGCTGACGGGCTCGGCGCCGTTGGCAACCATGCGCAAGGAACCAAGATCCAATCCTTCGAGCTCCGCATCGGCTATTTTGTTGAGGCATAGCTCAAATCCGAAGTTTGGTGACGCGGAAAAGGTGGCACGGAAGCGATGGATCGCCCATAGCCAGCTTTCTGGCCGCACCAGAAAGCTCAATGGCGACATGGCATAGAGCGGCGCGGCAAAGTAGAGGCATCCGAGCCATGCGCCGATTAGACCCATGTCGTGATAGAGTGGCAGCCAGCTGACAAATATGTCAGCCGAGCTCGCTTCCATCACTCCACCCATCGCCCGGATGTTGGCAAGCAGGTTGGCATGGCTGAGCAGCACCCCTTTCGGATCTCCGGTGCTGCCGGATGTGTACTGGATGAGCGCGATCGCATCGGGGTCCGTAACCTGCGGCAGCCCGCTGGGCTCCGTGCGGCTTTCCAGGGTCTCGACGCTCTCGGCTGCGCTCAGCGTCTCCACCAGCGCGCGCAGCAGTCCAGCAAGCCGCCGGCCCTCGGGCGTCGTGATCAGGAGCCGGGCACCGGCGTTGCGCAAGATGCCGGCCTGGCGGCGCAGATGTTCCTCGATCTGTGAAAGTCGCATCGGAGGGTAAATCGGCACCGGAATGGCGCCGGCATAAAGAATGCCGAAGAAGGCAATGAAAAAATCGATGCTGGTTGGCAGCATCAAGGCCACGCGATCCCCAGGGACAATATCTCGAGCGATCAAGCCACGCGCCACGTTGCGTGCTTTGGTGGCGAGTTCGCCGTAGGCTAGCATGCCGAGAATCGTCGCCTCATCCTGCAATACGGTCAGATGCAGTCGGTCGGGGTGACGGGCCGCATGCCATTCCAGAACCTCGACCAGGGTCCGCGCTTCGCTTGCTGCCGGCACGGAGGGTAGAGCAGGAGCCTGCCACGTTTCGAGAGCAATTCGTTCTCGTGTCGGTTTGGCCTTTTCCAGCGCCTGCACAAGATCATGAATTGTTTCAGCCTCGCCAATGGTCTGAGCAGGCAGCCGCACGCGGAACGCGCGCTCAATTCGCAAGATGAGTTCGGTGCGACCCAGGCTGTCGATCCCCAGATCGCGCTCGATGCGGCTCGACGGACCGATCTCGATGTATCTGAAGCGTTGAGGATGCAGTTCGTGCACAAGTGCGGCCACGACCATGATCAAATCGCGTTCGTGTAAATCTTGCCCGGTAACTTTGACAGGCGGATCTGAGCCATTAAGTCGTTCCGACATCGCTCCGTTCCATCAATCTGCTTCCCGTTCGAGAACACAACAGTGCGGAGCCTCGACGCCAGCTGCTCCTTCGCTCAACACTGTCCCTGTAGTCGGGTTGGGGCGAAAGGTCGTGCAGCCCTTCAGGCCCTGATCATACGCGAGATCATAAATCTGCTTGAACTCACTGAAAGGACAATCTGGCGGGACGTTGATGGTCTTCGAAATCGAGTTGTCGACGAATGGCTGCAGCGCCGCCTGCATGGCGATGTGAGCGCGAACGGAAAGCTCTGAGGCGGTGATGAAGCCGCCGGGCAGTCCTTTGGCCTGGGCGCTCTTCTCGCGCCACCGGCGAAGTGCATAGTCGGTGAGCACGAAGTCCTTTGCCGTTCCGTTCTCGACGAGCACCTTGCGATTGTAGGAGGCGGCAAAGATCGGCTCGAGTCCACTGGACACATTGCCGCCAAGCAGGCTGATCGTGCCGGTCGGCGCAATCGCAATCAAATGACTGTTGCGGATGCCATGTGCGGAGATCCCTTGTTGGATGTCCTGTGGCAGGTTCCGAATGAAGGGGCTCTGCAAATACTTGTCGGGTTCGAAATAGGGGAATCTTGTCTTTTCTTTCGCAAGCGCAACGGACGCGCGGTAAGCCGCATGACAGATGCAACGCATGATGTCGGCAGCCAATGAGAGCGAGCGATCGCTGCCGTAAGTGAGGCCAAGCATGACGAAGACATCGGCGAGCCCGGTAATGCCGAGGCCGATGCGCCGCGAATGATGCGCATTCTCGGCCTGCTCGGGAAGCGGAAATCGCGATGCATCGATGACGTTATCGAGCAGCCGCACAGCGATCTGCGCAGTCTCCGCGATGCTTTCAAAATCGATACGGGCTTCTTGCGTGAATGGCGACCGCACAAAGCATGTCAGGTTCAGTGAGCCGAGATCGCAGGCCCCATATGCGGGCAGCGGGATTTCACCACAGGGATTTGTGGCAGTGATCCGCTCGCAATACCAGAGATTGTTGAGCTGATTGATACGGTCGATGAAAAGCACGCCGGGCTCCGAATAATCATATGTGGCCTGCAGAATGCGATCCCAAAGTTGTCGCGCACGGACACCCCGGATGACACGGCAGGGCACCGCCCGAGCTTGGCCCGGCCATTCGCGCAAGACGGTCTCGCCATCTCCGTCGAATGCTGCGGCAGGAAACACCAATGGCCATTCGGCATGGCTGCGCACGGCTGCCATGAACGCATCCGTCACCTGGATCGACAGGTTGAACCGGCGCAACTGTCCCGGCTGTTGCTTGGCAGCGACGAACTCTTCGATGTCGGGATGATCGCAGCGCAGCGTCGCCATCATGGCGCCGCGTCGGGCGCCGGTCGACAGGATGGTCCCGCACATGGCTTCCCAGACCTGCATAAAGGATACCGGACCGGAGGCAACGGTTCCGGCGCTCTTCGCCAGTGTGCCACGGGGCCGCAGGGTCGAGAAATCCAGTCCAATGCCGCCGCCCTGCTGCATCGTGACTGCGCCCTGCTGCAAGGCTTTAAAAATGCCGGGGATCGAGTCTTCGATCGGTCCCATCACGAAGCAATTGAAGAGTGTGACGTTTCGCGTCGTTCCGGCGCCGGCCTGAATGCGGCCGCCAGGCAGAAACTTGAAGTCTTGCAGGACGCGGAAAAACCGGGCTTCCCAACCGATGGGATCGCTGGACTCGACGGCCGCGAGCGCGCAGGCAATCCGACGCCAGCTATCGGTGATCGTGCGCTCGTGCGCGTACCGGTACTTGGTCTCCCAGATGTGGTGGGAAATATCGGCCATAGGTTCGTTCATCCAGGACCTCTGACCGGCCGGAACGCCATCAAACAGGCTTCGGGCCGGCATTCTTGGGTCTCAGTATCGCATTGTCCATCGGATCGCCTTTCTTGCGTCTGATCTGCATCAAGGCCGCGGGTGCCGCCCTTCGGTGCACGCTTGCCCCTTACGCACACCGCCACCACATGGAGTCGTAATTTGCAGGCTACCGACGGGAGCATTGCCTCGATCTGAGAGGCCCACGGTTAGGTATCGCGACCGATCGCAAGCGGCAATTTCCAAAGCTGCTGCCGTCCGTCAGCAGCAAACGCGCATCGCGTGTCGTTGAAACTGCCGGCCACAAGTTCAAGCCGGCAAGAACCTTGACGCAAGTCAAAGGTTTCCCTGCATCACGTGGGCTTAATACTCCGTCACCGCACGCCGGGAAGCCGCCATGTCCTATGCAATGCTAATGGTCTATGTGAATGTCGACCACGTCTCGAAACAGCTTGTCAGCGTCGCCGCAGGCCTCGCTGACAAATTCTCGGCAAAGCTGATCGGGGTATCGGCGCTTGCGATCGTGCCGCCGTTCGTGGCGGAGGGTGTGGTGATCGTCGACAATGCATCGGAATTCCAGATCGCGCAGATGAAGACAAAACTCGCTGAGGCCGGAGACAACTTCCGTTCAGCCGCGGGAGCCGGCCGTCAGACTGAGTGGCGATCGGCGCTCGAAATCCCCACAGATACTCTGATCACTGAAGCGCGATGTGCCGATTTAGTCGTGATCGAAAGAAATAGACGTTCGATAGATTTTTACAAGGTCCCTGATTGCGGGGCGGCAATTCTCGGAGCAGGGCGCCCCGTCCTCGTGGTGCCTGGGGCAGTGAAATCGCTTACTGCTGACCACGTCGTCGTCGGGTGGAGGGATACGCGCGAGGCACGGCGCGCGATTTGGGACGCGCTCCCATTCCTGCACCAGGCGAAGCGCGTAACGGTCATCGAAATCTGCGAGAATGATCAAAAGGAAGCAGCGCGTCATCACGTCGATGATGTCGTGCTCTACTTGGCGCGACACAGAGTAATGGCCGAAGGTCGTGTCGAAACGCAGCTGCTGGGGTCAGGTGCCGATCAGATCATCCAGTTAGCCGAGGACGAGGGGGCCGACCTGCTTGTGACCGGGGCATACGGCCATAGTCGGCTTAACGAATGGATATTCGGTGGAATCACCCACGATCTGCTGACTTCAAGTCCGATCTGCTGCCTGATGTCTCATTGAGGGACGTTTGGTCGTGCCCGGCAGCAACCATGCTGCAATGAAGAGCGAATGAAAATCCCGTGTGCGCGAGGCGGCAAAAAGCTTTGCGGTGTGACCGCTCGCATCAATATTCGGTCATTGTACAATTCGGTCATTGTACCTCGCTCAAGCCGTCACAAAATGATATAATTACAGTTGATGATCGTTGATGCAGCTCAATCGTGACGCATATCGCGGAGCGGATTCACGTCTGAATACCGCTCGACGGCGGCCTCTGATGCCGCAGCTCAGATTGCGTGAGATCAATGCGGCTCGTCTGTTCACCGTCGAGGATACTCCTGATAGGCTTTGGAGACGAACTGATGAGCAAGATGAGAGCTGCAATTTTCGTCGAGCCTGGACGGATCGTCCTCGAAGATAAGCCGATTCCACACGTTGGACCACTCGACGCACTGGTGCGCGTAACGGCCATCACGATATATGGAACTGATGTGAATATTGTGAAGGGTAAATATCCCGTCCGCAAAGGTTTGACGATCGGGCACGGGCCCATCGGCGTGATCGAAAAACTCGGCAAAGCTGTCACTGGCCATGCGGAAGGGCAACGTGGCCAATTTCCAGGTGGGCGGGCCTATCGCTCGCTCGGTCGAACAGTGCCGCAAGGGAAATGATGGATAGTTCCGTTGGGCCTTCTGTGGACCGCCGATTGTCGTCAGAATTCAGGTTTCTGAAATCTGCCTGGTCGCACAAATGGTTCATCTTCGCCGTCTTTCTCGCTCTGGGCGTCGGCGTTTGGCAGGGCGTGCGGCTGATATGGGGCCCTGCCGTCGTCGTCGATCAGGTCAGGCGCGGCAATCTGGTGGAGACCGTCGTCGCTAGCGGCCATGTGGAGACACCTTTCCGGGTCGAGATCGGAAGCCAGATCACCGGCACGGTCAATGACGTGCTGGTTCAGGAGGGCGAGCGGGTCCACAAGGCCCAACCTTTAATATCGCTGGAGGCGCGCGAACTGAAAGCAGCCGTAGTGCAAGCACAGGGGGCGGTTGCCCAGGCCGAAGCGCGAATGCGGCAACTTGATGAACTGACGCTGCCCTCGGCGCGCGAGGCGCTGACGCAGGCACAGGCAAACCTGCTGAACGCCCAGCAGACTTTCGACCGTACGTCGCAACTGGCGAAGAACGGCTATGCCACGCGCGCCGCGCTTGACGATGCGCAGAAGGTTCTCGACGTCGCGCGAACCCAGGTGCGAACAGCGGCATTTCAGGTCTACACCGCAAGCCCTGGCGGTAGCGATTACGTGATGGCGCAGACCCTGCTTAATCAGGCGCATGCCAATCTCGAAACCACGGAGTCGCGCCTCAGCTATGCCACCATCTCGGCGCCGCGTAACGGTGTGCTGATCACGCGCAATGTCGAGCGTGGCGCGGTGGTGCAGCCGGGCAAGGCGCTCCTGGTGCTCGCGCCTTCAGGCGAAGTTCAACTGGTGCTGCAGATCGACGAGCGCAATCTCGGAAAAATATCGCTGGGTCAGAAGGCATTGGCTTCGGCGGATGCCTATCCGGATCAGAGATTCGGCGCGGTCGTCTCCTACATCAATCCGGGGATCGACATCACCCGCGCCTCCGTCGAGGTAAAACTCGCGGTGGCCGATCCGCCGGACTATCTGCGGCAGGACATGACCGTCTCGGTCGATATCGAGATCGCCGCGAAAGACAATACGCTGGTACTTCCGATCCGCTCCGTGCATGACGTGCTGTCCGGCCAGCCTTGGGTGCTCGGCATCAGGGATGGCCGCGCCGTCAAGCGGCCGCTCCGGCTCGGGTTGCGCGGCAATACCCAGCTCGAAATTCTGGAGGGGATGGCCGAGGGCGAGGTCGCGATTCCCCTGAATTCCGGGGTGCTCATGGGCCAGAGCGTGCGAGCCGTAGTGCCATGAACCGATGGCTGCCGTTCGAATGGATCACGGCAGTGCGGTTTCTGCGGGAGGGCCGGCTGCAGACCCTGTTCATCATCGGCGGCATCGCGATCGGCGTCGGCGTCATTGTCTTCATGTCGGCGATGCTGGCCGGGCTGGAAGCGAATTTCATCAGGCGCGTTCTCACCTCGCAGCCGCAAATCCAGTTGCTGGCGCCCGATCAGGTCGCGCGCCCGCTGCACAATGGCGTGGGCGAATTCGAGGATGCGACCGTGCAACGCCCGAGCCAGCGGGTGATCTCGATCGACCAATGGCCGAAGATTCGCAATCAGATGCTGGCCATGCCTGAAGTGACCGCGGTTTCTCCCACCATCCTCGGCTCCGCGCTCGCGGTGCGGGGCGACGCCAGCCGTGCGATCAATCTTTCCGGCATCGAGCCGGACTCGTACTTCAGGATCGTCAGGGTTCCGGATTATATTGTCGCGGGCGAGCCTCGACTATCCAGCGAGGACATTATTATCGGCCTCGAACTCGCCAAGGATCTCGGCGCCACCGTCGGCGACAAGCTGAACATCCGGGCGGCTTCCGGCGCCAACCGCGTGCTGACGATTTCAGGCCTGGTCGATCTCGGCAGCAAGGGCGCCAACCTGCGCAATACATACGTGGCGTTGCGTACCGCACAGTCGCTGCTTGGCATGATCGGCGGCGTTACCACCATCGACATGACGGTTGCGGATATCTACGCCGCGGAGGAAATTGCCAAGCGCATTCAGGCGGCCAACGCCGTCGAAGCCGATAGCTGGATCAAGACCAACGCGCAGTTCTTCACCGCGGTTCGGGCGCAGGAAACCTCCAATACCTTGATCAGGCTGTTCGTCGCACTGTCGGTGGCGTTCGGCATCGCCGCCGTGCTGATCGTCTCGGTGATCCAGCGATCGAAGGACATCGGCATTCTGCGCGCCATGGGCACATCGCGCGGCCAGATTTTACGGGTGTTCCTGCTGCAGGGCGGCTTGCTCGGCTTCGTCGGCTCGCTGTTCGGCGCCGCCATGGGGGCATTCGCTTTGATTTACTGGCATTCGGTGGCTCGGCAACCCGATGGATCGGAATTGTTCCCGCTGATCCTGGAGCGGAAATTGTTCATCTTAACCGCGCTGCTGGCGACATTGACGGGATTGCTCGCGGCTACCGCGCCGGCGGTGCGAGCGGCTAAACTCGATCCGGTGGTAGCGATCCGTGGCTGAGGAAATCCTGCGATTGGAAAAAGTTTGCAAGGCCTACAATATCGGGCAGCCGTCCGAGATCGAGGTGCTGCATGACATCGACCTGAGGCTGGAGCACGGCGAATTTCTGGCGCTGATGGGACCGTCCGGTTCCGGCAAGAGCACGCTTCTCAATATCGTGGGGCTTCTCGACCGGCCGACTTCCGGCCGGCTCACGATCAAGGGCCAGGACACCGGCACCCTCGGAGATGCGGAAATCACTCATTTGCGCGGGCACACGATCGGTTTCGTGTTCCAGTATCATCTTCTGATCTCGGCCTTCACGGCGCGTGAGAACGTGATGATGCCGATGCTGGTGGATCGCGGCTTTCCCAGTGCCGATATCGAGAAGCGGGCGAGTGACCTTCTGGTGCAGGTTGGCCTCGAAAAAATTGCCGACAATCCAGCCCTGAACATGTCGGGCGGCCAGCAGCAGCGGGTGGCGATCGCGCGCGCGCTGGCGATGAACCCGGATCTGGTGCTGGCGGATGAACCGACCGGGAACCTTGATTCAAAATCGGCCCACGGCGTCTTTGAATTGATGCGCCAGGCGAACCGCGAGAGTGGCACCAGCTTTTTGCTGGTCACCCACAACCTTGATCTGGCGCGTCGCTGCGATCGTATCATTGAAGTTGTCGACGGCAGGGTTCAAGTGTAGTCCGCTGGCTGCAAATTCAGCCTACGCGTTGTCATCTCTTACGGTTCAAGGCAACGATCATCATTGGTCTTCATCCGGTGCATCGAACGCAATATCTTTCAAAGCCGCTAAACGAAACCGTGAGCCGAATGAGATATTGGAGCCCACTTGACGTCGATCGGCCGGCCTCTAGGAATTTTTGCGGACTGGTCAGGCCGTGGCGAACGAAACTTCGATGCTGTTCTTTGCCGTGGTCTGGGAACAGCGGGCTGGTTGCAAACCAGCAAAAACATTCGGCATCGCTCCGCTTGGCCAGATCGATGCCGAGTTCCTCAGAATAAAGCGGGCTGCGCTCCGAGCACTGTCCGAAAGCGCAGGACCCGCACCACCTGCCCGTCGAACCGGAGTCTCCTCCGGGGTGCTCGGACAGAATGGCTACGGGTCCCTCCGCCGCGCTTCATCGGTAGATTGGTTCATCGCGTAGGCAGATCTACGCCCGTAGACGCTTCACTGCCGTGCTTCGCCGATCTTGCCTCGGCACGACGGTAGCATCAGTTGACCGCACGGGCTGAGCGGCCCTTTTGATCTCAATCAAGTCCATTCATGTATCTTGTTTTTGCCGGTGACGGCGAAACCCGCAAGAGGATACGGACGGATTGACCTTTCTCAATTAGACGGTGCCCAAATCCCCGTCTAATTTCGGCGTTCTGTCAGAGAGAAAATGATCGCCCCACCGATGCGGTAGCGGTGATAGAGCGAGCGGGCACGAAGCCCGACGACAACAATAAAATGTGATTGGGGCGGGACCGTTCCTTCGATCGACGTTGCCGCAACCTGAACTGCGCTGGCCCGATTCCCGAGAGGTCCGGCGTCACCTGTGTAAACACCTAAGGCAGCGGATCCGCCATCTTGGCCTGGATAATTATTCACCCTGACGGTTGCCGCGCATCACCCCTCAATTGATTGAAGTCAAATCCCGCTCTTCGAGGGTCGGTATTCTGACTACCCGATATCGGAGGCAATGCCATGCCGACCTTCATCATGTTGACGCGACTGAATCCCGATGCGGTGCGCTCGCCGAGAGGGCTTGAACAACTCGAGCGCGATGCCATGAAGCGCGTTCGGGAGGAATGCCCAGACGTCGAGTGGCTGAGCAGCTATGCGGTGCTGGGGCCGTGCGATTATCTCGATGTCTTCATGGCCGACGACATCGAGAGCGCGGCGCGTGTTTCCACGCTCGTTCGGACATTCGGCCATGCCCAGACCGAAATCTGGACGGCGACGGAATGGGACCGGTTCAAAGAAATCGTCCGCACGTTGCCCGGACCAGGCTGATCGAGTCACGGCTTTGGTTGAACTCGGCCAATTGCTGTGGGTGACCCGAGGCATCGATCGGGGTTCCTTAAGTTCGCCCTATGGATGAACGTGAAATCAAACGCTGGGACATTGGAGTTGACGTTCCTCGGCACGCATGGCGAGATCGAGGTTCGTTCTCGTCGGCACCGATGCCATAGCTCGCTTGTTCAGCGCGACGAGGCGCGCGTCATGATTGATTATGGGGGACTGGCTGAGCCGGTTCCATGGAGTTGCGTCGACGGCTATTGTGCTGACGCATCCTCATCCGGATCATGCTGTGAAAGGGTTGATGTTCGGCGAGCCATCTTTCATCCATTGCGGATCGCCGATCGTGCGTGCTGACGCGCGCAACCTAGACGCAGCGCCCTGGCGGATTGGGCGCCGACATAACGTCGAGGCTCGCTTTGCCTGCGACGGCGACAGACTGTCTTTTCCCGACAACGAATATCGCCGCTGGTAAGGAGCGATTCGAAAAAGTGTCCGAGCCAGCCAAGGAAGCGAGGCAGCAACTAGGCATGATGCTGCGAGACCGCCCGTAACACTTCACCTGAAAGCTCTTTGCTGACCATGTGCGAAATGTCGCCGAGGCTCAGCATGCCGATCACGGTCTTGTGGCTATCCGTTACAGGCAGGCGACGGATTTGTTTCGCTTCCATGGTCTCGATTGCGACCTTGATGTCGTCATCCGGTGAACAGCACAGCACATCCTTTGTCATGACGTCCTTGGCGGTCATTTTGGCCGGGTTGTCGCTGTCTGCGAGCGCGCGGCAGGTAATGTCGCGGTCGGTGACTATTCCCACCAGCCGACCGTCTGCCTCGATGGGGATCGCACCGACATCGCTGTCACGCATGCGTTTCGCGATTTCCCTGACGGACGCGCCGGGTTCGACGCAGGTTGTACCCTTGTGCATGATGTCCTTGACTTTCATTTCGTCCTCCTCAGGTCCAAGGTGCTGCTTGGCAGAAAAAACATCATTGCGCGCGCCGTCCGACACTCATTGATCTGAGTCAAGAACGAAGCACCTCGACGGGGACAGTATTTCAAACTGGCTGCGACCCGGCTTGCTTCCGAGCGCTTCCGCCGCAGACCACTTCGCATCGATGGCACAGGAAAAATACGAGACCCGCGATATTAGTATCCCCCCGATTGGGCTTGCGGGAACGTTACATGTCCCGCGAGATGCCCATGCGCTTGTCGCCTTCGCGCATGGAAGCGGCTCAAGTCGGCTAAGTCCGCGGAACATGGCGGTTGCCGGTGCGTTGAATGCTCGGGGCATCGCGACGCTGTTGTTTGATCTTCTCACCCCGGACGAAGAGGTTGATCGGGCCAACGTCTTCGACATTCCGCTGCTGGCGGCGCGGCTCGTGGATGCTGTCAACTGGCTGGACGGGCAACCAACCCTCGCAAAGCTTCCACTTGGATTGTTCGGCGCCAGCACCGGGGCTGCGGCGGCACTCGTCGCCGCGACGAAACTCCCTCGTCGTGTGGGCGCCGTGGTATCGCGCGGCGGCCGTCCGGATCTTGCCGGGGATGCCCTCGACAGAGTTCGGGCACCGACTCTCCTTGTTGTCGGAGGTGCCGATGTGGGCGTCATCGAGCTCAACGAGCAGGCGCTGGCGCGGCTGCAAGGGTCGAAGGCTCTGGAGATCATTCCGGGTGCAAGCCATCTCTTTCCCGAATCGGGAGCACTGGAGGCCGTTATCGACCATGCCGCTCGGTGGTTCGAGCGGCACCTGGCATCCGAGTCTGCAAAATCGACACCGGCTGCCGAGACTGAAAACAAGCGCAGGGGATCGTAATGCCGTTCGAGAACCGATCGGAGGCGGGTCAGAAACTGGCGCGGGCGCTTTCCAGCTACAAGGATCAGCATCCGGTGATCCTTGCCTTGCCCCGCGGCGGCGTGCCCGTGGCGGCCGAGGTCGCCGCCGCGCTCAACGCGCCACTCGACCTGATCCTCGTGCGCAAGATCGGCGTGCCTTTGCAACCCGAATTGGCGATGGGTGCGGTCGTTGACGGCAGCGCCCCGATCGTTGTGCGAAACGAGGATGTTATCCAAAGTGCGGGCATTGACGAGATGCAATTCAAGGCCGTTTGCGATTGCGAACTCGCCGAAATCGAGCGGCGGCGACAGCGATATTTAGGCGGCCGCGAACGCGTGAACCTCACCGGCCGTACGGTCATTGTGATCGATGACGGCATTGCCACGGGGGCGACCATGCGGGCGGCGTTGCGTGCCACTCGCATGCGAAACCCGAAGAAGCTCGTTCTTGCCGTACCGGTGGCACCGTCCGAAAGCATTGTCACGATGCGTGAGGAGGCCGATGAGGTTGTGTGCCTTGAGGACCACGAGCTCTTCGGGGCTATTGGTTATTATTATGGAGACTTTCGACAAGTTTCAGATGAGGAGGTGATCGAGATGCTCAAGCGGTTTCCGCCGAAGCCGAAGGAGGGGGAAAAGCAGCCGCCCGCGGCCTAGACGGCGTCCACCGACTACGGCCAGGCGAAACAGTCGCCGTGCCTTTACTCTTCGAATACAGGAGCGTCCGCCTTGTATGCCGAGCTGCCCCCGAAGCCGTTTCTGACCCAACTGAATCTGGAGGATATATGCATCGGCACATCCTGATCCCGACGGACGGCTCGGAGCTGTCACAGAATGCAATCAATTATGGCATGGCTTTAGCAAAGTCGGTCAATGCCGAAGTCACGGCACTGACCGTGTCGATGCCCTTCCGCGCGTTCGTGGTTGAGCCGGGCTTGATCACCGATACGCCGGAACAGTACCGGAAGCGCATGGCGACCCTTGCTGCAAGGTATCTCGACGTGGCGATGGAGGCCGCATTGGCAGCCGGTGTGAGCTGCGAGACGATGCACCTCGAGCACGATCAGCCATATCTGGCCATCATCGAGACGGCGGCACGAAAATCGTGCGATCTGATTGTCATGGCTTCGCATGGCCGGCGTGGGATTTCCGCGATCGTGCTCGGGAGCGAAGCCGTCAAGGTGCTGACACACAGCACCATCCCGGTTCTCGTCTTTCGCGCGCCGCACCCGCCATTCTTCATCGCATCTTAGTCGCAGTCTTATCGTTCTTCGCCTGTCAATTACGTAGCCGGCCGCGCCGACTGACGGAACCTCTCAACTCCCGCGAATCACCAAGACTGGTTTAGCC
>NZ_JBAVNZ010000335.1:0-7727 GCF_049691595.1 Bradyrhizobium sp.
GCGTTGCATTCGATGCAACGGTCGGCATCACAAAGAAATTTGACGCGAGCCATGATCTATTCTCCCCTCACGCCGTTTGAATCTGGCACAGGGTCACCTTGCCCTCGTGCATGCCGGTGACCGGATCGTAGCCGTAGGTCGTGATCGTGTTCGCGCTTTCGCCAAGCACGATCGGATCGTTGCCCTTCGGATATTTGCCGCGCTGATCGACGCCCTGGAACCAGCCGCCGAAGTGGAACGGCATGAACGCCACGCCCTTGCCGACACGTTCGGTGACCAGCGCCTTGACGCGTGCCTTCGAACCGTTTTCCGGACCGTACACCCAGACCCAGCCGCCATCCTTGATGCCGCGTTCGGCGGCATCCGAGGTGTTGACCTCGACGAACATGTCCTGCTGCAACTCGGCAAGCCAGCGGTTCGAGCGGGTTTCCTCGCCGCCGCCTTCGAATTCCACCAGACGTCCCGAGGTGAGGATGATCGGGAATTGCTTGGCCAGCCCCTTGTCCACCGCCGCCTTCTGAATCGAGAAGCCAAGATTGGCCATGCGGAACTGGCGTCCGTCCGGACGCGTCGGATATTTGGCGACCAGTTCGGGACGCGCGGTGTAGATCGGCTCGCGATGAACCGGAACCGGATCCGGCAGGTTCCACGCCACCGCACGCGCCTTGCCGTTTCCGAACGGGATGCAACCGTGGTCCAGCGCGACACGGATGATGCCGCCCGACAGATCGACCGCCCAGCCCACGCCATCCGGACTGTTGCCGCCGATCCCGTTGATCGTGGCCAGTTCGGATACGGTGAGGTCCTTGTCCCAGCCGAGTTTCTTCAGCACGCCATAGGTGAACTCCGGATAACCGTCGGTGATTTCCGAACCCTTGCTGTAAGAGCCTTCGGAAAGAAGATTGACGTTCTTGACCGTACCGTCCGGCTGCTTTTCCTCATATACGACGCCGAAACGCGCGCGGAACGTGCCGCCACCATCCTTCACGTGAAGGTTGGTATTGTAGAGCGTGTGCGTTCCCGGGTGCTTGATCTCGGGCTTGCCCCAGCACGGCCATGGCAGGCCGTAATAGTCGCCGCCGATCTCCGGCTCTTCGGCCTTGGCGCGCAAGGTCACCAGGTCGAACTTGCCCTGGTTCGCCATATGCGCCTTGAGCCGCTCCGGCGACTGGCCGGAATAACCGGTCGAGAATCCGCCGCGGTTGATTTCCCGCAGCAAATCCTCGGGAACGGGGCGGTTGTTGTCGACCTTGATGTTCTTGAACAACTGGTCGGCGAAGCCGAGCTTGGCCGCGAGCCGGTAGATGATCTCGTAATCGTCCTTCGATTCGAAGATCGGCTTGACCACCTGCTCGCCCCACTGCAGCGAACGGTTGGAAGCCGTGCGCGAGCCCGAGGTCTCGAACTGGGTGCAGGCCGGCAGCAGATAGGTGCCGTTCTTGCGGTCCGAGATCGCGGCAAAGGTGGTCGGATGCGGGTCGGCGACCACGAGCAATTCGAGCTTCTCGATGCCCTTCACCATTTCGGTCATGCGCGGCACGGTATTGCCGCCATGCCCCATGATGACCATGGCCTTCAGGCTGTCGCGCTGATCGACGTCGTCGGGATTGGCGAGCGTCGCATCGAACCAGCGGGTCGACGGAATGCCCGGCAGCTCCATGTTCTGCTTGCGGGTGCGCGCCGGACGGCCCGCCTTGGCCGGCACCTCGTCGAAGCGCGACTGGAGATAATCGTAGTCGACCTCCCAGACCCGCGCCCAGTGCTTCCAGGCGCCTTCGACCAGGCCGTAATAGAGCGGCAGGGTGGTGATATCGAGACCGATATCGGTCGCGCCCTGCACGTTGCAGTGGCCGCGGAAGATATTGGCGCCGCCGCCGAAGGTTCCGACATTGCCTGTCGCCAGCAGCAGATTGCAATAGGCGCGGACGTTGGCGGTGCCGACGGTGTGCTGGGTGCCGCCCATGCACCAGATGAAGGTCGACGGCCGCTGCTTGGCGAAGGTCTCGGCGACCTTCTTCAACTGCTCGCCGGGAATCCCCGACACGCGCTCGACCTCTTCCGGCGTCCACTTGGCGACCTCGGCGCGGATCTGATCCATGCCATAGACCCGTTGCGCGATGAACTCCTTGTCTTCCCAGCCATTGTTGAAGATGTGGTGCAGCATGCCCCAGATCACCGCGATGTCGGTGCCGCTGCGGAACCGGACATATTCGGTGGCGTGGGCGGCGGTGCGGGTGAAGCGCGGGTCGAGCACGAACACGTTGGCGCGGTTGATCTCCTTGCCGGTCAGGATGTGCTGCAGCGACACCGGATGCGCTTCGGCGGCATTCGATCCCATGAAGACGACGGTCTTCGAGTTTCTGATATCGTTGTAGGAATTGGTCATCGCGCCGTAGCCCCAGGTGTTGGCTACTCCCGCGACCGTGGTCGAATGGCAGATACGGGCCTGATGATCGATCGAGTTGGTGCCCCAGAAGGCCGCGAACTTGCGGAACAGGTAGCCGCCTTCATTGGAGAATTTGGCCGAGCCGAGCAGATAGACCGAGTCGGCACCGGACTTGGCGCGGATATCGAGCATCTTGTCGCCGATCTCGTTGATCGCCTGATCCCAGGACACGCGCTGCCACTCGCCGTCGACCAGCTTCATCGGATATTTCAGCCGGCGATCGCCATGCACGAGTTCACGGACCGACGCGCCCTTGGCGCAATGCGACCCGCGATTGATCGGGCTGTCCCAGGCCGGCTCCTGGCCGACCCAGACCCCGTTCTGGACCTCGGCGATCACGGTGCAGCCGACCGAGCAGTGCGTGCAGATGTTCTTCTTGATTTCCGTCGGCGCCCCGATGATTTTGGGGCCGGCCTGCGCCTTGCGCACCGATCCGAGCGGCATCAAGCCCAGTGCGGCGCCCGCGCCTGCCGCCAGACCGGACCGGCGCAAAAACGTGCGGCGGTCGAGAACCCCCGAGGCGAGGCCGGCGGCGATACCCTGCAAACGCGCCCGGCCAGCGGATCCATCTCTTCGCTTCATCAACATGTGCGTGGTCCCATCAATAGCGGTTGACGCGATAGTAGTTCTTGACGTGATCGGACTCCTTGTAGCGGGCCTTGACGCGCTCGGCCTGCGACTCCTCCGCCTCAGCCTGATCGCTCGCCAGCGGCACCATCGCTGCCGCTGCCGCCACCGATCCACCCATCAGGAAGAAGCGGCGCCGGTCAACGCCTGCCGCGGCCTGCGACTTTCCCTTGCGGGCGGGCGCCTTGCTGTCGGATGGCTTGCTCATTGCGATCTCCTCAGGTCATCTTTGCGATAAATCATCTCTTCCAGGTCCACCTTGCGGTTGGCTTTGGCATCACTCGGACAGCGCAAACGCCCCGGATTCCAGTTCCATGAAGATACGGCCGACACGGCCGACGGCACGGTAGAACTTCGCCGATCCTGACATCTCCAGATCGGCGAACATCCGCGCCGCCCACGGCTTCAGATGGCGCTCGAAGAAGCGTGCCTGTTGAATGAAGTCCGCCTCGAACTCGCCGCGCGCGAGGCCGGACATGACCTCGAGCAGGATCGCGATGTGGTCTTCCGGCTCCCTTGATGAGCCGGCGCGCTCGATCCCGAGCGCGTCCAGATCCTCGCGGACCCGCGCCAGCGGGCGCTCGTGCAGAAAGCCGGTGAGGTAATAGGAAGCATAGGGAAGCAGATCGCCACGGCCGAGCCCGATGAAAAGATCGAAGAATTCCCTGCTGGCGGCGCGATCATCCGTCGACGCCGCCGCTGCGGCGAGCTCGATATGGGCGATGCCGAGATCGGACGCGTCGCCCTTCAGCGTCGCAACGCGCCTGAGCGTATCCGCATCCGGCGCCTTGCCGAGCAGCAGCGACAACAGGCCATATTCGGCGGCCCGCAACTGATCGATCTCGTCGACCTCGGATTTCGATGTCACTTGATCCTCGGATGGTCCGTAGAGATCGGGCCGCAGCACAAAGCGGTGCACGCTTGTCAGCGCCTCGACGGCGAGAACCCGTTCTGCCGGAATGCGCGACCACGCTGAAACCGAGGGCTGCGCAATGCCGATCGCTCGCGCCAGCGATGCGACGCCACCTGCCGCCCTGATTGCCTGCTCCAGACCGGCGTCACGCATGGTGCAACCGATTTCTCCCCCGCCCACCCGTACCTCTCAAACGCGCACGAGCCCAGCACCACAACTGTCCCAACTACAAATTTGTAACATAGGCTTGGCCTATGTCCTCAAAAACTTTTGGCTAAATGATCGGTCTTGCGGTGCCATGGCGTCGCACCTTCTGTTGCGGCGCACCAGCGTTGTCCGCGCCGGAAGATCGCGCCGCCTCCGCCTCAATAATGCCGCCGTCTTCCGCGCCAGGGGGATCTTGCGCTATTGAAGCCGCATCCTCGCCCAACCGTAACGGCTGAATCGGCAGATCCGGCGCCGGTTTTTCGTCATGTTCGGGAGCTTGCGGACCGCTCGGCGGTACTTTTGCGGGGGCAGCAGCGGCCGGTATCGAAGGGTCGGTTGCAGTTTCGCCGCCGCCCATGATCTGCGAAACCATCCGGGCGACATCCAGGCCCGCTCCGATCGCGCTGCTGCCCGGCACGCCCCCCGGCGTATTCCAGTCATAGGCGTATTCAAGCGCGGGACTGACATAGTCGCGGATCACGGGGTCGAGAGCCCAGGATTTTCGCAATGCCTCGTTGCGAAGCCGCTCGGGAACATTATTCCGGAGGAAAGCGGTCATGTCGGTCGTCGACGTTATGTCCTCCAGCTTCGGCAGGCTGGAGATATCGAATTCCGGCTCGCTTTCTGCAACTTGCTCCGGTGCGGCGTCAGCTTCGGCAATCGACGCCTCATGCGCGTGCTGTTTCGCCGCCTGCTTGCGCTGCGACCACCGCGCCAGGAACCCGTTCTCTTCGTCGCCATGGTCCGAACCGCTCATGAGCGCCCCGTTCCTTCATCCGAAGGCCCGCCGCTGCGCTGGCGGTCGCCACCCGCGCGATCCCGCTTGCGCTTGTGGAATACGCGCTCGACATGGAATCGATCGACAAAGGCTGCGATCCACGCCGCGATCGCGGGCGGCATCGGCACGGTACCGATCACGTCGCAACCGCTTTCAAACATCGCCTCGCCTTCGGTCGGATCGGCCGTGACCTTGGTCAGCTCGAGTTCGGGGCTGCCATCCTGACGCCGCAGCGCCACCCAGATGCGCGGCTCGCCGTCGGCAAGATTGTCGCGATAATTCGCCGTGTCCGAGCTGAACAGATCGATGCTCGCCGCACCCGCGTAGTAAATCGTTGCATCAGGGCCGGTGGACAGCACGGTCCACGGCGCCGTCGCAGGCACCTCGTCGAGAACCATCGCCGGCGACCAGGTGTGATCGATCCACGGATTGTCGATCGGACGGCGGCGCATCACCACGCCGACTTCGCGGGACGCCTCGGTCATCGCCATGGCCGGTCCTTTCGTGTTCGGCGCGATCATGCAACATTCGCAGTCGCCGCCAGCGGCAGCCCCGCGACCAGATTCTGAGGCTTCAGGCGCACCACCTTGTCGGCCCCCATCGCCAGAATGAGATAGACCGGCCTGCTTCCGACGCGCGCATCCACCAGCCGCGGGTCTTCGATATCCAGACGCATCAGCGCGACGATGCGCCCGGCGGCATTGCCATCCAGTGCGGCGTCATTCCACAAGGCGTTGCCGATGCGGGTGCCTTCGCTGTCGAGGCCGATGAACCAGCGCCAGTCCCGATCCTCGATCGAGGCAACCGTCTCGACATTGACGGCAACGCCGAGCAGGTGGTCGATCCATCGTTCGATCACCCGGCACAGCCCGGCACGCGCCTTCGGATTGCCGCCGATATTCATCACCATCGCATGGGCGTCCGAACGCGACCAGTAGGTCCAGGCGTTGTCGTCGTCCATCACATCCATCTCGCCGAACGCGCTCGGCGCGAGCATGGCCGCAAGCGGCGATGAATGAATGTCGTGCCGGGCGTGTTGCTGCGCCTCGATGACCTCCGCGTCGGCCAACAGCAGCGTGCCCTCGTGCACGCTCGCCTGCTGGCTGCGGTAGAACAGTTCGGCCGCGCGCAGCATGTAGGGATCGTCGCATCCCTCGAGCGCATTGCGCAGGATCAGATGGCAGAGCTGGGAGAGAAAGACCGGCGGCAGATCGCCAGCGCCGTTGCGGGCAAGATTGGTGTAGACCGCCTCCAGCGAGGGTGCCGCGATCAGCCGGTCACGGAAGTTGATCATGAAGGTCCAGTTCTCGCGCGCATCGGCGTCGGCGAGCGCGGCGATATCGGCCTTGGCGACCGGGCGCAGCGGATCGGCGAGCAGGTTCGCATGCAGCTTGCGCTCGGCCGCGCAGGCGTCGGCCGGCGGCATCAACTCGGGCCGCGCCAGATAGGCCATGATGAGTTCGGGCGTCGCCACCAGCCCGCCATGATCGGCACGGCGCGTCAGGTGATGGCCCGAGGCTACCCAGAACTCTCTCATCGGCGATCCCCGGTCATGCGGTCAGTTCCCATCAATCCCAACAGATCGACCTCCTCGGCGGGTTCATCGTCGCCCTCGACCTGATGAAAGGTAAAGGCGCGGGCATCGGCGTGCAACCGATCGCCGTCGGCGGCGCGTTCGCGCGGCTTCAGGGTGCGAAAGCGCTCGCGTATTTCGCCATTTTCGACGCTGCGTTGCACCGCAAGCAGGGTTTGGGGCGGGTGATCGCACAAGGAGCCTGCGAACGCGACCTCTTGTTCGGCGGCCGCATGCGCGGCCTCAAGATCGGGCGCGCCGAATTTCTCCAGCAATTGCCGGGCGAGCCGATCGATCATGGTTTGCTGGTCCTCCTCCATCGCCGCGGTGACGATGGCAAGCGTGGACCAGCCAAGACTGTCGATGCCCAGAAAGCCCGAACGCAATGCCACGCGCTGCTTCGGGTCGAGCGCGGCCGGATCCCGATTCCAGAACACGAACGCGCCCGAAACCACCCATTCGCCCGGCTCCGCCGCCCGCTCGAACACGAATGTGTCCGAAGGATCGAGCCTGATGGTTCGCGGAAATTTCAGCATGTCCGCCTCATCCGGGTTTCGGACCGCGCGCCTGCGGATCATACCAGGCCGCGCGCGCGAGCGCATCCACCAGGCCCGTGCGGGCGGGCGGCCCGTTGCCGGCGGGCGGCCTGACCAGAAGATCGCCATTGACGTCGATCGCGCGGCGCTCGCCGGCGTTGCGCCCGGGAAGCCGTTCCAGATAGTCGCGGGCGATCGCCTCAAAGCCGCGCTCGTTCCAAAGGTCGAACGCGGTCATCAGATGACGGGCGAAGCTGCCGACGATCGCGTCGGTGTCGATCATCTCAAAACCTTCGCCCAGCAGGGAAACACCGGATACGGCCTGCACCTCCTCGACATGCGCCATGTCGGCGGCGCGCAGCATCGCGCCGAACACCAGCCATGCCGGAACGTCATTCTCGGCGCAACCTCGTGGCCAGCCGAGCCGCGCGCCCCCAAGCAATCCGCCATCGAACCGGATCGCGTCGGGCCAGTCAAAGCTCACCTGCCGCTCCGGCGGGCAATGCGCGGCAATCGCGTCCGCCACGGCGTTCATGCCGGCAAAGAACGCCCGGCGCGCCGGCGCCAGCGGCTGGTCGGGCTCGAGCACCACGGCGAATTCGACCAGATCGTAGCGCCGCACCCAGACCAGCGTTCCGCCACCTGCC
>NZ_JBAVNZ010000336.1:0-1507 GCF_049691595.1 Bradyrhizobium sp.
ATCCGGAAACCAATAACGACGATCCGGGATCGAGAGAACATAACCTCATTGCGACCGTTACGTCACCGGCCAACCGGCGCGCCGACCTGATACCGATCGGATCGCGGGATTGTCGTCCGGCGGGATAGCTGCATCCGGCGCCTTGCCGTCGTTGCAGAAACGCCCCGGATAGCCGCCAAATAGCCCGATTCCCGGGGATTTCTCCATCCCCCCGCGCGGTGATACAATTGTCGGACTGGACCGTGCAGCCGGAGGGGTGCCGATGGGTTTAAGCGTCGAGGGTGAAGTTGCACGCGACATCGGCGGTCGGCCGATCGAGGTGATTTCGACCGGAGCTGCGCTGGGCGCAGAGGTGCGCGGCGTCGATCTCAAGGACCTCGACATATCGCAGTTCGCCGCGCTCACGCGCGCCTGGCACGACCACCAGGTTATCCTGCTGCGTGGCCAGACCCTCGGCGACCGCGACCTCATCGCCTTCAGCCGCCGCTTCGGCGACCTCGACTGGGCGCCGGTACAGGAGACCGGCCGGCGCTTCGTCGAGGGGCTGCCTGAAATCTACATCGTTTCGAACGTGACGGTGAATGGTCAGCCGATCGGCAGCCTCGGCGCCGGCGAGGCGGCATGGCATACCGACATGTCGTATCTCGACGTGCCGCCAATGGCGAGCATGCTTTACGCGCTCGAGGTGCCGCCTTCCGGCGGCAACACGTCGTTTTGCAGCAT
Organism: Bradyrhizobium sp.; assembly: GCF_049691595.1. GTDB lineage: Bacteria > Pseudomonadota > Alphaproteobacteria > Rhizobiales > Xanthobacteraceae > Bradyrhizobium. The sequence goes on from NZ_JBAVNZ010000336.1 coordinate 724, forward strand.
GTACGCGATCTACCAAGCCCTGCCGGAAAACCTGAAACGCCGGATCGCGAACCTGAAGATCAAGCACGACGGTACCTACAACAGCGGCGGTTATCTGCGTCAGGGCGTCACCGCGACCGACGATCCTCGGACCTCGCCGGGCGCCCTCCATCCGCTGGTCTGCATCCACCCCGACACCGGGCGGCGCATGCTCTATCTCGGCCGCCGGCGCAATGCGTATCTGATGGGGCTCGAACTTGCCGACTCCGAGGCGCTGCTCGATGAGCTGTGGGATTTCGTCGCGCGCCCGGCGTTCACCTGGGAGCACGTCTGGCGGGTCGGCGACCTCGTGCTGTGGGATAACCGATGTACCATGCATCGGCGCGATCCGTTCGACGCCTCGGCACGCCGCATCATGCACCGGACGCAGATCAAGGGCAGCGCGGCGCCGGCCTGACGACATCGCCGTCAAACAGCCGCTTCGCGGGATCGATATGGTGTGAATGGCGTTATCTCGAGGGGGTACGCCTATTCCGCCCGTCAGTACCTCGCCACGGAACGGTTGACAATCCGGCTCTCCGCCAGAAAAAGTGCCGACGGCCGAGAATGATCCAGCTCGAACAGAACAGGCATCATGAATCCCGTCAAAGCACTCGAAAATCACGGTCAGGCGGTCTGGCTCGACTTTCTGGCCCGTGGCTTCGTCGCCCGCGGCGACCTCAAACAGCTGATCGATAGCGACGGCGTCAAGGGCGTCACGTCGAACCCGTCGATCTTCGAAAAGGCGATCGGCAGTTCGGATGAA
>NZ_JBAVNZ010000337.1:0-1985 GCF_049691595.1 Bradyrhizobium sp.
AGCAGGTGGCGATCAGTTTGCGGTCCCTCCAGCGACGCAAGTGAGCAAGCAGCCGTGGCGGTATGGGCGCCGGCGTCTGGCGCTTCTTGGTGGCGCGCTTGCCGATCGGCTTGCGATAGAAGATGCCGCGCTCAAGATCGACGTGAGATCGGCCGGGCTCGGCATAGGGCGACGCTGAGGCAATCGCGCCAGCCCGAGTGCCGGTATAAAGGCCGATCAAAATAAATCTGGCGATATGTCTCAGGGGCCGGCGGCTTGTGCTCACCGGATCACCTTTTGACATCCCCGAATGGATCGTCTGCTTCTCCCGATGCCGCCAACAGTGCCAAATCAGCGCTGCGGCTTCCTTTCGCGTGAGCCACCGGTCGCGGGCTTCGCCCTTGGGCGGTAGCGACACGCGCACCACGCCCCGGTGAAAGCCTTCTTTTGCGTGATGGTTGATTGCGGCGCGAAACGTCTCGAGGTCGCGGCGTGCACCGCCGCGGTTGCCGCGATGTTTGACGTAAGCCGCACAGGTCTGGGCACTGACCTTCGACAATCTCTTGCCGCCCCAGAATTCGTTAAGGCGTTCAATCCTGGCCTCGATCTCGAACTGGTCGCCCGGCTCGCCGATGTCGCTCAAATAGATCGACAGCACGTCAGCACAGTCGATGTCCTCGATATCCTGCCGGCGGCGTTCGGGTTGATACTTTTGAGCGATGTAATCAGCTAAGGCTTGCTCTGCCTCTCGAGGCGGCTTCGTTTCAGACGGGCTCGCAACGCATCCCGTGGCGATATGGCGGTCTCCATCCTTGATGATCCAGACGGCCTGGCGAACGAGTTTTCCGCTTCGGTATCGCGCCTTGCGTTTGTAAAGTCTGGCTCCTTTGCTTGGACGCGGCATAACTCCCTCATAGTCCTGATCGCCTCAAGGGTAGTATAATCCTTGTTCGCGATACGCTCGAGGACAAGTCGGCCCCTAGCGCCCTCTCTCCGCAAACCGGAAGCGGTCATTGAGCCATCAGGAAAAGCTATCTTTGAGGCGAGATTTAAACGAAGCGGCGCAGACGGATCTATCGTGTCGGCCGCCGGCGGGCTAACTCTTCTGTTCGCCATCAGGAACAGCCCCATTCTCAACAATTCGCGGGAGTCGCATCGCTCCGACGAACTGTTCGTCGGATTCGCCCGAGATCCGGCAATTTCCTTTTATCCTCACCGCACGTCCCGAGTTAGAGATGAACCTGCGAGATCGAAGCTTGTCGCAGGTTTTCGCACGCAAAGGAGACGCTGTTCTGAGTACGATGAAACCCGAGAGGAGAAAGCCAGATTGTCTGTCCGGCACGCCGCGGGGCCGCGGCACTAAGGCTGCTGTGTAACGGGCAAATCCACACGCGAATTGCTGCGCGTCTTGCGGTAAGCATGGACGTGCTCAGGATGCGGATCAGTTAGACGGGTGTCCAAGAGCAGCTTGGATTTTCCCGACATGGGAGTGGCGAGCTGATCTTGGCTCAACCCGACCTAAGTAAAGACGTCGACGGACTTTGGAGCTCAATGGTACGTTTCTGGTGCAGAAGTCACTTCACCCGCGGCCGATCCACTCGCCAACTTGCTGACAGGTGATCGGCATCGATAGGGTCGCGGCAAGGTCGCCAGGCTCATAACCTGAAGGTCATAGGTTCAAATCCTATCCCCGCAACCATCTCGACTTGCGAAACCCTGGCCCCAGTGGCCGGGGCCTTCGTTTTGAGGGAAACCGCCAAAATCCCGGCAAGATCGCCCCGGACGTCAATCTTCAACTCGCCGGCCTCGGGCGTGAGCAGGATCTCCTTCACCAGGGTCCGCAGAACCTCGCCGGCCTTAAGCCGGGTTGCCTCGGAGTCATCCTGTAAGGCCGTGTGGAGGGTGCTGACCTGTTCACGGTAGAATGTCGCCATCTCGGGATGGAGGAGGGGTGGCGGGGTCTCGGCATCGGCCAGCTGCCGCTCAAGTTCAGCCTTCCGATGTTC
>NZ_JBAVNZ010000338.1:0-12730 GCF_049691595.1 Bradyrhizobium sp.
GGCGTATTGTCCGGCCACGGGCCGTCGTCGAAGGTCAGCACCACCTCCTTGTCGGCGAGGAAATCGAGCTGCTTGAAATGTTCGAAGCCGAAGCCGGGCCCGCCGGTGGTGTCGATCACGACGGTACGGCTGACGCCGAGCGCATCGGGATTGGCGCAGGTCGATCTGGGCTGGATCGGGGCCGGCGCGGGCGCTGCCGCCGGTTCGGAAAGCGCGGCGGTGACCTCGATGTCATCCTTCGGCGCCGGTTTGGCGGGCGCGGGCAGCGGCTCGGCTTTCCGGGCGGCGACGGTTTGCGGCGGCTCAGCCCGCGGCGAAGAAGTGGTCCAGAACCATACGCCGGCGATCACGGCCGCTATGGCAACATTGGCGAGCATCAGGCCCAACGCGTTACGCATCGCACGACTTTCCACTTACTCGGGGCATATCAGACGAGCCATTCATGCGAACAAAGTCTTAACGCCGTTTCAACGTGGGGCCCCTGTCGGCCGAAATTTGGCCCGGGCGCGCAGGGAAATCGGCGCCCGGAAAGTGATTCTTTCCACGATTTTTGGCTGCGGCCCGCGAAACGGGGCCCCGCTACCGCCGCAATGCCATCAAAGTCGCGATTCGCGACGCAGAGGCCTCAGTAGTTCCGGCTTGGTGACCGACATCACAGTCCCGGCCTCGGGGTTCGGGCATGGTTGGGACATCAAACAAGGGGCCCCGCGGAGCCGGGCCAATGGGAGCCGACCATGACCGCTTTCTTCACCAGCACCGTTCGCAAGGTCAGTTTAGCGCTGACTTTCGCCGCCTCGTTCTCCGCGCTCTCGTCCACCGCGAGCTTCGCCTTCAGCGCCGAGGCGCAGCAGATGTGCACGAGCGACGCGTTCCGCCTGTGCAGTTCGGAGATTCCGAACATCCCGGCGATCACCTCCTGCATGAAAAAGCACCGCGCCGATCTGAGCAGCGGCTGCCGCGCCGTGATGGACCGCGACCTGGCCGCCCAGAAGCCCGGCACCGTTGCCGCGCAGTGATCTCGGGTTCCGGAAGCGATTGCGCCCATGCGACGCGGCCGCTTTCGTGATGTTTCCACTTCGCTCGAAAACGCTATAGAACGCCGAGGTCGCGTTCATCGAGTGAAGGCTTATCGAGATGACCAGACTTCTTTTCGTCATTGCCCTGGTCCTGACGGGGTCGCAGGCCACGGCGCAGCAGGGACATGACGCCTGCGCCCGCGACGTCTCGCGGTTTTGCCGTGCCCATATCCAGGACGGGGATGCGGTCGTGCTGGCGTGCCTGAAGCAGAACCGTGACCGGCTCAGCAAGGCCTGCCAGAAGGTGCTGGCCGACAACGGGCAGTAATTTCGCAGTCGGCGCCCGGGGCTCGCCGGCTTCCCCCGAGTTTCAAGACGCGCCAACGGGGTGCGTCCGGCAGGGCGGCTGCGCCAGGGCCGCGTCGTGGCGCGGTCGCGGCCATGCCTCATCCGCCGTAGAGGTAGTTCGGCAACCACAGCGTCATCCCGGGCCACAGATACATGATCACCATGCACAGGATGACGATCAGCATGTAGGGCATCATGCCGGCGAAGATCTGGTTGAGCGTGACATGCTTCGGCGCGACGCCCTTGAGGTAGAACGCCGACATCGCCACCGGCGGCGACAGGAACGCCGCCTGCAGGTTGACGAACACCAGCGTCCCCCACAGGATCGGGTCGATGTTGAAGTGCTTCAGCATCGGCAGGAAGATCGGCACGAAGATGATGATGATCTCGGTCCATTCGAGCGGCCAGCCGAGCACGAAGATGATCGCCTGCGACAGGATCATGAATTGCACCGGCGTCATGTTCAGCGAGAGCACCCATTGCTCGAGCAGGGCTTGCCCGCCGAGAATGGCGAAAACCGCCGAGAACAGCGCCGAGCCGACGAACAGCCAGCACACCATCGCGGTGGTCTTCGCGGTCAGGAATACCGCTTCCTTGGTGCGTTTCCAGTCGAGCGTGCCGGCGTGGATCGCCAGGATGAAGGCGCCGGCCGCGCCGACGGCAGCCGACTCGGTCGCGGTGGTGATGCCGAACAGGATGACCGCGAGAACGATCACGGTGAGGATGCCGAGCGGCATCACCGACGAGGTCAGGAGCTTGAGCACCTCGAAGCGTTCGCCGGTCATGCGCCAGTAGGCGCGCACGGTCCACAACATCAGGACGGCCGCGCTGATCCAGAACCAGAGATAGAACTGGAAGTCCGGTCCCTTTTCGGCGGGCGTCTCCGCCGGCGCCGATACGGCGCTGCCCAGTTGCTGCAGGCCCTCGACCGGCCCCGTGGCGGCGCCGGCCTGCTGATGGATGACCACGTACCACCACACGGTCGACAGCGTGATCGCGGTCAGCAGGAACGGCACCAGGGCGATGACGAAATTCTGCACGATCGCCCCGTAGGTCATGGGCTTGCCGTCGGCCTGAAGCGCCTTCGCCGGCGCGGGCGAAACAAGCGCCTTGAGCAGGGCGACGAACATGTTGGGCGAGTAAAGCGCCTCGAATTTCGCGATCCAGGCCGGAACTTTGACGCGGGTCTGCTCCTCCGGCAGCGGCGGCGCGATCTTCGGATCGATCAGCGCCCAGCCGACGATGTAGACAAGGTAGAGAAAGGACAGGAAGAAGCCGGGGAACATCGCCGCCGCGTACAGCTTGACGACCGATTGCCCGGCGACGGCGGCGTAGACGATGATCATCACGGATGGCGGGATCAGGATGCCGAGCGTGCCACCGGCGGTGATGACGCCCGAGGCGAGCTTGACGTCGTAGCCGGCGCGCAGCATCGGGTTGAAAGCGATGACGCCCATCAGCACCACGACCGCCCCGACGAGGCCGCTCGCGATTCCCCAGAACGTGCACACGATCAGGGTCGCCACCGCGAGCGAAGCCGGCACCCGGCGGAACGCCAGCTGGATCGAATAGAACATCTTGTCGACCAGCGCGCCACGCTCCATCACGTAGCCCATCAGCACGAACAGCGGGATCGAGATCAGGACGTCGTTGGTCATCGCGCCGTAGGTGCGCTGAACCATCAGGTCGAAGACGCGGTTCTGGGTCCAGCTATGCGACGGGTCGTAGAACGCGATGAAGCCGAAGAACATCCCGAGGCCCATCAGCGTGAAGGCCGTCGCGAAGCCCATCATGATGACGACGACGATGAGCGCCAGCATCAACAGGCCGAGTGCCGGATCGCTCATGTGTTCAGATCTCCGCCCATTCCGCGCTGACGTGCCATTTCGTCGATTCGCTGCGCGCCCTCGATAGCGAGCTTGCGCGATTCCTCGTCGACATATTCGCTGTGCGCGAGCTGTTCCTCGATCACGTCGATCTCGGCGACGTCCTTCAGCCGGCTCGGCCATTCGCCGGTGCGCAGGCAAACCACGCAGCGCACGATCTCGGCGACACCTTGCAGCATGATCAGCGCGCCGGCGATCGGTATCACCGACTTGAAGTGGTAGACCGGCGGGCCGTCCGCGGTGACATTCGAATGCTCGGCGATCCGCCAGGAGTCGGCGGCGTAGAAGTAGCCGGCGTAGACCAGCGCGGCGATGCCGGGCAGGAAGAACACGATGTACAGCACGAGGTCGAGTGTCGCCTGGGTGCGCGGCCGCATCGAGGAGTAGAGGAAATCGCCCCGGACGTGGGCGTTCTGCGCCAGCGTATAGGCGCCGCAAAGCATGAACAGCGTCCCGTACAGCATGTTGTCCAGGTCGAAGATCCAGGCCGTCGGCATGTTCATGATGTAGCGCTTGAAGACTTCGATACATACGGCGCTCATCAGCAGGATCATCAGCCACGCGGTGGCCTTGCCGACCCAGGTGCTGATGCCGTCGATCGTGTGCAGGAAACTCTGGACGCTCATGGGGTGCGACCGTTCGGCGCGGGGAATCCGATAATACGAAGCACCATTCGGGTCGCGCGCCCGGATGGTGCTTCGTCGGCTTGGAGCATTTTCAGGGCGGCGTCAGATCTTCTTGGCGGCGCCGTTGGCGCCCCAATAGTGGTCATACGCCATGCGGCGGCTCACCACGGTGTCCTGTTCCCACTGCGTCGTCCGCCTGGCGAAGGCGAGCTGCGACTGCAGGATTTCCTTGAACAGCGGATTTTCCGCGGCCTTCTTCTTTACGACCTCGTCGTAGATCTCGAGCTGCGCCTTGAGAATGGCGTCGGGCGTCTTGTAGAACTTGACGTTGTCTTTGGTCTGCAGCTCGACGTAGTCCTGGGAATACCGGTCGATCGCCTTCATCGACATGTCCGCCGAGGCGGCGTCGACGGCGTTGGCGATGATGGCTCGCATCTTTTCCGGCAGGCTGTCGTATTTGGTCTTGTTGAAGGTGATCTCAAACTGCTCGGCGTTCTGGTGGTAGCTCTGCAGCATGCAGACCTTGGAGACATCGGCGAATCCGAGCGCGCGATCCGACGAGGCGTTGTTGAACTCGGCCGCATCGAGCAGGCCGCGATCCATCGCCGACACGATCTCGCCGCCCGGCAGCGCGTTCACCGCGGCGCCCATCGCCGTGAACACGTCGATTGAAATGCCGACGGTTCGATACTTGAGGCCCTTGAGATCATCGACCTTGGTGATCGGCTTCTTGAACCAGCCGAGCGGTTGCGTCGGCATCGGTCCGTAGGGGAATGAGACGACGTTGGCGCCGATCGATTCGTACAGTTTGGCGAGAAGCTCCTTGCCGCCGCCATATTTGTGCCAGGACAGCAGCATGTTCGCGTCCATGCCGAATCCCGGTCCGGAGCCCCACAGGGCAAGCGCGGTCTGCTTGCCGTAGTGATAGACGAGCACGCCATGACCGCCGTCGAGCACGCCCTTGGACACCGCATCGAGCAGGCCGAACGCAGGCACCACGGCGCCTGCCGGCAGCACCTCGATCTTGAGGTCGCCACCGGTCATGTCGTTGACCTTCTTGGCGTAGTCGAGCGCGTATTCGTGGAAAATATCCTTCGACGGCCATGTGCTCTGCCAGCGCATGTTGATGGGGCCCTGGGCGCTGACAACGGTCGGCGCGGCAACCGCCGAGGCCGCGCCCGCCGCGGCAACCTTCAGGAAGCGCCGGCGCGTCGAAGTGTCCTTGGTTGATTTGGTCATGAGATCCTCCCCGTTTCGAACCGGTCTTTGGCCGGTCAGCCGCTATTGTTGGCGGCAAGTCTAGAGGTTTGCGGCGAGGTTTGGCAAGGTTGGCAGCGGCGATGCGGCGTTAGACTTAGGCCCTGCGACATCGATGCCAGTTGCCAGCAGCAAGCAAGTAGCGCGCAGCCGTCGGATCAGGTGCTGCCGCCGGCATTGGTGGCGACCGGCAACACCTCGTTCGCGGCGCGGTCGGGCGTATCTTCCTTCCAGCGTACCGATCCGAACGGCCGCTCCAGCATGCGGCGCACGCGCACCGGATCGGGGCCGAGATGGAATGCTATCGCCTGCTGATGCAGCGCGCGTTCGGATTGGGTTGCGCGATTGCGCTGGCGCAGATAATCGAGCCAGGTCGGGCAATGATAGCGCTCGGTCCACAATTCGGGATCGGCGATGTCGCGCGCGATCGACCAGCCATAGGCGCCGTTGCGCTGGCGGCTGAGCTGCACCTCCTGCATCACGTTGTGAAAGGCGCGGGCGCTGTCCTGGGCGACGCGATACTCGATCTCCACCACCAGCGGCCCGCTGCGCCCGGTGAGTGACAGCCGCACCTCGGGATCGGCGAGCACCTCGGTGGACGCCTCGTTGCGGGCGCCGATCGGCGGCATGCGCAGCCACAGGCCGAGCAGCGGCGAAACCAGCATCAGGCCGGCGGACACCAGCAGCGCGGTTTCCACGCCGGCGATGTCGGTGAGATGGCCCCAGCCCCAGCTTCCGATCGCGATGCCGCCGGCGATCGAGGCCTGGAACGCGGCCAGCGAACGGCCCGCGACCCAGCGCGGCGCCGAGAGCTGCACGCCGATGTTGAACAGCGCGACCGCCAGCATCCAGACCGCGCCGGCGACTACCAGGGCTGCGGCCGTCAGCACCGGCTGCCGGCTCAAGGCGACCGCGGCGATCGCGCCCGCCATCGACACCGCACAGGCGCGCACCGCGGCCTCGCCGCTCATCCGCCGTCGAATTTCGCCGATATTCAGCGCGCCGATCACCGCGCCCACGCCGAAGGCGCCGAGCATGATGCCGTAGGTTTGCGCGCCGCCATGCAGCAAATCGCGGGCGACCAAGGGCATCAGCGCCGATACCGACCCGCCGATAAGGCCGGTGACCAGCGTCCGCGTCAGCACAATGCGGATCGATGGCGAATTGGTGATGTAGCGCACGCCCGAGACGATGGCGCGGTTGAGCCGCTCGCGCGGCAGGCGCGACGGCTCGCTGACCCGCTTCCATAGAAACAGCACCACCATCAGCGGCAGATAAAGCACGGCGTTTGCCGCAAAGGCCGCGACCGCGCCGGCGGTTGCAACCACAATGCCTCCGATCGCCGGGCCGAAACTGCGCGCGATATTGTAGCTGATGCCGTTGAGCGCGACGGCGGACGGCAAGGTCTCAGCCGGCACCTGCTCGCTGACCGAGGCTTGCCAGGCCGGTCCGAACAGCGCCATGCCGCTGCCGACCACGAAGCACAGCGCCAGCAGGATTGGCGGATTGACCAGATGGAGCCACGTCAGCACGGTCAGCGCGGTCGCGCCGATCAGGGCGATCGACAGCGAAACCAGCGCCACGATGCGCCGGTCGTGCATATCGGCGATGGCGCCCGCCGGCATTGCGATCAGCATGACCGGCAGCATCAAGGCGGTTTGCACCAGCGCGACCTTGTCGGCGGAGGACGTCATTTGCGTCATCGCCCAGGCGGCGCCGACGCCCTGGATCAGGATGCCGAGGTTGGAGAGCAGGCTGGCCAGCCAGATGCGGCGGAACACCGAATGCCGCAGCGGGGCCGTGATGCCGTCGGCGGCAAAAGGCGGGCGTTTCGGCGATTCAGTCATATCCAGTTCCGTTTCACCCGCTATGGCTGGCCGATGATCGCTGCCGCCCAAGTGATGCCTGCGAAAACCCTGCTCTGTCCAGTCGTTGCGCCGCTATCTCTGGTGCTACCGCACAGCTAAGGTAGGAAAAGTAACGGGAGGTTGCCAAATGAGACTATCGCGGCGGACGGTCCTCAAAGGCGCCGGAGCCCTGCCTTTGCTGGCCGGCAATTTCAGTTTCCCGGCGCGCGCCCAGATGACGTCGCCGCCTGCCGCGGCGGAAGTTCCACCCATCCTGTTCGTGCATGGCAATGGCGATCACGCGGCGCTGTGGATCACCACGCTGTGGCGGATGGAATCGAACGGCGTTGCGGGCGATCGCCTGTTCGCGATCAATTTCACCGATCCGCTGGCGCGCACCGACGACAAGGTGGAGCAGCCGAACCGCTCCTCGAGCGAAGACCAGCGCCGCGAACTCGGCGAGGCGATCAAGGCATTGAAAAGCCGCACCGGTACGTTGCGCGTCGCGCTGGTCGGCAATTCGCGCGGCGGCAATGCGATTCGCAGCTACATCAGGAATGGCGGCAGCGCCGACGTCAGTCATGCCGTGCTGTGCGGCGTTCCCAACCACGGCGTCTATGATTGGGACGATGGTCTCGGCAACGAGTTCAACGGCCGCGGCCCGTTCCTGCGCGGATTGAACGAGGGCGAGAGCGAGGTGACGCCGGGCACGGCATTTCTGACGCTGCGCAGCGACGGCCTCGACAAATATGCCCAACCCGACGGCCGCTTTGTCGGCAAGCCGGGCACGCCGACCGGAATTACGTCCGAGGGCCCCGCGCTGAAGGGCGCCACCAATCTGGTTCTGGGCGCGATCGATCATCGCGAGACGGCGTTTCATCCGCGGGCGTTCCGCGAGATCCATAAATTCATCGCCGGCCGCGAGCCGTCGCGGATTGAGATCGTGGCGGAAGCGGAGGTCAGACTGAGCGGACTGGTCACCGGCACGCCGGGGGGCGTGCAAACCAATCGGCCGGTGTCCGGCGCGTCGGTGGATGTGTATCGCGTCTCCGCCGAGACCGGCGAACGCATGGGCGGCCCGATCCACGGCTCGCAGACCGGCGCCGACGGCCGCTGGGGGCCGGCGCGGGTCGATCCCGCCTGGTATCTCGAGATCGTGCTGACATCGCCGGGTTCGGTTGTCACGCATTTCTACCGTTCGCCGTTCCCGCGCTCCTCCGACATTGTCCATCTGCGGGCCGCGCGCCCGCTGGGACCGGCAGACGCTGGCGCCGGCGCGGTCATCCTGATGTCGCGGCCGCGGGGATATTTCGGGCTGCCGCGCGATGTCGTGCTGATCGACGGCAAGGAGCCCGCCGACGTGAAGCCGGGTGTGCCGACCGACTCGGTCACCACCTTGCGGCTACCCGCTCCGCAGGCCGGCCGCCCCGTGGTGGCGCTGTTCAATCAGGAGCGGATCGCGGCCCGGGCCTGGCCGGCAGCGGAAAACCGGATTGCGGTTGCCGAACTGACTTATTAGCTGTTCTGTCTATCCCGGCGCCTTCGTGGCGCCCGGATCGAGGCCATGGACCATGGATTGAGGCTCGAGGGACCTGTGAGCATCGCTGAAGCCTATGACACGCCGGTCGCACGCCAGCCACTCGTGCCGCCGAGCCCGCCGCGTGCGCCCGACAACATGACCGCGTTCGGCCGGATCAAGGCGATCCGCGACAGCGTGATCGGCAGCTGGGGCCAGCGCGCCTATCAAGACGACATCATCCGCGGCCGCTTTTTCCGGCGCAGCAGCTTCATCCTCAACACGCCGGATGCGATCCGGCATGTGCTGGTCGACAATTACGAGAATTACACCCGCACGCCGGCGGGCTTCCGCGTATTGCGTCCGATGCTGGGCGAAGGCCTCCTGATCGCCGAGGGCCGTGCCTGGAAACACCAGCGCCGCACCCTGGCGCCCGCCTTCACGCCACGCGCGGTCTCGACGCTGGTTCCGCACATGATAGCTGCGACCGACGAGACCATCGCGAAGCTGAAGGCGGCGGGCAATGCGCCGGTGGATCTGCGCGAGGCGATGCAGCGGATGACGCTGGAGATCGCCGGGCGCACGATGTTCTCGTTCGGCATGAACCGCCACGGCGCCGCCTTGCGCGATTTCGTCATGGAGTATGGCGAGCGGCTGGCCCGGCCGAATTTTCTCGACATGCTGCTGCCGCTGAGCTGGCCGAGCCCGCGGGATTTCGCCCGCGCCCGGTTCCGCAAGCGCTGGACACAATTCGTGCGTCTGCTGATCGACGAGCGCCGCGCCGCCGGAAAGAACGATGACGCACCGCCGCGCGACCTGTTCGACCTGATGGGCGCGGCGCGCGATCCGGAGACCGGCGAGGCCTTCACCGACGAACAGCTCGGCGATGAGGTCGCGACCATGATTCTCGCAGGACACGAGACGACCGCCACGGCGCTGTTTTGGGCCCTCTATCTTCTCGCGCTTGATCCCGCCACCCAGGAACAACTGGCCGTGGAGGTGAGGGGAACTGCCGGCGACGGCGCGCTCGATATCGAGCGGCTGAAATTCACCCGCGCCGTGGTCGACGAGACCATGCGGCTCTATCCGCCCGCGTTCCTGATCGCGCGCGCGGCGGCCGGACCTGATGTGATCGCGGGCATGGCGGTGAGGAAGCACGATGTCATCATGATCGCGCCCTGGCTGTTGCACCGGCACGAAAAACTGTGGCGCGATCCGAACGCGTTCCTGCCGTCGCGCTTCATGACGGCTACGCCGCCCGATCGCTTCGCCTATCTGCCGTTCGGCGTCGGCGCGCGCGTCTGCATCGGCGCGCATTTCGCATTGGTGGAGGCAACCCTGGCGCTGGCCAGGATCATCGGCGCATTCCGCGTCGGTCTGATCGACCAGGAACCGGTGATGCCGGTCGGCGTGGTGACGACGCAGCCGGATCGCTCGCCGCTGTTTACAATCTCGGCGCGGGCCTGAGGCCTTGCGTCGGGGCCTCGGCAATCTCATCTGGGCTTCGGCATGAGTGACATCCAGGCGCAATTTTCGGTGCTGAAGCAGACCACCGATCCGGCGGTGGCCGATGCGATCCTGCGCCTGATCGAGCAGGGCGCGGACCACGAGCTCAACCGGGTCAATGTACTTGATTTCTCGAAGCGAACCGGATTGGACGAAGAGCGGGTGATTTCCGGCTTCCTCCATGCCTCGCGGCTTGGCCTGTTCGAATTGACCTGGAACGTGCTGTGCCCCGGCTGCGGCGGCGTGCTCGATGCCCACTCGACGCTGAAGTCGCTGCGCCACGACGATTACCACTGCGGCCTCTGCGCCTGCGGCTATGAGGCCTCCGTCGACGAGCAGGTCGAGGTCGCCTTTACCGTCAGCCCGCGCGTCCGGCGCATCGCGGCGCATGATCCGAACACGCTCCCGGTCTGGGAATATTTCAAGCAGATTTTCTGGAGCTCCGGCGTCGACTTCAACAAGGAGTCATTTGAAACGCTTTCCAACGAGGTGGTGCTGGATACGCTCGAACTGCCGGCCGGCGAGAAGGCGGTGCTGTCGCTGCAACTGCCGCCGCAATTCATCATCGTGTTCGAGCCGGTGACCCATGCCGCGCAGTTCATCGATGTCCAGGGCGAGCCGACCAGGGAGCGTCAGCATTTGTCGCTGATGTACAACAAGATCCAGGCGCCGGTCGGAACCATCACGATGCGCCCCGGCCCGCTGCGGCTGTCGCTCGACAATCAGGCCGGCGTGCGGGTGCTGCCGTCGGTCTTTGTCGCCGCCGAAGCGCTTCATCTTTTGATCGGCAAGCGCAAACCGTTCCTCACCGCCAAGCGGATGCTGACCAACCAGACTTTTCGCGACGTCTACAAGGCCGACAATCTCAATATCGATCAGCGGCTGAAGATCACCTCGCTGACCTTCCTGTTCACCGATCTCAAGGGATCGACCGCGCTGTATGAGCGGGTCGGCGATCTCGCCGCCTTCGACCTGGTGCGCGCGCATTTTCATGCGTTGCTGGAAATCATCTCGTCGGAGCGCGGCGCGGTGGTGAAAACCATCGGCGACGCCGTGATGGCGACCTTCATCCGGCCCGAACACGCGCTTGCCGCGGGCTTGCGCATGCGCTCGGCGATGACGGCGCTGAACGCCAGGCGCGGCACGGAAGACCTGATCGTCAAGATCGGGATTCATGAAGGCCCGTGCCTGGCGGTGATGCTGAACGAGCGGCAGGATTATTTCGGCCAGACGGTGAACATCGCGGCGCGGGTGCAAAGCCTGTCGACGTCGCAGGAAATCCACATCACCGGGGTGGTGATCGATTCGCCGGCGGTCGCCTCGATCCTCGAGAGAGAGGCCATCACGCCGATCCAGAAGCAGGCGGCGCTGCGCGGCATCGCCGACAAGATGGTGGTCTATGAGATTCCCTAGCCGTCGCGAACGCGGTCAATATTCCGGCCCGTCATTGCGAGGAGCAACGCGACGAAGCAATCCATTCTTGCCTTGTTGCCGCTGGAATCTTCGTCGCGTTACTCCTCGCAATGACGTTCCCACGGCAGAGGTCGCCGGGAGTTGATGCGGTGATCTGAACCGGCACGGATTGCGCGGGCCGATTTTCCGTTCCATATATCTGTGGTGGCCGCCGCTCGGGCGGCAGGCAGGCTTCACCGCTATCGCAGGCAGATCAATGCTGGACGGACTTCGCCAATTCATTGCCGACATTGTCTCGCCCAATTCGCAGCAGGACCGGGCGTTCGGCGATACCGATTATCGTCTGGCCGCGACCGCGCTGCTGGTTCACGTCGTCTCGCTCGATGGCGAACCGAGCGAGGTCGAGAAGCGCAAGTTGCACAGCCTGATCGAAAGCCGGTTCGGGCTCGGTCACGGTATGGCGGACAAGTTGATCGCGTCGGCGACGCTGGTCGAAGGCGAGGCGGTCGATCTCTATCATTTCACCAGCGTCATCATGCGTTCGGTGGATGGGGAGGGCCGGCGGCGCATCGTCGAGATGATGTGGGAGCTGGTCTATGCCGACGGCCAGGTCAGCGAATTCGAAGACAACGTGATGTGGCGCGCCGCCGACCTGCTGGGTGTTTCCTCCCACGACCGCATCGATCTCAAGCATCGGGTGGCGGCGCGGCTGGCCACCCGCCCCAGCGGTGCGTCCGACGTCGCAGACGCAGCAATGTGACACGCATGGGCTTGACTCCCGCCATCGATCGCGCTCATTCGCGGATGAAGAAACATTAATGTGTGCTGCCATTTGCCGCTGTCGCCGCGATAAGCCTGAAAATGCCCGCATTCCGGCGCGCGTCGCGGTGGGTTTGCGTATCGAAATGCTTGCGGGTGGCTTGCAACCCACAGTCAGCTTATGCTCTCGTCCCGCCGTTCGCGGCAGATCCTGCAATTGGAACCAAGAGCATTCAATCGTGACCGAGCGTGTGACGCTGATTACCGGTGCATCGGCGGGCATCGGCGCCGAAATGGCGCGGGTTTTTGCAGCCAACGGTCATCGCGTGGCATTGGCGGCGCGCCGCGCGGATCGCCTGACGCTGCTGGCCGGTGAAATCGCAGCCGCGGGGGGCGCCCCGCCGATCGTTATTCCCTGCGACCTTGAACAGCCTGACGCGTGCGACCAGATCGCGGCGGCGCTGCAAGCGGCCGGCGCAGAGGTTGAATACGTCGTCAATAATGCGGGCTTCGGCGTGTTCGGTCTCGCCGTCAAAGGGGATCGCGCCGAGCAGCT
>NZ_JBAVNZ010000339.1:0-2604 GCF_049691595.1 Bradyrhizobium sp.
CTCCGCTCGCCATAAGGTCCACGGTCCGATTAACCATGGGCCTCTGCCTTGACGAAAAGCCGGCGCGAGACTAGCTTTGTTCCATTCCGTGGTCATTTGAGCCGGCCGGCTTGCAGCCACGTTAAACAACTCGCTAAACAGGCCGGGGACAGAAGTGATCCCGGCCGAACCTTTTGTTCAGGCCGGGTTTTTTATGGCCTGATTTCTGTTCGAGACCTCCGTGAGGCGGTGCCGAGATGACCAACGTGCAGCCGATACCCGGCCCTTCGATCCACAGCGACGATCGCGCCCATGAGGCGGATCATCCGACCTCGCCGGTGGCGCAGTTCGGCATGGATCAGCCGCTCAAGCTCGATTGCGGCGTCGATCTGGCGCCGTTCCAGATCGCCTATCAGACCTATGGCGAGCTCAACGCCGATCGCTCCAACGCCATTCTGATCTGCCATGCGCTGACGCTTGATCAGCATGTCGCCAACGCTCACCCGCTGACCGGCAAACCCGGCTGGTGGGAAATCATGGTCGGTTCCGGCCGTCCGCTCGATACCGACCGATATTTCATCATCTGTTCGAATGTCATTGGCGGCTGCATGGGCTCGACCGGACCGGCCTCGAGCAATCCCGCCACCGGAAAGGTATGGGGACTGGATTTTCCGGTGATCACGATACCGGACATGGTGCGGGCGCAGGCCATGCTGCTCGACCGCCTCGGCATTGAAACGCTGCTGTGTGTTACCGGGGGCTCGATGGGGGGCATGCAGGCGCTGCAATGGACCGCCGCCTGTCCCGACCGCGTGTTCTCGTCGCTGGCCGTTGCCTGCAGTACGCGCCATTCGGCGCAGAATATCGCATTCCATGAGCTTGGCCGGCAGGCGGTGATGGCCGATCCCGACTGGCGCGGCGGGCGCTATTTCGAACAGGGCACTCATCCGCATCGCGGGCTTGGCGTCGCGCGGATGGCGGGCCACATCACCTATCTCTCGGATGCCGCCCTGCATCGCAAGTTCGGCCGGCGGATGCAGGACCGCGATTTGCCGACGTTCTCGTTCGACGCGGATTTCCAGGTCGAGAGCTATCTGCGCTATCAGGGCTCATCCTTCGTCGAGCGGTTCGACGCCAACAGCTATCTGTATCTGACGCGGGCGATGGACTATTTCGATATCGCCGCCGACCATCATGGCGTGCTGGCGCGGGCATTTCGCGGCATCAAGACGCGGTTCTGCGTGGTGTCGTTCACCAGCGACTGGCTGTTCCCGACGTCGGAATCGCGCGCCTTGGTGCACGCGCTCAACGCCTCGGGCGCGCGGGTGTCGTTCGCCGAGATCGAGACCGATCGCGGCCACGACGCCTTCCTGCTCGATGTGCCCGAATTCTTCGATATCTCCCGGGCGTTCCTGCAATCGGCGGGCACCGCGCGCGGACTGGGAAACGGCGGCGGCTGACATGAGTGTCCAACAAACCTTGCCGCTGCCGGGCATAACTCCCCACCGCACCGAAAATTACCGCAGCGATCATCTGCTGGTCGCCGAGATGGTCGATCGCGGCTCAAAGGTGCTCGACGTTGGCTGCGGCGACGGCGACCTGCTGCAACTGCTGGAGCGCCGCGGCATCGACGGCCGCGGCATCGAGCTGTCGCGCGAGGGTGTCAACCGCTGCGTCGCCAAGGGGCTCGCGGTGGTGCAGGGCGACGCCGATACCGACCTCGTCAATTATCCCGACGATGCCTTCGACTATGTGATCCTGTCGCAGACGCTGCAGGCGACGCGGCAGCCCAAGGTGGTGCTGGAAAATCTGCTGCGGATCGGGCGGCGCGCGATCGTGAGTTTTCCGAATTTCGGCTACTGGAAGATGCGGCTGCAATTGCTGGTCGGCGGCCACATGCCGCGCACCGAAAGCCTCCCCGCCACCTGGTACGACACGCCGAACATCCATTTCTGCACCATCAAGGATTTCGTGCAGCTCTGCGGCGAGATCAATGTCAAGATGGAGCGCGCGGTCGCGCTCGATCTCTACGGCCGCCCGCTGCGGCTGAGCATGCCCTGGTGGTTCTGGAACATGTTCGGCGAGCAGGGGGTGTTTTTGCTGAGCCGGGCGGAGAAGGCGAAATGATCTCGGGCCGCGGACTCGACCTTACCTCTCCCGCTTGCGGGGGAGCATAGGCCGCCATCGGCGGCCGTCCTTGATAAGAACGCCGAAGCAGAGCTTCGGCTATGGCGCTCGAAGAGCGCGGCGGGTGGGGGAACTCTCTCCACAAGCGTCGGCGTTCGCCGAGGCACCCCCACCCCGGCCCTCCCCCGCAAGCGGGAGAGGGAGGCCACCGCCGTTGTTTCTCTACCCCGCCATCATCGAACGGGGATCCCGCGCCGGCCATCTTCCGGCTTCCACCAGCGCGATAAATCGCTCGACCATTTCATTGAACAGCGCCGGTTCCTCGAGATTGAGCACGTGGCCGGATTTCGGGAAAAACGCCAGGCCGGCGGCCGGCAGATGCTTTTTCAGGAACATGCTCGGCTCGATGCAATTGTCGTCCTCGTCGCCGCAGATAATCAGCGCCGGCGTCGGCACCTTCCGGATCGCCTCGGTCAGGGTGTAGATCGAGGGCCGGCC
>NZ_JBAVNZ010000340.1:0-6568 GCF_049691595.1 Bradyrhizobium sp.
CAATTCCACCAGCGCCGGCAGACGCACGGTGCCGCGCAGCGCCGCCCAATCCATCGCCGTCAGGCTGACGAAGAACGAGACTGCGACGACCGCGACCGCAGCCAAAATCGTTTTCAGATGCATCGGCAGACGCATCATCCCCTCGCGCTGATTGAGTCGGGGAGTCTACAGGGCCGGGCTGCGCGACGCCAGTGAGCGCGGCCAAATTGCGGCCATCATTCAGAGGGTTAGCACCGGGAGCGCCGCGTCTTCAGACAACGCCGATGGTTCCCCCGGCGGATCATGCCGGGGCCATCCTGCTCTTTCAGGTGGTGGGTCTGGCGGACGGCGGCACCGAGATCGGCGCGGCGATCGGTCATCGGCAGCGCGATCACCTTGGTGCCGATTGCGACCCGCGGCTGGCGTAGCTGACGATCTGGCGCTTCAGCCGCGCCGGCATGGCAATGTGATCGCCAGGTTATCCAGGCATAAAGTTGTTCGCTGCCGCCAGCGCACCCCGCTCGTCGGTTTCCAGGGCAATCTTTTGGGCCAGCATGACGTCGCCCGCGACCAGATGATCCCTGGGCACGAAGCACCAGCCCGTTCTCGGGAGGGCGGCATCGTCCAGCTCGACGACGTTCGCGCCATTGCCGTGATATATCCGGTATCGCTTGCCGGTGTGGCAGCCGACGACCTCGAAATATTCGTGCGCGTCATACTGCGCCAGTTGCTCCTGCGAAAGCCATTCCCTCAAGAGCTTGAGGCCGCGCTGCTCCCTTGTGCCGGGGCGGAGATACCACTCGCGAAAGGCTCGCGCCAATTGCAGGCACGCCGCTGGCAGCCGCCGGAGCTGATCGCTCGCAACCTGAAGCAGCCGCGTCACGAACACGAACCGGGTGTCAGCCGCCGACAAGCCGCGGAAAAAACAGGGTCTCCTCCACCGTCGGATCAAACCTTCGCGTCACGACCGGCTCTCCGGAAGCGGTACGGGTTGCCGCGGTGAATCCAGCACCCGTTAGTGCCTTGAAGCGGCGCTCGGCCTCCAGGAGTGCCTTCACGTCCTTCGCATCGAAGTCATGCCGGGTATCGCCGTTGTGGTCCATGATGATTTGGGTTGCCATTGCTGCGTTCCTCACATTGGCCGCCAGATCGAAGCGATGTTGCTAATGCCATATCGTAAGAAAAGTTCCGCCTTGACTATCCTCACCGAAAAGCAGAGCGCGACGGCTTCCGGCGTGACATCACCCCCGTTGCACACGCCGGTTTGTGCCCACAGCTCACACGAACAATCTCGGCCTCCGGGCATTGTTGCGACGATCGTTGGCAGCTAAGCGGCCTTGTTCGGCGCAGCGCTCTTGCTGGCCTCCACGCTTGGGGGAGCGCCCGTCTTGATATTGACTGTCCTGGTGAGCTTCGTCGCCCTGGCGGGCTTCTTGATCGTGAGATGCAGCACGCCTTTGTCGAAATGGGCGTCGACGGCGCCGTCTTCCGGCTCGAAAGGCAAGGACATGGATCGGTAGAATGAGCCGTAGCTCCGCTCCTCGACATGCCAGTCCTTTTCCTCCTTGGTAGTTTCCGCCTTTTTCTCACCGGAAATGACCAACTGGTTTTCATCAAGGCTGACCTTGATGTCTTTCTCGTCCACGCCCGGAAGTTCGGCTGTCACTTCGAAGGCATCTTTTGTTTCCGCCACGCTGATGGCTGGCGCGCCCGCCCCAATGTTGGGAGAAGACGAACTCTGATCGAAAGCACGAAACGCGTTTTCCATTTCGCGGCGCATGGCCCGGAACGGGTCGAGCTCCTGACTACCGGTCGTCCACAATCTCGGAAGAAGGCTCATCTGTTTCCTCCATAGCTTCGAGAAAATATCAGAGGATACTTGCTGCGCCTCCCGGCTCCGACGACCTTGATCTAGCGCAAATGGCCGAATTATTTCCGACCAAAAACTCTGCTCTCGGAACCGGAGTTTTTTGTTTCATGGCCACGTCGCCAACGTCCGAGTTGCCCCGACCTACAGCCATTGTCCGTTCATGGTGGTCTTCTGGCTCAGCTTCTCGAGGCAGAGAGGTAGCCTGCCCTTGTCGTCGCGCCGATAAGGGCTTTAACATCGGCCTTGGCGTCGTCGTACGTGACGATCGCCGTTTTGTCATTTAAGGAAACGATGGCCTTAGCGACGCCTGGGACTGCTTCCAGGCTCTTCCTGACCGCGGAGGAACAATAGTCGCAAGCCATATTTTGCACAGCGAGAGTGATGGTTCTTTCCGCGGCAAACGCCGAGGATGAAATGAGCACCCCGAGGATTGCAGTCGAGCGTAGTCGGATCATGCGTGCCCTTCCGTTGACGAAGGACGATTTTCGTTACCAAACGCCCACCAGACCCGCCCCAGAACCCTACGACAATGGCGTAGGATCAGCACGCCGTGCTACCCCTGCGAAAGCGAAGCCCGACCTTGCGTATCGCACATATATGTGCGATATTGCATAATGACTGGGAGCGAATTCGAACGAAGAATCAGGAAGTTGGGTCGCCGGCTGGGTGTATCCGTCTCGTTCGATCACGGTCGTGGCAAGGGCAGTCATGGACGCCTCTATTACGGTGACCGGTTCACGACCCTGAAGGATCGTAAGAAGGAGATCGGTCCCGGCCTCCTCAATGCGATGCTCGACCAGTTGGGCTTGACCAAAGACGACTTGGAGGAATGATCATGGCGTTTGGATATCGATACACGTTGGAGCGGCAAGAGAATGGTTGGTGGCTTGTTCGATTTCCCGGAATCCCGGAGGCGCTAACCGAAGGCGAGACCGAAGAGGAGGCGCGGGCAAACGCCCGCGACTGTGTCATCTCGGCTCTCGAAGGATACATGAAGGCCGGGAAGCCGCTGCCCAGGGAGGGAGCGGGACATTCGGGACCCGACCGTACAGCGCTCCCGTCGCTCGTGACCGCGAAGCTGGCCGTTTACGAGACAATGCGCACACATGGCTGGTCCAAGGTCAAACTCGCCAAGGAGCTCGGCATGTCCGAAAACTCCGTGCGTCGGTTGCTCGATCTGCATCACAGTTCGCACATGTGGATAATCGACGAGGCACTGGCTAAGATGAATACGGAGCTATCGGTCGATTTGCCAAAGGTACGACCCAGCGGAAGGGCGGCGTGAAGCTACCAAATAATACCCGGGGCCGGCCCCCAAGAAAATGAGCAGGCGGCAAAATGCGCAACGTCGTGCTCATGGGCACGAGCCATAAGCATCAAACTGCCGGGAAATACCTCGGAATTTGCATTTCGGGATTTCGTCGAACAGATCTGCGAAGTATTCAAAGTTCGAGCGATTGCCGAGGAGCCGAGAACCAGGGGCTCTCCGCGGCTTAGCCGGCGCGCACCCGCGTCATGCCGGATGCCGCGACCGTGCCGAGCGCGGCGCGGCGGTCGGCGATCGCATGATGAAACTGCTCCAGCGTCAGCCCGATCACCGACAGGTCGCCTTCCTCGATCGCGCCGTCGTCGTAGCAGTCGAGCGCCTCGCGCAGCACGCCGTCCGCCTCGCGCTGCATACCCGTCAGTTGCTCCGGCGTTTCCGCCTCGCGCGCCTTGGCGATCAGGTCGAGCAGATTGTCGCGATGGACCGTGTACTGCTCTCTCTCGTCGCGCTTCCAGTAGTGCCGCAGCCAGGCGCCCGCCGATCCGAGGCCCGAGAGCACCAGAATGGCGCCCCAGATGTAGTCGGTATATTTTTCGAGGAAGGTGCGCTCGTTGCCGTCGATATAGGCGGCCGCGCCCGCATGCGCGGGCAGCGCGGCGTCCTTGTCGGTATCCGGCTTCTCGATTTTCGCAGCGCTCGGCACTTCCCGGGCGAGCTGCCGGCGCGCGGTGAACAATTGGCGGGCGAAGGCGGCCACCGTGGTTTCGGACAGCGACTTCGGCGCGACGATCAGATGATTGACGCTGACCGTCTCGACCTTGTCTTCCGGTCGCGCCGGCGAGGAAGAGAAAATGCTGCCGGCGATTTCATCGGATTCGTAGAGCGGGTGTTTGTGGGCGATCGCTTCCGATACATCGATCGGAAGAAATTTCGGCTCGCCGCGGCTGGCCGCGGTCGCGGCGATGGCGTCCGCGGTGATCTTGCTGTCGAGCGGGCCGACCGTCATATAGGCATCGAGGGTCGGATCGCGCGCGAGTTCGGCGATCTGATTGGTTGCGTACTGGGTGACCGCGACCTTGTCGGGATTGACGCCCGATTCGGTCAGGATCACGCGCAGCAAGATCACGTTCGCCTCGGTTCGGCCGATCACGCCGACGCGGTGTCCGGCGAGATCGTCGATCCCCTTGATCCTGGACGCCGGTTTCCTGGCGCCTTTCGGCGGGCGGCCGGAGGGCGCCCACAGCACCACGACGTTCTTGCGCAGGATGGCGACGGACTGGGCATTGGCGGGCAAGTTCAGGTCGGCGCGCACCACGGCGAGGTCGGTCTTGGCGGCCGCGAGCAGCGCGATGCTGTCGGTCGCGCCTTCGGTCGTGATCGGTGAAAGCCGGACCGTGCTTGCGTCGTAGGCAAAGGTCTGCGCCATCGCCTGGACCAGTTTCTGGTCGTCGCTTCCGGGAGGGCCGACCGCGATCCGCAAGGTGACCGGACGCAGGACATAATACAGCGTGCCCGCGGCGACGCCGAACAGGAACATTCCGGCCGCGAGGATCAGCAGCGCATTGCTCTTGCGCTTCCGCCTCGGGCGGGACATCGCGGGATTTTCACCGGGCTCTGACATCGTATTGTCACGTTACACCAAAATGCGTCGAAAGCGGCGCGAAAAACATCCTTACTTATCGATGACGTCATACGTTTGAAATATCCATGTCCGAACCTCGGGTCTTGAGAATCAATTAACCCTCAGGTTCCCGTGATGCGGATATTGGTCGCGACCGACGCCTGGCATCCGCAGGTGAATGGCGTGGTGCGGACGCTGACCTCGCTGGCCCGCAGCGCGGCGGCGCTCGATGCCGACATCGATTTCCTGACGCCCGAGGGGTTTGCCTCGGTCGGGGTGCCGACCTATCCGGGCCTGCGCGTGGCGCTGCCGAACCGGCGTGAGATCGCGCGCCGGATCGAGGCGGCGTCGCCGGACGCCATTCATATCGCCACCGAAGGACCGATCGGCTGGGCGGTGCGTGGCTATTGCCGCCGCCGCAAGCTGGCGTTCACGACCTCCTATACGACCCGCTTCCCGGAATATGTCGCGGTCCGCACCATGATTCCGGCCAGCGTCGGCTACGCGGTGCTGCGGCGCTTTCATGCCGCGGCCGCGATGACGATGGTCGCAACCGCCTCGCTCAGGCAGGAGCTCAGCGCGCGGGGCTTCCGAAAGCTCGGCTTCTGGACCCGCGGTGTCGACACCCTTCTGTTCAATCCAGATCACCCGGCCACGCTCGACCTGCCGCGGCCGATCTTCATGACCATGGGCCGTGTCGCGGTCGAAAAAAATCTCGAGGCGTTCCTCGCGCTCGATCTGCCGGGGTCGAAGGTCGTGGTCGGCGACGGGCCGCAGACGGCGGTGCTGCGGCAGAAATATCCGAACGCCGTCTTTCTCGGCGAAAAAAAAGGCCAGGATCTGACCGCGCATCTGGCGGCGGCCGACGTCTTTGTGTTCCCCAGTCTCACCGACACCTTTGGCGTCGTGCAGCTCGAGGCGCTGGCGTGCGGCACGCCGGTGGCGGCATTTCCGGTCACCGGCCCGCTGGACGTCATTGCCGATCATCCGATCGGTGCGCTCGACGCGGATTTGCGCAGCGCCTGTCTCCGCGCGCTGAAGGTGTCGCGCGAGGCATGCCGGAATTTTGCGCTGGAACGCTCCTGGGACAACAGCGCGCGACAGTTCATCGGCAATCTGACGGCGTTGCAGCCGAGCCGTTCACTGCGGCCCGCCCGCCGCGTGGCCAACCCGAGCGCCGTACAAGGCTAAATCCACCGAACGAGATCAGAAGGCGAACCTACCATGGCAGACATCATCAAACTGGATGCGACCAGGCCGTTGGACTTCGACCGCGAAATGGTCGAGCAGGCCTACGACCGCTGGGCGCCGGTCTACGACCTCGTGTTCGGCGGCGTGTTCAGCGAGGGCCGCAGGGCCGCTATCGCGGCCACCAACAGGATCGGCGGGCGCGTGCTCGAGGTTGGCATCGGTACCGGCATCTCCTTGCCGCAATATGCTTCGCACCTTCGCATCTTCGGCACCGATATCTCGGCGGCAATGCTGCAAAAGGCGAAAAAGCGCGTTGCCGATCTTCGCCTGAACAATGTCGAAGGTCTCGCGGTGATGGACGCCGAGCGGCTCGAATTCCCCGACCATTCGTTCGACGTCGTGATGGCGCAATATGTGGTGACAGCGGTGCCGAATCCGGAAGCCGCGCTCGACGAATTCGCCCGCGTGCTGCGGCCGGGCGGCGAGCTGATCATTTTGACTCGGGTCAGCGCCGATGCCGGCGTTCGCCGCTTCATCGAGCAGCGGCTGCAACCAATGGTACGGCCGCTCGGGTTCCGGACCGCCGAATTCGCCTGGTCGCGCTATGCGCAATGGCTGGCCGGCGCGCGTGGCATGGAAC
>NZ_JBAVNZ010000341.1:0-3357 GCF_049691595.1 Bradyrhizobium sp.
TCAACATCTATCCCGCCGAGATCGAGGCCGCGCTGCATGCGCTTCCCGGCGTGCACGATTGCGCGGTGTTCGGCATTCCCGACCAGGAATTCGGCGAGGCGCTGCTGGCGGTGCTGGAGCCGCAGGCGGGGGTGACGCTCGACATCGCTTCGGTCCGCACGCAACTGCGGAAGTCGCTCGCCGACTACAAGGTGCCGAAACATTTCGAAATCCAGGCCAGGCTGCCGCGGGAGGATTCCGGCAAGATCTTCAAGCGCCGGCTGCGTGATCCCTATTGGGAGCGGGCGGGGCGGAGGATTTGATGCGAAACAGGTATCGTGTTGTCCCGGCGTTTCGCGGGGATGACGAGAGGGCGGGACGAGGATAAGGGCGCCTCTATCTTCATCTTGCGCTGCGGTAAAATAATTGCACACTCCGGAACTGCCGGGCAGCCTCTGGAGTTAGTCAGCCATGTCATCCCAGACCCTGCCTTCCGACACCGAGGTCCGCGCCAATCGCGCCGAGGACGCGCAAGCGCTGGAGGCGGACACGCGGCTGCGGGAAGACATCCGGCTGCTCGGGCGCATCCTTGGCGATACCGTGCGCGACCAGGAGGGCGCCGACGTGTTCGACCTGGTCGAACGCATCCGGCAGACCTCGATCCGGTTTCACCGCGATGAGGACAAACTGGCACGGCGCGAGCTCGAAACCATCCTCGACGGCATGTCGATCAGCGAGACCGTGCGCATCGTGCGCGCGTTCAGCTATTTTTCCCATCTTGCCAATATCGCCGAGGATCAGAACAACATCCGCCAGATGCGCTCGCGCAGTTCACGCGCCAGCCTGCTTGCCCGCACGCTGTCGCATGCCAAGGCGGCAGGGCTCAGCGCGGCCGACCTGCGCCGGTTCTTCGGTGACGCGCTGGTCAGCCCGGTTCTGACCGCGCATCCGACCGAAGTGCGCCGCAAAAGCACCATGGATCGCGAGATGGAAATCGCGGCGCTGCTCAATCGTCGCGAACGGATGCAAATGACGTCGGAGGAGATCGCTGCGAGCGACGAGCAATTGCGCCGCGCCGTGCTCACCTTGTGGCAGACCAACCTGCTGCGCCGGACCAAGCTCACGGTACTCGATGAAGTCGCCAACGGGCTGTCGTTCTACGATTATACCTTCCTGCATGAGGTGCCGCAGCTGCATTGCCGCCTTGAAGACCGGCTGGACCAGGACGACGGCGGCGATCACGGCGAGCTCGCCTCGTTCCTGAAGATGGGAAGCTGGATCGGCGGCGACCGCGACGGCAACCCGTTCGTGACGGCGGAAGTGATGCGCGGCACGCTGCGGCTGCAGTCGAGCCGCGTGCTGAGCTTCTATCTGGAGGAGCTGCATGCGCTCGGCGCCGAATTATCGCTCGCAGCGCATCTTGCCGATATCTCCGACGAATTGCGCGCGCTCGCCGAGCGCTCGCCGGACACCTCGCGGCACCGGCGCGGCGAGCCTTATCGCCTCGCGGTATCCGGCATCTACGCCCGGCTGACCGCGACCGCGCCGAAGCTGGAGGTCGAGACCACACGGCCCCCGGTCGGGGAGGCCGCGCCCTATGCGAGCGTGGAGGAGTTCAAGGCCGACCTCGACGTGCTCGACCGCTCGCTGATCGCGAACAACTCGCGCGTGATCGCGCGCGGCCGGCTGCGGCTGTTGCGCCGCGCCGTGGATTGCTTCGGCTTCCATCTCGCCCGGCTCGACATGCGGCAGAATTCGGCCGTGCATGAGCGCACGGTTGCCGAACTGCTGGATACCGCGACGCCCGGCATGTCCTATCGCGCGCTCAGCGAAGATGCGAGGATCGCCCTGCTTGCGGGCGAACTGCGCAACCCGCGGCCGCTGACCTCGTCCTTTGTGAAATACAGCGAGGAAACGCTGGACGAACTTGCGGTCTTCCATGCGGCCGCCGAGGCGCACGCCAAATTCGGCCGGGACGTGATCCCCCAATGCATCATCTCGATGTGCAAGGGGATGTCCGACATGCTGGAGGTGGCGCTATTGTTGAAGGAGGTCGGGCTGGTCGATCCCTCCGGCCGCAGCGCCGTCAATATCGTGCCGCTGTTCGAGACCATCGAGGATCTGCAGGCCTGCAGCGGCATCATGGACCGCATGCTGGTGCTGCACGAATACCGCAAGCTGGTGGACAGCCGCGGCGGCGTGCAGGAAGTGATGCTCGGTTATTCCGACAGCAACAAGGATGGCGGCTTCGTCACCTCCGGCTGGGAGCTTTACAAGGCCGAGATCGGCCTGATCGGCGTATTCGCGCGCCACGGCGTGCGGCTGCGGCTGTTCCATGGCCGCGGCGGCTCGGTCGGCCGCGGTGGCGGGCCGAGCTATGATGCGATCATCGCGCAGCCGGGCGGCGCGGTGAACGGCCAGATCCGTATCACCGAGCAGGGTGAAATCATCTCCTCCAAATATTCCAATCCCGACGTCGGCCGCGAAAATCTGGAGATTCTGGCGGCGGCGACCCTGGAAGCAAGCCTCTTGCAACCCCGGCAAAGCGCGCCGCGCGGCGAATACCTGAAGGCGATGGAGCAATTGTCGGCGCTCGCCTTCAAGGCCTATCGCGGCCTCGTCTACGAGACCGAGGGATTTGCCGACTATTTCTGGGGTTCGACGGTCATCACCGAAATCGCGACCCTCAATATCGGCAGCCGGCCGGCGTCGCGGAAGAAAACCCGCGAGATCGAGGACCTCCGCGCCATTCCCTGGGTGTTCAGCTGGGCGCAGTGCCGGCTGATGCTGCCGGGCTGGTACGGTTTCGGCTCGGCGGTCGAGAGCTGGATCGCCGAACACAAGGAGCAGGGCATGCCGTTCCTGCAGGAGCTCTATCGCCAATGGCCGTTCTTCCGCATGCTGTTGTCGAACATGGACATGGTGCTGGCCAAGAGTTCGATCGCGATCGCCTCGCGCTATGCCGAACTGGTGCCGGATGTCGCCTTGCGCGAGAATATTTTCGGCCGTATCCGCCGCGAATGGCACCTGTCGATCGAGATGCTGCTCGACATCATGGGCCAGCAGCGGCTGCTGCAGGGCAATCCGCTGCTGGAGCGTTCGATCCGCAACCGCTTCCCCTATCTCGATCCGCTCAACCACGTGCAGGTGGAATTGATGAAGGAACACCGCGCGAAGAATCCGGACGAGCAGTTGCTGCGCGGGATTCAGATCACCATCAACGGGATATCGGCGGGGTTGCGGAACAGCGGCTAGAAAAAAGGCGAATAGCGAATTGCGAGTAGCGAATAGAGAGCCCCATTCGCTATTCGCCACTCCCTATTCGCCAACCGCTCATCACTTCTTGCTGCCAAACGCGCAAGGCGGGCTACCCGAAGG
>NZ_JBAVNZ010000342.1:0-18060 GCF_049691595.1 Bradyrhizobium sp.
TACAAGGAAGCCGCCGAAGATATTCACGCAGGCAAAGATCAGCGCGACGAAGCCGAAACCGCGCGCCCAGCCGCTGCCGCTCGAGATCATCCCGACGCCAACCGCGAGTAGCGCGCCGACCACGATCACCGAGGAGATCGCGTTCGTCACCGACATCAACGGCGTATGCAGCGCGGGCGTCACCGACCACACCACGAAATAGCCGACGAACACGGCAAGGACGAAAATCGACAGCCGGAACACGAAGGGATCGACGACTTGGGCGACATGCTCCATGGCTTCTCTCCTGTTAACCCGTCATTCCGGGACGGCGCAGCGCGCCGGACCCGGAATCCCGAGATTGCGAATCGACGATCGAGATTCCGGGCTCGCTTCTTTCGAAGCGCGCCGGAATGACGAAGAAATCGGCCTGCCCGATCACTCACGCGCCTTTCGGCTGGAAGTTCGGGTGAATGACGGCGCCGTCCCTGGTCAGCGCGGTGGCTTTCACCAGCTCGTCGTCCCAGTTCACCGCGAGCGCCTTGTTCGCCTTGTCGATCAGGGTCTCGATGAACGAAAACAGGTTGCGTGCATACAGCCCCGAGGCCGAGGCCGCGACGCGGCCGGCGACATTGGTGTAGCCGACGATCTTGATGCCATCGATGTCGGCGACTTCGCCGGCCCTGGCGCCCTCGACATTGCCGCCGCGCTCGACCGCGAGATCCACCAGCACCGAGCCCGGCTTCATCGATCTGACCATCGCGGCGGTGACGAGCTTTGGCGCCGGGCGGCCGGGGATCAGCGCCGTCGTGATCACGATGTCCTGCTTCTTGAGGTGCTCGGCGGTGAGCGCGGCCTGCTTGGCCTGATACTCTTTCGACATTTCCTTGGCGTAGCCGCCGGCGGTCTGGGCGTTCTTGAACTCCTCGTCCTCGACCGCGAGGAATTTGGCCCCCAGGCTTTCGACCTGCTCCTTGGTCGCAGGCCGCACGTCGGTCGCGGTGACGATGGCGCCCAGCCGCCGCGCGGTCGCGATCGCCTGCAGGCCGGCGACGCCGACGCCCATCACGAACACCTTTGCCGCCGGAATGGTCCCGGCCGCGGTCATCATCATCGGAAATGCGCGGCCGAAGGCTTCGGCGGCTTCAATCACCGCGCGGTAGCCGGCGAGATTAGCCTGGCTCGACAGCACGTCCATCACCTGCGCGCGGGTGATGCGCGGCAGCAATTCCATGGCAAAGGCCGAGACGCCGGCATCCGCCATCGCTTTCAGCGCGGCGTCGTTGCCATAGGGGTCCATGATGGCGACGACCAGCGCGCCGCGCTTGTAGTTTGCAAGCTCGGACGCCTCCGGTCGCTTCACCTTGATGATGATGTCGGCATCCTTCAATGCGTCGGCGCTGACGGTGGCGCCGACCGCGGTGAATTCGGAGTCGGGCAGGCCCGACTTGAGCCCCGCGCCCGGCTCGATCGCCACGTCAACGCCCAGCGCCTTGAATTTCTTCACAGTGTCGGGAGAAGCGGCGACCCGCGGTTCGGATGGATCGATTTCCTTGGCAACGGCGATCTTCATGGGGCCTCCGGCGGCGCGAGGGGCGCGCGCGAGCAAACTAGCGTCATTTCCGCCAGCGACGGCTCAAACCAGGAAATAAGCCATCAGGATCAGGATAATGGCGACGGAAATGGTGCCGTATTTGACCAGTATGATGAAACTCTCATAGGTCTGCTCATGGGCCTCATAATCGTTGCCGTCGGCGGTCGTATAGGCCACTTCGCTATGGTCTGCCATCGGTGTCCCCATTCAAAGCTCGTTTCTCGCGTGCCATTACCGCAAAGCCGTTTGGAGGGCAACGCCGGGCAGGCTGGCCCCTGCAGCTATTTGGATTGCTCGGGCGGCCAGTTGTCCTTGATCCAGCGGGTCAGGCTTTCCTCGCTGACCTCGCCGGCGGCGAGGGAGAGGATAATCGACGTCGCGTGGGCAGGCTCGGGGCTGAAAGGTACGCCATTCTTGAGGAGAAAAACCACCATCGCCATGAAGGCGATTCGTTTGTTTCCATCTACAAAGGCATGATTTTTCGCCAACCCAAAGGCATAGGCTGCCGCAAGCTCAGCCCTGCCTGACTGTTCATAACGCCATTTGTTGATCGGACGTTCGAGCGCGGATCGCAACATGCCTTCGTCGCGCAGGCCGGGTGCTCCGCCGAAGCGACGGAGCTGGCGGCTGTGGATGGCGATGGCTTGCTCGTAGGTGATCCAAAGCGGCTCTTCCGGCTCGCTCATTCGGTCGTTCCGTTATTTTGCGAGCGCCGCCAGCGTGTCGCGATATTTGTCCATGGTCTCGTCCGCGATTTCCATGGTCTTCTCGAAATCGGGATCGTAGGGCATCGCCTGAAATCCGCCGCCGGCGAGTTCGGTAATGTGCAATTCCTGACCCCGCTTGAGGTCGAGCCGCTGCATCAATTCGCGAGGAAGCAGCAGACCATCAGAGTTACCGATCCTCTTGATTTCGATTTTCATGGACTATTTCCCTACTTCAATGACGCTGAAAAGCCAAAAGGCACGTTATACAAATGTATAACATGCCTTTTAAGCCCGTTCAACGAATGTTTTACGTCAACCCTCCTCAGCCCATCGCCTCCAACTCATCGATCATGCCTGAGATCACCGACAGCCCGCCGTCCCAGAATTTCGGATCCCTGGCGTCGAGCCCGAACGGCTTGAGCAGTTCGGAATAATGCCTGGTGCCGCCGGCGGCGAGCATCGCAAGGTAGCGCTCGGCAAAACCCTCCGAAGCGTTCTCATAGACCGCGTAGAGCGAGTTCACGAGGCAATCACCGAACGCATAGGCATAGACGTAGAATGGCGAATGGATGAAGTGCGGGATGTACATCCAGAAATTCTCGTATCCCGGCCGGATGTCGATCGCGGGGCCCAGGCTCTCGCTTTGCACGCCGCGCCAGATTTCGCCGATCCGCTGCGCGGTCAATTCGCCGTTCTTCCGCTCGCTGTGAACCGCGCGCTCGAACGAATAGAACGCGACCTGCCGCACCACGGTATTGATCATGTCCTCGACCTTGCCGGCGAGCAGCGCCTGCCGCTGCCTGGCGCTTTTGGTCTGCGACAACAGCCGCTTGAAGGTCAGCATTTCGCCGAACACGCTGGCCGTTTCCGCCAGGGTCAGCGGTGTCGGCGCCATCAGCGCGCCGTTGCTCGCCGCCAGCACCTGGTGCACGCCGTGGCCAAGTTCATGGGCGAGCGTCATCACGTCGCGCGGCTTGCCCTGATAATTCATCAGCACGTAAGGATGCGCCGAAGGCGTGGTCGGATGCGAGAACGCGCCCGGCGCCTTTCCCGGACGCACCGGCGCATCGATCCAGCGATCATTGAAGAACCGTTCGGCGATATCAGCCATCTCGGCCGAGAAGCCGCGATAGGCGGTCAGCACCATGTTGCGGGCGTCGGGCCAGGCGATCGTGCCGGTGGCCGCGAACGGCAGCGGCGCGTTGCGGTCCCAATGCGCGAGCTTCTTCTTTTTGAACCAACCCGCCTTCAGGGCGTAATAGCGGTGCGACAGACGCGGATAGGCCGCGCGCACCGAGCCGACCAGCGCATCGACGACCTCGCGCTCGACGCGGTTACTCAGATGCCGCGAATCCGCGACGTCATGGAAGCCGCGCCAGCGATCGGAAATCTCCTTGTCCTTGGCGAGCGTGTTGGTGATGAGCGCAAAGGTCCGCGCGTTGTCCTTGAACGTTTTCGCCAGCGCCTGCGCCGCCGCCCTGCGCTTTTCGCCCGCCCGGTCCTGCAGCAGATTCAGCGCCGGCTCGATCGCGAGCTCCTTGCCCCCGATCCTGAAGCGCAGGCCCGAAATGGTCTGATCGAACAGCCGGTTCCAGGCGGCGTAGCCGCTCTGGGACTTTTCGTGAAAGAGTTGTTCGACCCGATCCTCGAGCTGATACGGCTTGTCCTTGCGCAAATCCTCGATCCAGGGGCGATAGTGCCCGAGTTCCGGCGCCTGCATCGCGCGTTCGATCACGGCATCGTCAATCCGATTGAGTTCAAGCGCGAAGAACAGCAGATGCGTCGAGGCCGCCGTCAGCCGCTCGGAAACGTCGCCATAAAATTTTGAGATCGCGGGATCGACGTTGTCGCCGGCATGAATCAATCCGGCATAGGAACCGAGACGGCCGGCGAGATCGTCGATCGCCTCGTAGCGCCTGACCGCCTCGGCAAGCCAGACACCGCCATCTTCCCGTGCGACGTGTTGGGCGAGCTTGCCCATGTAGTCGGCCTCAAACGCGACGCAATCTGCATCCATCTTTTGCAGGTCGCGCCCGACTTCGGGCGCGTCGATGCCGGAATAGAGATCGGCCAGATTCCATTCCGGCAGTTTGCCGGCCTTGTTTCTGGTCGCGGATTTGGCGGTGGTTTTCACGGCGGCCGATTTGCGTTGGGCGGCCTGCTTGCGGAGAGCGGATGAGGAGCGCGAGGTCATCTTGTTCGAAACCTGTTTTCTTGTTCGAAACCTGTTTTCAATCGGAAAGACGGCGGCGGCGGAATACGGGCGGGACGGCAACGTTTAAGCGTGCGTTAATCGGCATCGGCGACAGTGCCCCGATTCGAGACAGATAGTCGTAACGCGCGGGGAAAACCATGGTTGCCACCATTTTGATCGCCGACGACGACCCGGTACAGCGCCGTCTGGTTGAAAACATGGTGCAGAAATGCGGTTACGAGTCCGTTGTGGTCGACGGCGGCGACGCGGCGATCGCCATGCTGACGGCGCCGGAACCGCAGCCGGTCGACGCGCTGGTGCTCGACCTCGTCATGCCCGGCCTCGACGGCCTCGGCGTGCTCGCCAAAATTCGCGAAGCGGGGTTAAGCATCCCCGTGATCGTGCAGACCGCCCATGGCGGCATCGACAATGTGGTTTCGGCGATGCGCGCCGGCGCCCAGGATTTCGTGGTCAAGCCGGTCGGCTTCGAGCGGCTGCAGGTGTCGCTGCGCAACGCGCTCAACACCTCGGCACTCAAGGGCGAATTGCAGCGCATCCGGCACAGCCGCGAAGGCCGGCTGACCTTTGCCGACATCATCACCCGCAGCGAAACCATGGCGGGCGTGCTGCGCACCGCGCAAAAAGCGGCGGCCTCCACCATTCCGGTGCTGATCGAGGGTGAATCCGGCGTCGGCAAGGAATTGTTCGCCCGCGCCATCCATGGCAGCGGCGAGCGCAAATCGAAACCGTTCGTGGCCGTCAATTGCGGCGCCATCCCCGACAATCTCGTGGAGTCGATTCTGTTCGGCCATGAGAAGGGCGCCTTTACCGGCGCCACCGAACGCCATACGGGCAAGTTCGTCGAGGCCTCCGGCGGCACGCTGTTTCTCGACGAGGTCGGCGAACTGCCGCTGGCAGCGCAAGTGAAGCTGCTTCGCGCGCTGCAGGAAGCCACGGTGGAGGCGGTTGGCGGGCGCAAGCCGGTGAAGGTCGACGTCCGCATCATATCCGCGACCAATCGCAAATTGCTCGACCTCGTGAAGAACGGGAAATTCCGCGAGGATCTGTTCTATCGCCTGCACGTACTGCCGCTGACGATCCCTCCCCTGCGGACGCGGCGCGAAGA
Source organism: Bradyrhizobium sp. (assembly GCF_049691595.1). Taxonomy (GTDB): domain Bacteria; phylum Pseudomonadota; class Alphaproteobacteria; order Rhizobiales; family Xanthobacteraceae; genus Bradyrhizobium. The sequence goes on from NZ_JBAVNZ010000342.1 coordinate 5,601, forward strand.
CATCCCGCATCTGCTGCGGCATTTTCTCGCAAGGTTTTGCGCCGAGGAAAACCGCGCCATCACCGGCATCAGCGGCGAGGCGATGGCCCATCTGGCGCAGCTCGATTGGCCGGGCAATATCCGCCAGCTTGAGAACACCGTGTATCGCGCCGTGGTGATGAGCGAGAGCGATCTGCTCGGCCTCGCCGATTTCCCGCAAGCGGCCGCGGTCGCCGACCCCGAGGCCCAGCCCACCGCCCCCTTGATCGTTGGGCCTTCGACCGCGCCCGCCATGGTTTCCGGTAATGAAATACCTATCGCGCCACTGGCCAGCGTGGGGAGCCTCGCGATGCTGACCGGCACCGGCGAAGTGCGCCCGCTCGACGAGATGGAGTATGAGATCATCCGCTTCGCTATCTCGCATTATCGCGGGCAGATGTCGGAGGTCGCACGCCGGCTGAAGATCGGCCGCTCGACGCTCTATCGCAAGCTTGATGAGGCCGCCGACGACGAACCGGCCGATGGTGGCACAGACGGCACCAATTGAGCGGAGGCCGGATTGTGGCGCACCGGTGGCAGGACGAGCCAGCCATAGAGCGTTAAGTCTTGCCAGAACATTTGAACCGTGGCTTGCCGGTAACAGACAAAATTCAGCGAGCGTGGCAAAACCTCGCGGCCTGAGTCCGGGTGGTAGTTTGAGGTCAGTTTGTCGTGAGTTGCCCCGCATGCCGCTGGCTGGATGATAGCCGCGCATGTATCGTTTCTGTTTGAATAGCTGCGTAGCAGGCGTACCAAGTTTGAATCCAGGGCCGGCGCTGTCGCGCAAGCTGTAACGAACGATGAAGAACTGTTCCAATGCCGGGGCAGTTTCGTCCAGGGGGTGTGATGATGCGTGACTGTCCGAAGGATCGTGCGGGATATGACCGGGTGCTGATCGCCGTCGCGGCGAGCTTCCTCGCGCTGTCCGCGACCTCGGCACTGGCCCAGTCCGACGCGCCTCGCGCGACCGCCGCGGAGCTTGCGATCGATGCGGCGATTCCGCGTCCCGAGCCGGTCAACCTTCCGCCTCCGACCGCCAGCGATTTCAAGATCGACGCCACCGCATCGGTGCCCGACGCGGCCAGGACGACAGAGCCCAAGCCGGCCGACATCGTCACCGCTCCCGCTCCCAAGGCGACTGACAAGGCAACTGACACTGCGACCGTCACACCCGCGACGCCTCCGGCTGCGGTCGCGCCGGCTGCCGAGCCGGCCAGAGAACCCGTAAAGGCTGTGAGCAACGTCGCGCCGGAAGATCAGCCGGTTGCCGACAAATTGCGCGAAATGCTGGGTGGAAAATCGCTGCGCTATTTCGACCGCAAGAGCGAGCGCGCCGCCGTCGAGAAGTTCTACGCCTCGCGCGAATACGCGCCGGTCTGGACCCAGGCCGGCAAATTGACCGGCACTGGCAAGGGCGTCGTCGCGCGGCTGAAGGATGCCGCCTCCGACGGCCTCAATCCGTCCGACTACCCCGTTCCCGATTTCGCGGCCGCCGCCTTGCCGGATCAGCTTGCGGAGGCCGAGCTGAAGCTGACCGCGAGCATGCTGGACTATGCGCGCCAGGCCCAGAGCGGCCGGATGCACTGGTCGCAGGTCAGCGCGGATATCCTGTATCCGGACCATCCGACCGACCCGGCGGAAGTGCTGTCGAATGTGACGACGGCGAAGGATGCCTCCGCGGCGCTGGATAGCTACAATCCGCCGCACAAGCTCTATCGCGAGCTGAAGGCGAAGCTGGCCGAGTTGCGTGGCCAGGGCGACGGACCGATGGTTCAGATCGCCGAGGGCGCGGCGCTTGCCTTCAAGCCGGCCACCAAGAAGCAGCCGGCGGTGGCGCCGGAAGATCCGCGCGTGCCGCAACTACGGGCCAAGCTCGGCATTTTGGAGAATGCCGACGACACCCATTACGACGCCAGGGTCGCGGAGGCCGTGCGCAAGTTCCAGGACGGCGCCGAGCTCAAGCCCACCGGCGTGCTGGATGACCGCACCGTCAAGGCCATCAACAGCCCGAAGCGCGACAAGCAGATCGACCTCGTGATCGTCAACATGGAGCGCTGGCGCTGGCTGCCCCGCCAGCTCGGCTCGCCGGCGGTCGGCAACGCCTACGTCATCCTCAACATCCCCGATTATACGCTGAAGGTGATGCAGAACGGCGGGCAGGTCTGGACCACGCGGGTGGTGACCGGGAAGCCCGGCACGCACGCCACGCCGCTGCTCAGCGAGACGATGAAGTTCATCACCGTCAATCCGACCTGGAACGTGCCGCCGTCGATCATCTACAACGAATACCTGCCGGCCCTGCAGCAGGATCCGACCGTGCTGCAGCGCATGGGGCTGCGGCTCGAACGCGACCGCGACGGCAGCATCCACATCTCGCAGCCGCCCGGCGAGGCCAATGCGCTCGGCCGCATCCGCTTCAATTTCCCGAACAAGTTCCTGGTCTACCAGCACGACACCCCGGACAAGCATCTGTTCGCGAAGGAAGAGCGCGCGTTCAGCCATGGCTGCATGCGCGTCCAGAATCCGGATCAATACGCCTCGGTGCTGCTCAACATCGCGATGCCGAACGAGCGCTTCACGCCGGAGAAAATTCGCGGCATGTATGGCCATAGCGAGATCGACCTCAAGTTCCCGACACCGATCCCGGTCAACATCACCTACCAGACCGCTTTCGTGGACGACGCGGGCAAACTGCAGTTCCGCAGGGACGTCTACGGCCGCGACGCCACCATGCTGGCGCTGCTCAGGAACGGCCGTAACAGGGATCTGGAAAACGTGGTGGCGCATTCGCAGCCGAACTATTCCCGCCCGAAGGACGGCCTGCCGGCGGGCATCAGCTTCGTCAGCGACAACACCTTTTCCGGCGGCCCCTCGTTCCTCGAGCGGCTGTTCGGTGGCCCGCCGACACCCCCGGCGCCGGTTGGCCGGCGTCAGCAGCAACGCGGGGTGTTTGCCCGTTAATCCCCAGCAATCGGTTGCAAGCCTGAATTTCTAATAGAAACAACGGTGTAGCTTCATCGGCGAGGCCGCTTACGTTAACCACTATCGATCTGGATTCCGGCACTGGGCGCTTTTTTGCCATAGTCGACGGGTTAGGTTAAGCCTGATTTGGGGGCGGGAAGGCAAATATCGGTTAACCTTCCTGCATTAAGGATGCGTTCACACTCTTTCGCCGGGGCTTGCGGAAGAAGTTGCTGATCGCTCGTCGACTGGGTGGGCTCATAGTGCTGGCTGTTTTCGCACGGCAACTCAATCCGCTGCCGAAGGCCGGATATCGGATCGGCCTGTCCTCCCTCTTGCTCCTCGCCGGAGCCGGATCGGTCCATGACGCGACCGCACTGGGCGAGACCCGCACCCTTGCCTTCCACCACACCCATTCCGACGAAGACCTCACCGTCACCTTCAAGCGCGAGGGGCGCTACGATGAAGAAGCGCTGAAACAGCTCAATCACTTTCTCCGCGACTGGCGCAGCCAGGACCAGACTACGATGGATCGTCGCCTGTTCGACATCCTCTGGGAAGTCTACCGCGACGTCGACGGCAAGAAGCCGATCCAGATCATCTCCTCCTATCGCTCCCCCGCCACCAATGCGATGCTGCGCCGGCGTTCGTCGGGTGTGGCCCGCTTCAGCCAGCACATGCTTGGCCATGCGATGGACTTCTACATTCCGGACGTGCCGCTGGAGCAGATTCGCCACGCCGGGCTCCGCCTGCAGCGCGGCGGTGTCGGTTTCTATCCGACCTCCGGCTCGCCTTTTGTCCATCTCGATACCGGCAGCATCCGCCACTGGCCGCGGATGACCCACGACCAGTTGGCCAAGGTGTTCCCCGATGGCCGCACCGTGCATGTCCCCACCGACGGCAATCCGCTGAAGGGATATGAACTGGCCCGCGCCGACATCGAGAAGCGCGGCAATGGCAACGATGCGGCGACGGTGGGCAAACCGGGACTGTTAGCCTCGCTCTTCAAAGGCAAATCCAGCGAGGACGATGAGGAAGCCGCCGCTCCCGTCGTCAATCAAAAACCGGCTCCGGCGGCCGTTGCTGCGCCCGCCAAATCCGCCGATCCGGCGCCGACGCCGCGGTCAAAGCCGCAGCTCGCCGCAGCCATTCAGCTGGCTTCGGCTGACCTTCAGATCGCATCGGCGCCAAAGCCGGAACCGACGACGCCGGCCTCCGTCGACAAGGCCGAGCCGAATCCGCAGACACCGGCCGATATCATCAATGCCCGCGGCTTCTGGGGCGACGAACCGTCAACAGCCAAGCAGGCCACTCCGGCGCAGATCGCAGCCCTCAAAGCCCGTGAGGCCGTCGGCGCGGCCGATCCGCAGCCGACCGCCAGCGTTTCCGACGCATTCAGCAGGGCGCTGGCCTATGCGCCCGCCGCCACCTCGCCGGTCGACCGCGCCAACATCGTCGCGGCCTCCGCGCCGCTGCCGCGCAGCGTCCGTCCGGCGCCGCGCAATGCCGGCGCCGACGCCATCGGGATCAACACCGTCGTCGCCAAGGGGCCGCAGGTTTCGGGCAGCGTGATCGCGACGCGAATTTCGGCCGCCAAAGGCAACGATGTCTGGATGCGGGTCGTGATGCTGGCGCCGAGTGCAAGCAACTCGATGTTCACCACGGTGCTGGGCGATACCGACATGAGCCTGATGCGGGTCTATTTCGTCAAGCCGCAGGCTGTGATCGCGATGACCTTCTCGGACGACCCGATGATGGGTATGGCCAGCGACCACTTCACCGGCTCCGCCACCGCCACGCTGACAACCCGGTCGTTCGTGCGGCGTACCGCCTCGCTGCACTGAGCGCGCACTGTTTTCACCAATTCAGTGTCGTCCTCGCGGAAGGCAAGGACCAACCTCCGATATTCGTTGGAATCCGTGGGTTAGCCCCGACCTCATTCGCAAGGCTAGTCGGAAGGGTAATCCTCGAGCCATCGTCATTCCGGGGCGCGCCTCTTGGCGCGAGCTATGATGTGCAATTGCACATCAGAGCTCGACGCTTCGCGTCGCCCCGGAATGACGGGGATAGTTCACGATTGTGTATTAATCAATTCCGTCCGCATGACCGATAGTGGTTGGATCCCGGCTCGCGCTCGCGGAGCCTGTCATCGGGCGCGCATTCGCGCGACCCGTTGGCTCACTTGGCCGGGACGACGCTGGTCGGAATTATCGGGCCTGCGCTTCACAACATCCCCAACGCCTGCATGTAGGTTTCCAGGATGGTCTCCTGTTCCTGCCGCTCGTCGGCGTCCTGCTTGCGCAGCCGCACGATGGTGCGCAGCGCCTTGACGTCAAAACCGTTGCCCTTGGCTTCCGCATAGACGTCGCGGATGTCGTCGGAGATGGTTTTCTTCTCTTCTTCCAGCCGCTCGATGCGCTCGATGATGGCCTTGAGCTGGTCTTTCGCAAATTTCGTCGCGGGCGCTTCCTGAACGGCGGCGGCAGGGGTGGCCATCGGGTACTCCTGAGGGAACTGACGGTGGTGGCTGAAAGAGCAAGCGCCGCACGCTTTGCCGCGCGGCGCTTGCCAGATTGACCCTCAAGAGTGTGATACCTTTCGTCAAGGCAACATCGCGCTCATCCACAGCGCGCTCACAGGAAGATAACAAGCGGTAAGAAACGCCCGGATGGAATCAATGCCCGCTTGGGGCCTTTTTCATCGCCGTCAATTGCTCGGGGCTGGCGGCGCCCTGGAATTTCGATTTCCAGGTCTCATAGGGCATGCCGTATACCGCCTCGCGGCTTTCGTCCTTGCTGATCGCGACGCCCTTGGCGTCGGCCTCTTCCTTCATCCAGTTGGACAGGCAATTGCGGCAGAAGCCAGCCAGATTCATCAGATCGATGTTTTGTACGTCGGTGCGGGCGCGCAGATGCCCGACCAGCCGCCGGAAAACGGCGGCTTCAAGTTCCGTTCTGGTTTTGTCGTCGATCGTCATGGCCATCATCCCGTTTCATCTGCAGCATATTGATATCAGGTGGGAATTGTCACAGATTTTGCCACATCCCGCGCAAAACGGGACGCTAACCGGTGGAATTCCGCCTGCCCGCGGCTTGAAATACGCGCGTCCCGGCGGTTGACAGTTCCCGCCGGGCCACGCGAAATCGTCAATGATTTGATATAGCTTGGCTGCATGATCGCAACAGATTCTCCTTCTTCCAGCTCCCTCTTCGCCCGACGGACGGCCGGCCTGTTGCCGGTGCTGGCGCTTGCCGCGGTCAGCCTGTGGAATAGCCCGGCGGCCGCGGACTTTCGTCTCTGCAACAACACCTCGAGCCGGGTCGGGATTGCGCTCGGCTACAAGGATGCCGAAGGCTGGACCACCGAAGGCTGGTGGAACGTGTCGTCGCGGGCTTGCGAGACGCTGCTGCGCGGAACGCTGGTGGCGCGCTATTACTACATCTACGCCCTCGATTACGACCGTGGCGGCGAGTGGTCCGGACAAGCCTTCATGTGTTCGCGCGACAAGGAATTCACCATCAAGGGCACCGAAAATTGCCTGGCGCGCGGCTTCGACCGTACCGGCTTCTTCGAGGTCGATACCGGCGAACAACGCGCCTGGACCGTGCAGCTGACCGAAGCCAACGAGCAGCCCGCGCAGCGGGTGCCGGGAATTCCCGGCACGCTTGGCCCCAACACCCCCGGCGGTGTTCCCGGTCTGCCAAACACGCCGGGCGGAACGCCTCCGGGCGCGTCTGGTCTGCCGCCAGCCGCAGCACCCGGAAGCAAGCGATGAGACGACTGCGTCGTATCAAGATCCTCGCCACCCTCGGTCCGGCCTCTTCCGACAGCGCCATGATCCGCCGCCTGTTCGAGGCCGGCGCGGATATCTTTCGCATCAATATGAGCCACACCGCGCACGACAAGATGCGCGAACTGGTCAAGACCATCCGCAATGTCGAGAGCAGCTACGGACGGCCGATCGGCATCCTGGTCGACCTGCAGGGACCCAAGCTGCGCCTGGGCTCGTTTGCCGACGGCGCGGTCCAGCTCAACAACGGCCAGAGCTTTGTGCTCGATTCCGACAAGACGCCGGGCGACAATACCCGGGTCCAGCTTCCACATCCGGAAATTCTGGCAGCGCTGCGGCCCGGCCACGCGCTGCTGCTTGACGACGGCAAGGTGCGGCTGATCGCGGAAGGAACCTCGCCCGAGCGCGCGGTGACCCGCGTCGTGATCGGCGGCAAGATGTCGGACCGCAAGGGCGTCAGCCTGCCCGACACCGATCTGCCGGTATCGGCGATGACGCCGAAGGACCGCGCCGACCTGGAAGCCGCGCTGGTGACCGGCGTCGACTGGATCGCGTTGTCGTTCGTGCAGCGTGCCGAGGACGTGGTCGAGGCCAGGAAGCTAATCCGCGGCCGCGCCGCCGTGATGGCCAAGATCGAAAAGCCGCAGGCGATCGACCGGCTCGCCGACATCATCGAGGCCTCCGACGCCCTGATGGTGGCGCGCGGCGATCTCGGCGTCGAACTGCCGCTGGAGCGGGTGCCGAGCCTGCAGAAGCAGATGACGCGGATGGCGCGCCGCGCCGGCAAGCCGGTGGTGATCGCAACCCAGATGCTGGAATCGATGATCCAGTCGCCGGTGCCGACGCGCGCCGAAGTCTCCGACGTCGCCACCGCGGTCTATGAGGGTGCCGACGCCATCATGCTGTCGGCGGAATCGGCGGCCGGCAAGTTCCCGGTCGAAGCGGTCTCGACCATGAACCGGATCGGCGAGGAAGTGGAGCGCGACCCGACCTACCGCTCGGTATTGTCGGCGCAGCGGCCCGAACCCGAGGCCACCGTCGGCGACGCCATTGCCGGTGCCGCGCGTCAGATCGCCGAGACGCTCGAATTGTCCGCCATCATCTGCTGGACCAGTTCGGGCTCGACCGCCATCCGCGTGGCGCGCGAGCGGCCGAAGCCGCCGGTGGTGGCGATCACGCCGAATCTCGCGACCGGCCGCAAGCTCTCGCTGGTATGGGGCGTGCATTGCGTCGTTGCCGAAGACGCGCACGACCAGGACGACATGGTCGACCGCGCCGGCTCGATCGCGTTTCGCGACGGCTTTGCCAGAGCGGGCCAGCGCGTCATCATCGTCGCCGGCGTGCCGCTCGGCACCCCCGGCACCACCAACATGGTGCGCATCGCCTATGTCGGGCCGAGCGGCGACGCGGATATGTGAGCTGACCAAGAGAAGATCATACTGCCCGAAACATTCGCCGGCGCGTTTGCGCCTGAGCGGGTGCCGGCGCCTCTCACCGGTGCCGGCACCCGTCTTCGATCAGCCGGCTCTCACATAGCCGTAGCGCAGGTTCGAGGGCTCCTTGGCGGCGAACTCGTACTCGTTCTTCAGGCGGGCCAGGCGGTCCTCCGAATAGGCCGGCATCTTCGTATTATCGGCTGCCTTGAGGTTGATCCGGTAGAGGCGCGCCGCGTTGCCACCGAAGATCAACTGCTTGGTCGCGCTGTTGGCACCACCGAGCGCCGGGAACCCGTATTTCTTCTGCATGTCTTCGGGGATTTCGAGCCGTCGCAGCGCTTCGATCTGCCATTGCGGGGATCCGTACCACACCGAATCGGTGCCCCACATGACGTGATCGGCCCCCATGCCCTTGACCAGCGTGCCGACCAGCGCGGCGGAGAATTTCGGATGGGCCACGGCCGAATTGGCAAACGACGTGCCGAGCTCGCCATAGACGTTGGTGACACCGAATTTTTGCGGGATTTCCGCCAGATCGGTCGCCCATTTGATGCGGCCGGAGGCCTCGAATTCCGCCCAGGCCTGATCGGGCAGCTCGAGGAACGCCCGCAGCGCCGAATGGTAGATGACGAAGTTCATCTGCGGCCAATCCTTGGCGGCCTTTCCGATGTCCGCGACGGTTGCGTATTCCCAGACGCCCGCAAAGGATTTCTCATAGTCGGGCGGCAGCAGGCCCTTGTGGATGCATATCGTGGTGATGCCAGCCTTCACGGCTTTCTCATAGAATGGATACATCATCTGTTCGTCGTCGAGCCGCCAGGGAAACTTCGACGGCGCGAGCGGGTCGCCGATGGTGTAGGACTTCCACGAATCCGGCTTGTAGACCGCAATCGCCCTGTCAACCTCGTCCATCCAGCCCGGCTGCTTGGGCGTGATCACGGTGTGCGCCAGCAGGCGTCGCGAGCCCGCGAACTCGTTGATCATCTCACGGGCCTTGGCGATCTGCTCGTTGGACAGAAGCCACCAGCTCGGGTCGTCGAATGGCGCGCCGCTCAGCAGCGCCAGGCTGGTGTCGCTGTCGTAGAAGATCTCCTTGACGTAGTTCTGGAACTTGTAGCGGGCGAGCGACGACACGCCCTCTTCCTTCATCTTCGGGTTCCAGTGCTCGCTCGCGAAAGTGGCGAGGCCCAGCAGCTCCTTGTGATCGAAGTCGTCGCGCACGAAGTGGGTCTGGACATCGAAGACGAACTGGCCGGCCAGGCTCTGTGCCCGCGCCAGCATCATTTCGGGCTCGCGAGCCTCGGCCGCATCGACCCCGAACACATTCCCATAGATCTCATTCATCGCGAGGAACGCCGCCGCCATGCCGCAGCTCGTTTGCATGAACTGCCGACGGCTCAAACCAAGTCGCTTGCCGTTGACATCAGCCAACTCGTTGATCCGCTCCTCGACACGCTTCTGCGTCGCACTCTGCCGGGGTGGAAGAAACTCGCCGTTCGACACGATCTGGGTCGGTATCGGGGTCGCGGCCGAAGCCGCCTCGGCGCCCGCAACAAGGCGCTGTTCTCGTTCACTGAGCCAACTTCCCATTGTCGTCCTCCCTGTTGTTCGAATATTTGCCAGTTCCTAGTAGTTGCTGGCGTGCGCAGGTTATACTTGTGGTTTGCCAAAATCATGGCCTGACCGGGCCGGCTCTGCGTGGTCGCAGTGTCGGAGCAGCAACTCGTCATCTGGCGGGCAGCGGCGTTCAGCCGGGAAGATGCTGGACGGCACCATCGGGCCGCGTAACCAGGGCGGTGACCCCGGGAAAGGCCTCGAGCAACGCGGTCGGTGACATAGCCCTGGGCGATCCCGTTGAGGGTCACGCCCATCCCGTGCCGCAGCAATGCGATTTGGCGCGGCGTGACATCGATGCCCCGCCAATCCACGAGGCTGCGGGCACGCTCGATCGCCGGCGGTGCAGGCCCGTCCGGTTGAGGTGACGCGGTGCCGAAGAAATGCAGCGCATAGAGATTCCACAGCGGTTGAACGGTCACGTCGAAGGCGCCGCCGCTGAGTGCCGACAAGCGCTGGCACTGCGACAGCAAAGTCAGAAGATCGAAGGAGGGATTTGCCAGGCGTCGGCATCGATCACCGCGACAATATCGACATCGGGCTTTTCAGCTGACCTCCTGCAATGGAACTGCGCTGCGGTGGACATACAAATAATCGGCCGCAAGGCGCATCCGCCGGCAGGCCTGAACGGCCGGGTTGGATTCCAGAACGAGGCGGTCCGCGAAGGCTCCAGCTTGCCGGACCAGCTCGGCTTCGCCAGCATGCAAGCCGTGCCCATTGAGCCCCAGGATCGTCCGCACCAAGCGAGGCGTCAGATCGACGGCCGCGCGTACCAGGAGGTGCTGCGCGGGCCTCAGCAGAAGCGGCAGAATAGGCGCGCGGCGCATGACCGCCAGAAACTCAAACACGATATCCGAGCGCTCCAGCCGGCCGGCCGTGGCGCGAAACAACATTTCATGCTCGGCTTCCGATGTCGGTGCGCTTGTCGCGCCATAAAGAGCCGCGGCCGCAACACCCTCGGCGTAATAGCGGTCGCGTTCTGACAAAGAAAGCGGCTGCACATAGGCATGATAAGCTTGGAGAAAGCCGTATGCCGCGGTGCCATGAACCCAGTTCAGAAGCGCGGGGTCATTGGCGCAATATGCTTCGCCTGATGGTGTCATACCCGCGACCGCGTCGTGCATTCGCCGGACACGAGCTATCATGGCCTCGGCTGAGCTGCGGGCACCATAGATCGTCACCATGGCGGCGAGCCCTGTCCGGCGCAGCCGCCGGATCGGATTGACGCGGAAGGTCGTATGCTCCCAGACGCCCGTACGCACGCGCGGCTCGGCGAGTTCCAGGATCACGGCGGTGACGCCGCCGACGAAGAGCGAGAGCGGGTTCTTGAATACGCGCCACGACACGGAGTCGGGCGACACAAGCGCCGCCTCGCCGGTCGGCCGCGAGAAATCGACGTGCGACCGGTCGCCGGGTTCGAGCAGCGCCCGCATTGCAGCCTCCAGGCTGCCGCGCAACGGCCAAGGCAGGACGATCGGCCTCGTCATTGGCAATGAACGCCATTCACAAAGACGGGCGATCCTAGGTGGCGAACATTGGGCATCTTGTCGATCATTTTGCCTGGTATTTCGGCGGCAGCTCTTAAGCGCCCACCAACGCCTTCGCCGGCAGCACCGCCTGCACCACGAGGCCGCGGGCACGGGCATCCATCACCCCGACCGCGCGCAGCGCCAGGAGCGTCACGGTCTGCACGGCGTCGCGCAGTTTTGCCGGATCGTCGATGTTGTCCGGCGCCAGCGGGCCGACCAGCGCCTCATGCAGCGCCCCTAACAGCGCGGTGGCGGCGAGTACGGTGTCCTGCGCCGGCAGATGACCGGCACGCACCGCGGCATCGATCCTTGCTGCGATCTCGCCGGATATTTCGCGGCGGCTGGCGAGCCGCGACGCCGTGACATCGACATCGACCGGCTCGGCCAAAATGCCCCAGGCGAGCTTGCGCTGCGACAGCACGTGGACGGCGACCGTGGTCACGGCGGCGGCCAGCGCCGAGGACGGCCCCGGCGCCGCATCCGCGGCGCTGCGGATCGCCGCCAGTTCGTCGCGCGAGACCTCGGCGATCAGCTCGGAAATCAGCTCGGCCTTGGAGGGGAAATAGCGGTAGACCGTGCCGGCCGCGACATTGGCGCGGACCGCGACGGGTGCGATCTGCACCGCGGCCATGCCGCCTTCGGAGGCCGCATCCCGGGCCGCCGCCAGAATGGCGCTGCGCCGCGCCGCGAGGCGTTTTACGACTTGATGGGTCCGCCGATAGACCATGGCGCGCTTCTTGTCCCCGCACGCGCCTGAAGGCCTGTTAGCTCGGCCACGACGCGCGCGTGTTCATTGTTTTCTCGCGATTTTGTATAAATCGCCTTGAAGAACTGAACAACTATTCAGGCCCGATGACAAGACGCAATAAGTGGCGCCGCGCGACATCGCGCAAACCCGGAAATGACGGGATCATCAATTCCCGGTTTGCAGATCGCCAAAGCGCTCCCAGGTCTTGCCGTTGAAACGCATGAACTGCATCTGATCGACCGGCACATGATCGGTCGGTGAGGTGTTGATCTTGATGCCGGGCAACAGCATCGGCAGTTCCAGATCCTTGACGGCGTAGGCGTGCTTGAGAATATTCTCGGTCGAGAGATCGTTGCCACAGGCC
>NZ_JBAVNZ010000343.1:0-1783 GCF_049691595.1 Bradyrhizobium sp.
CACAAGCGCCTTCTCGACATCGTCGATCCGACCCCGCAGACCGTCGATGCCTTGATGAAGCTCGACCTGGCCGCCGGTGTCGACGTCGAGATCAAGCTCTGAATTTTTGGATCGTCCGCCGGTCGCGGACAGAAAGAACAGGAAGCACGCCGATGCGCTCCGGAGTGATCGCACAAAAGGTCGGGATGACGCGGGTCTTTACCGAGACCGGTGAGCATATCCCCGTGACCGTGCTGAAGCTGGGCAATTGCCAGGTGCTGGGCCACCGCACGACCGAGAAGAACGGCTATGTCGCGCTACAGCTCGGTTCGGGTGCCCGCAAGACCGTCTATCTGCCGAAGGCCGAGCGCGGCCAGTTCGCGGTCGCCAAGGTCGAGCCCAAGCGCAAGGTCACCGAGTTCCGCGTGTCGGAAGACGCGCTGATCCCGGTTGGCGCCGAGATTCAGGCCGACCATTTCGTGGTTGGCCAGTTCGTCGACGTCACCGGAACCTCGGTCGGCAAGGGTTTTGCCGGCGGCATGAAGCGCTGGAATTTCGGCGGTCTTCGCGCCACCCATGGTGTCTCGGTCTCGCACCGTTCGATCGGTTCGACCGGCGGCCGTCAGGACCCCGGCAAGACCTTCAAGAACAAGAAGATGCCCGGTCACATGGGTGTCGATCGCATCACCACGCTCAATCTGCGCGTGGTGCAGACCGATGTCGCGCGCGGCCTGATCCTGGTCGAAGGCGCCGTTCCCGGCTCCAAGGGCGGATGGATTTCGGTGCGCGACGCCGTCAAGAAACCGCTGCCGAAGGAAGCTCCAAAGCCCGGCAAGTTCAGGGTCGCCGGCGGCAGCGAGCCGGCTGCGGAAGCGCCGGCCGAGCAGGAGGGCGCGTGAGATGGAACTGAAAGTCACGACCCTTGAAGGCAAGGCAGCCGGATCGGTCCAGCTCTCGGACGCGATTTTCGGTCTCGAGCCGCGCCAGGACATCATCGCGCGCTGCGTGCAGTGGCAGCTCAACAAGCGTCAGGCCGGCACCCACAAGACGCAGGGCCGCGCCGACGTCTGGCGCACCGGCAAGAAGATGTACAAGCAGAAGGGCACCGGCGGCGCCCGTCACGGCTCGGCCCGCGTGCCGCAGTTCCGCGGCGGCGGCCGCGCCTTCGGTCCGGTGGTTCGCTCGCACGCGACCGACCTGCCCAAGAAGGTGCGCGTGCTCGCGCTCAAGCATGCCCTGTCGGCGAAGGCCAAGGACGGTGGCCTGATCGTGATCGACAACGCGCAGATCAAGGACGCCAAGACCAAGGCGCTGGTCGGACATTTCTCGGGCCTCGGCCTGACCAATGCACTGATCATCGACGGCGCCGAGCTGCACCACGGTTTCGCGACCGCGGCCCGCAACATCCCGAACATCGACGTGCTGCCGATCCAGGGCATCAACGTCTACGACATTTTGCGCCGTCAGAAGCTGGTGCTGACCAAGGCCGCCCTCGATGCGCTGGAGGCGCGCTTCAAATGAAGAATATCGATCCGCGCCACTACGACATCATCGTTTCGCCGGTCGTGACGGAAAAGGCGACGCTTGCCTCCGAGCACAACAAGGTTCTGTTCAAGGTCGCCGGCAAGGCGACCAAGCCGCAGATCAAGGAAGCCGTCGAAAAACTGTTCGACGTCAAGGTCAAGAGCGTGAACACGCTGGTGCGCAAGGGCAAGACCAAGGTGTTTCGCGGCAATTTCGGTTCGCAGTCGGATGTGAAGCGGGCGATCGTGACCCTCGAAGAGGGCCACCGCATCGACGTCAC
>NZ_JBAVNZ010000344.1:0-4507 GCF_049691595.1 Bradyrhizobium sp.
GCGCGGAAGTCGTGATCGAGGAGTTTCTCGAAGGCCGCGAGATCAGCTTCTTCGGGCTATGCGACGGCGAGACCGCGATCCCGCTGGCGTCCGCGCAGGACCACAAGCGCGTGTTCGATCACGACGAGGGCCCGAACACCGGCGGCATGGGCGCCTATTCGCCGACGCCGTTCGTGACGCCTGAAATCCACGTCCAGATCATGGCGCAGATCATTATGCCGACGGTCGCCGGCATGAAGATACGCTGCATGCCGTTCCGCGGCGTGCTCTATGCCGGCGTGATGCTGACAGAGCAGGGACCGAAACTGTTCGAGTACAATGTCCGCTTCGGCGATCCGGAATGCCAGGTGCTGATGCTGCGGATGATGTCCGACATTGTGCCGGCGTTGATGGCGTGCTGCGACGGGCAGTTGAAGAACTTTGATCTTCGCTGGTTTCCCGAAGCGGCGTTGACGGTGGTGATGGCGGCGAAGGGCTATCCCGGGGATTATGCGAAAGGGACTCGCATCGAGGGGCTCGATGACGCCGCCAAGATCGAGGGCGTCGAAATCTTCCATGCCGGCACGGTCGCAAAGGACGGCGCCATCCTCGCCAATGGCGGCCGCGTGCTCAACATCTGCGCCTCGGGCAAAACCATCACCGAAGCGCAGCGCCGCGCCTATCAGGCCGTCGACCGCATCAGATGGCCCGATGGATTCTGCCGCCGCGATATCGCCTGGCAGGCGGTGGAGCAGGAGGGGGCGAAAGACTAGCACCGTCATTCCGGACTACGCGCCGCGCGCGTCGATCCGGAATCTCGACGTTGTTTGCGCTGTGCGCCTCATCTCGGGATTCCGGGTTCGGCGCTGCGCGTCGCCCCGGAATCACGAACCCGGGCTAAAGCAAATCACCGCCCGCTGCGCTCGCCGTGGTGCCGTGCTCGCGAAACGCCTTGATGACGTTGCGGCCGACCCGCCATCGGTGCACCTCGTCGGGACCGTCGACCAGCCGCTGCGAGCGGACCTGGGTGTACCATTTCGCCAGCACCGTATCCTGGCTGAAGCCGAGCGCGCCGTGGAGCTGGATCGCAGTGTCGATCACGTGATGCACCATGTGCGCCAGATACACCTTGGCGATCGAGTTCTCCTGTCGCAGATCCAGGCCCCGCTCCGCCTTGTAGGCGATGTGCAGCAGCATCAGCCGCCCGATATAGAGCTGGCTTGCGCATTCGGCCAGCATGAACTGAACCGCCTGGCGGTCGGCGAGCAGCACGCCGAAGGTCGAGCGTTTGGTGATGTGCGCGACCGCCATGTCGAGCGCGCGCTGGGCCTTTGCGATGTTGTGCATGCCGTGGCGCAAGCGGCCGTAAGCGAGGCGGTGCTGGCCCATATTGAATCCGTTGCCTTCGCCGCCGAGCAGATTGTCGGCCGGCACCTTCAAATCCCTGATCTCGATCTCGGAGTGGCCGCCATGAATCGCGTCGGCATGCGGGCCTTCGATCGCCATGTTCTTGATGTTGCGCTTGATCCGGTAGCCGGGGTTGGGCAATTCGACGATGAAGGTGGAATACTGCTTGTGGCGCGGCGCGTTCGGATCGGTCCTGGCCATCACCAGCGCCATGTCGGCGACGCTCGCGGATGAGGAGAACCACTTCTCGCCGTTCAAGATGTAATTCTCGTTGCCGTCCTTCACCGCCGATGTCTGCATGCCGGTGGCATCGGCGCCGGCGGCCTTCTCGGTCATCGAGAAGCAGATGCGCTTGTCGCCATTGAGCAGGGGTTTGAGGAACTTTTCCTTCTGGTACTCGGTGCCATGCTCGAGAATGGTCATCATCGAGGCGTCGTCGGGGCCCTGCGTGTTCATCGACAGCGCGCCGAGCATGCTCTCGCCGAGCTCCATCTGCACCAGCGCGTTGGCGAGCGGTCCGAGGCCCATGCCGCCATATTGCTTCGGAACGAACGGGCACCACAGGCCCCGCGCGCGGGCCTTCGCGCGCAACGTGCCGAGCACCTCGTCGAGCGGCCTGGAGTCCAGTTCCTTCTCCGCGGGGATGCACTCGTCATGCACCCATTGGCGGACCTTTTCGCGGATCGCCTTGGCCTCGGCCGGGACTTCGAAATCGATCGACATGGCATTTCCTCTGCTCGGCTTGTTGTTGGTCGGGCTTGTCTCATGGCATATATCCGTCACGTGCCAGCGGCAACGGCAAACAAAGTTTGAAGCAACAGCTTCGACAAAAGCGCGATGCGCGTTTGCCGCGAAGGAGTGCCAAATTCATGCCCGACCTCGCCGATCTGTTTCCTGGTTATGCCGCCAAATGGATCGACACCAGCGCGGGACGCATCTTCGCGCGCGTCGGCGGCAAGGGGCCGCCGCTGTTGCTGCTGCACGGATTCTCATCGACCCATGTGATGTGGCACCCCGTGGCGCCGCGACTGGCCGACAAATTCACGCTGATCATCGCCGACCTGCCGGGCTATGGCTGGTCGGATATGCCCGACAGCGACAAGGACCACACGCCCTATACCAAGCGCGCGATGGCGCGGACGATGGTGGAGGCAATGGAGCGGCTCGGCCATGTGCATTTCGCGCTCGCCGGTCACGACCGCGGCGGGCGCGTGTCGTACCGGCTGGCACTCGATCATCCTGGCCGGCTCTCGAAGCTTGCTGTGCTCGATATCCTGCCGACCTATGATTACTGGGAACGCATCAACCGGCTCTCAGCGCTGAAGATCTATCACTGGGCGTTTTTGGCGCAGCCCTACCCGCTGCCGGAAACCCTGATCGGCGGCCATCCCGATTTCTTCCTCCGGCAGAAGATGGCAAGCCAGACCAAATCGAAAACCCTCGACGCCATCGATCCCCGCGCGCTGGAGCATTATCTGGCGCCGTTCCGCGATCCCTCCCGCGTGCATGCGATGTGCGAGGATTACCGCGCCGGCGCCTATGCCGATTATGAGATCGACAAGAAAGACCACGACGCCGGCAACAGGATCACGATCCCGTTGCTGGCGCTGTGGGGCGATGCCGGCGTCGCCCGCGCCGCGGCGACGCCGCTCGATACCTGGAGGAACTGGGCGACCGATGTGCGCGGCATGCCGGTGGATGCCGGGCATTTTCTCACCGAGGAAAATCCGGACGCGACGGCGAGTGCGTTGCGGGAATTTTTTCTGGCGGGGTAATTTTTCTCGTCATTGCGAGGAGCGAAGCGACGAAGCAATCCAGCTTTCTTCCAGCGGCAAAGATGGATTGCTTCGCTTGCGCTCGCAATGACGGCGGAGCTACCGCCTCACCTTGAAAAACTCCCGCAGCAGCGCCGCCGCCTCGGTTTCGCCGACCGTGGAATAGACCTCGGGGACGTGATGGCAGGTCGGCGATGCAAAAAACCGCACGCCGGAATCGACCGCGCCGCCTTTCGGGTCGGCCGCGCCGTAATAGAGCCGCCTGATCCGTGCCAACGAGATCGCGCCCGCGCACATCGTGCATGGCTCCAGCGTGACATAGAGGTCGCAATCGACCAGCCGCTCGGTGCCGATGGCTTCGGCGGCCTGCCGGATCGCCAATATTTCGGCATGCGCGGTCGGATCGCGGTCGGTCAGCGTCCGGTTGCCGGCCGTGGCGATCACCTCGTAATCGCGCACGACCACGCATCCGATCGGAACTTCGCCGGCTTTTCCGGCGTTTTCCGCCGTTTTCAGCGCCAAATCCATGAAAGAAGGGGCGGTCATGCCTCGTATCATCGGAAGAAACCTGCTATGAGATGCGCCTTCAGCAAAAGTGGATGCCGATTTTGCGTGAGAATGCGCCTTGAGCCAAGTGCGTGCGCGTTATCGCTATGACAACCCATCCACATCGGCCTGATCGCCAATTCATCCGTACCCGAGAGACCATTCATGCCCCGCGACAACGATAAAAACAACGATTCCCGCGGCCGGCGTGACCGCCCGTCGGGCGGCAAGGGCCGTTCCGGCGCCGCTCGCGGGCCGGAGAAGAAATTCGCCAAACGCGGCTTTGCCGTAAAAGGCGATGGCGACAAGCGCGACGGGGAACGGCGCCCTCATGCCGGGAAACCCGGCGGCGCCAAATCTTATGGCAAGAAGCCCTATGCGGGCGCAGGCAAACCCTATGCCGGCAATCGCGAAGATCGCGCCCCGCGTCGCGATGACGGTGACGCGCCGCGCCCGCGCGGCGACCGGCCCTTTGGTGATCGTCCGCCACGCTTCAACCGGGAGGATCGCCCGCAGCGCGGCGATGGCGGCGAAAAGCGTTCGTTCACGCCGCGCGAGGATCGCGGCGGCGAAAAGCGCCCTTACACCCCGCGGGGCGACCGAGGCGACGCGCGCCCGGCCGCGCGATTTGCCGACCGCAAGTTCGGCGACAGGAAGCCCTATGCGCCGCGCGACCGTGACGGCGAGAAACGGCCCACCACGCCGCGCGGCGAGGGTTTGCGCAAGGACGGCGACCGGCCGCGCGGCGATCGCCCGTACAACCCGCGACCTTCGCGCGATGGCGACCGGCCGGAGCGAAA
>NZ_JBAVNZ010000345.1:0-8667 GCF_049691595.1 Bradyrhizobium sp.
CTGCCGACGGTGGAAGGCTGGGTGCTGCGTAACATCGGCAATGGTGGCGCGCTGATCGAAGGCCGCAGCGGCATCTACGAGGTCTATGCCGGCGATCCCATCCCGGGCCTCGGCCGCGTCGACGCCATCCGCAAGCAGGACGGCCGCTGGGTGGTCGTGACCAGCAAGGGCCTGATCGTCGCGCGTCGACCCAACTGATCGCTTCACCGCGACGTGAAGCGATCGCCCGGCTAATTCCGGCTCGCTGCGAGACAGGGTGTCCGCCTATCGGCTAGGTTCTCCCGACCGGAAAACGCTGCTCGCCGAGGCGCGGCGTCTTGTCAGCAAATGGGCTCCTCGCGTTGCGATTGGTTGTTGCGGTTTTCATTCTGCTAGGCGGCATTTCGCCGGAGCGCGTGGCCCGAGCCGCCGCGCTGGAGCGCGGGGCCGCGATTACCGATCCACTGGCGTTGCGTGAACTTGACCTCGGCGAGCATCCGGCGCGCGGGCTCGACCGGGCAGGATTCGGCTTGCGTGGGTTCGTCGCGCCGGCTCAATCGGCCGGAGCCCCCATACTCAATGACGAACTATTCGCACTGCCGTCGATGGCGCAGATGCGCCGGGCGCTCGACAATGAATTCGATCGCTATATGGGAAACCACAAGGCAAGACTCGCGAACGAAGCCATCGGCGTCGGCACCGCCTTCGACTGGCAGATGTTCGATCGCTCGCTGCTCTATTCTTCGGGCACACGCTTCGTGCTGGCGGGAATCGTCAACCGGATGGACCGCGCCTATGTGTCGCCCGAGACCTGCGGCGAGATCCGCCTGATCTACCGCCTCACGCGGCTGGGCGAACCTTCGGTCGGCGAGAATGCGCTCTCGCCCCGGTTGCCGATGACGCTGAACCTGGTGTTGAGGGCGAAGGGCGCGAAAGCGTCGGCCCCCGGCGGCATCGCGCTCACCTGCAAGGACATTGCGCGCCGCTGGCTCGCCATGGCGCAATGGCCGCAGACCGGCGCAGAGCTCGCAACCCGGCTGGTGTCAGCCGGCGGGCCGCTCGAATTTATCGAACCCGTCGATGTCAAGCAGATTGAAACCAATCTCCAGATCGCGCACGCGCCGAAATCACCCGTTCGCGATTTCCGCACCGATTATTTGTTGAAGGTGTTTCGCTTCAATGCGCAGGCGCAGTTGTTCGAGGAAGCCCCGCTGGAAAACCAGATCGACCGCGACCGGATTCTGGCAGACGAAAACCTCGCGCGCGACTTCAAGGCGTGGCTGCTCGATATCAGACATTTCAATGAATTCGATCGCGGCACGATTCTGATACCGGAACGATTTCTGGCGAGGGGTGCGATCGCGGCCACGCCGGCCGGGTTTGATCGCTCGGAGCTGCAGCCGGCGTTCGGCCTGCTGCAGGGCGAGGGCACGGCCAACCCCGTGTTCGGTGAAAGCGACGTCGTCGCCGCGCTGAAGCAGGCCGCGGACAACGGCGTGACGCCGCGCAACATCCGCTCGGTCGCCGGCTTCCAGCGCCGGCTGAACGACGTCACCTGCTCCGGCTGTCACCAGACCCGCGGCATCGGCGGTTTTCATTTCCCCGGCGTCGACTGGATGGCAGCAAAACCTTCCAATGAGACCGTCGTGCCGGCGTCCCCGCATTTCTTCGGCGACCAGATCCGCCGCCGCGACATTCTGGGCTCGCTGAGCTCGGGCAGCCGTCCTGACTATTCGCGCGGATTTTCCGAACGCCCGCAGTTGCGCGCCCGGCCGGAATTGATGCGCGAACTTGCGGGAACCGGGTATTACAATGGCTGGGGCGCGCGTTGTTACCGGCAGAGCCCAAAGCAGGCCGACAACGATCCGAGTTTTCGTTCATGGACCTGCGCCAACGGACTGGCCTGCCAGGTTGCCGGAAAAACCTCGCGGATGGGCATGTGCTTCGTCAAGGATCGCTAGTATGGCGCACGCGAATCTGCGTTATTGACTTGCGTGAAGCATCTGCAGCTCGGCAATCCGATTGTCGGCGCGGCGGAGCCGCCGACAAAGCTCGCGGTTGATATTCTGCATCACCATCACGTACGCGTAGATGTCGGCCTTGTAGTACATGTAAAGCTTTTGGGCCGTGAGCTCGTACAGGACGGTTGGGCTCTCCGCGACGACGGTGGCTGACCGGTTCTGCATTTCGATGAGCGTCATTTCGCCGAAAAAATCACCAGGCCCGAGACCCGCCATGCGAATTATGCGCCGCGAATCCCCGAGCTTGTTCACCACGAGCTCGCCGGAGTGAACGATGAACATCGAGCGCCCCGGTTCTCCTTCCGCTACGACAGTGGCACCGACGCCGAAGCGGCGCTCGACCAGCATTGAGACCAAGAGATCGAGGCTTGCGTCGGAGAGGCCACCGAAGAAAGGTGTGGCGAGCAAGAACGCTTTTAGATCCGGCGAGCTGACAGCCATCGACCTAATATACTCCCGCTCCCGGCGGCGGCAAGCGGGCCAAGCCCGACGGGAAGTATCCACGATAAATC
Organism: Bradyrhizobium sp.; assembly: GCF_049691595.1. Lineage (GTDB taxonomy): Bacteria > Pseudomonadota > Alphaproteobacteria > Rhizobiales > Xanthobacteraceae > Bradyrhizobium. The sequence goes on from NZ_JBAVNZ010000345.1 coordinate 2,513, forward strand.
GTTGCGCGGGGCTGTCGGGCTGCCGATCGAGCGGGCGGACCGGCCTGAGCATTGCGCTGAAGGGTCTGTAGGGCTGGCCGGACTTAGTCCGCGCGGTCCTCGACCGCCGCTGGCACATCGCGTCGGTTAGCGCGGCGCAGCGATATGTCCGGAGCCGGGAGTAACCCGGGCTCGTAACCGAAGGTTTCGATCCGACGTTCCAGGCTTTAGCCAACGTTCATGTCTGATTCATTTTGCGTATCGGAGTGGGCACCAGGCGTCAGATTTCACCCGCTGGATCAGGCATTGCGCGGGCGGCCAGATTGACAGTGGGCTTGCTAGTCGTGTCTCATCGCGGACGATTTCGCGGGAAGCAAGCATGGACGAGGTCATCATCGTCGGCGCCGGCATCGGCGGGTTGACGCTCGCTCTGGCGCTGCACCAGGCCAACATTCCCTGCCGCATCCTTGAATCCGCCGCCGAGATCAGGGCGGTCGGCGTCGGCATCAACCTGCTGCCACATGCGACCAAGGCGCTTGCCGCGCTTGGCCTCGAACCGGCGCTGGCGAAGGTTGCGATCGCAACCGCGGACGCGACCTTCTTCAACCGCTTCGGCCAGTTGATCTATCAGGAGCCGCTTGGGCGGCTGGCCGGGTACGCGCATCCGCAATTCTCCATCCATCGCGGCGACCTGCAGATGATATTGCTTGACGCTTTTCGTTCCCGCGCCGGCGCGAATCGGTTGCTGACCAACCGGCATTGCGTCGGCGTCGAGCAGGATGCGGCGGGCGTCACCGTGACGTTCTCGGATGGTCCGGGTGGCGCCAACCGCACCACCGTGCGCGGCCGCGTCGCGATCGCCTGCGACGGCATCAACTCCGCCGTTCGCAGGCAGTTCTTTCCGGACGAAGGCGAGCCGCGCTATTCCGGCGTCAACATGTGGCGCGGGGTGACGCGATGGCAACCGATCTTGTCCGGCGCCAGCATGGTGCGGGCCGGCTGGCTGTCGCACGGCAAGATGGTGATTTACCCGATCCGGGCCGCCGGCGCCGATGGGTTGCAGCTCATCAACTGGGTCGCCGAGATCGAAACGCAAAACTACCGCAAGCGCGACTGGAACCGGGCCGGTTCGCTCGACGATTTCATCGAGGCGTTCGCCGACTGGCATTTCGACTGGCTCGACGTGCCCGCCTTCATTCGCGCCGCCGATCATGTGCTGGAATTCCCGATGGTCGATCAGGACCCGCTGCCGCGCTGGAGTTTTGGCCGGGTGACGCTGCTCGGCGACGCCGCGCATCCGATGGTGCCGCGCGGCTCCAACGGTGCGGGACAAGCGATCCTCGATGCCCGCGCGCTGACAACAGCGCTGCTCGAAAACAACGATTCCGTCGCGGCGCTCGCGGCCTACGAAAAGCAACGTCTGGAGGCCACCACGCGCGTCGTGCTCACCAACCGCACCAACCCGCCGGACGCGATCCTGCGCGAGGTGTTTCAGCGCACGAAAGATCAGCCGTTCCGTGCGATCGAGGACGTCATCAGCCGCGAGGAACTTGTCGGCCTCTCCGAAGGCTACAAGCGGATTGCCGGCTATTCGACGGACGCGCTGCGCGGGTAGCCGGTCGAAAAGCCTGCCGCACCGGTTGATTTCGCGTTAGGCTGGGCCAACGCGGTCGGCAAGAACCGCGGCCCGGCATTTCGGGGAGGGGACGATCATGGCGGTTTCTCAGGCGCAAGAGGAGGCGTCGCCGGTCGATGTCGCCGGCTTCATCGATCAGCAGCCGGTCGGCGGCTTCCAGATCAAATTGCTTTTGATCTGCGCGGCGGTGTTGTTTCTCGACGGGTTCGATACCCAGGCGATCGGCTATGTGGCGCCGGCACTGGCCAGGGAATGGAACCTGACCCGCGCCGCGCTCGGCCCGGTGTTCAGCGCCGGACTGTTCGGGCTGATGATCGGCGCGCTGATTTTCGGGCCGCTGGCGGACCGGGTCGGGCGCAAGAACATCATCATCCTCTCGACCCTGGCGTTCGGCCTCGGCACGCTGGCCACGGCTTTCATTGACGACGTCAACACGCTGCTCGCGGTTCGCTTTCTCACCGGGCTTGGCCTTGGCGGCGCGATGCCGAACGCGGTGGCGATGACATCCGAATTCAGTCCGCATCGCCGCCGCGCCACCATGGTGATGATCATGTTCTGCGGCTTTTCGGTCGGTGCCGCGCTCGGCGGCCTGCTCGCGGCGGCGCTGATCCCGCAATTCGGCTGGCGTTCGGTGTTCGTTGTCGGCGGCGTCGCGCCGCTGTTGCTGGCGCCGATCCTGGTGTGGCGGCTGCCCGAATCGGTGCGCTTCCTCGCGCTTAACCGCCGCGCGCATGCGCGCGTCGCCGAATTGCTGGGGTACATCAATCCGAAGGCCGTGCCTGCGGCCGGTACGCAATTCGTGGTGCACGAACCGGTTCTCGCCGGCATTCCGGTGCGGCATCTGTTCCGGGAGGGCCGGACGCTGCCCACGCTGCTGCTGTGGATCGTGTTCTTCATGAGCCTGCTCGATCTCTATTTCCTGTCGAACTGGCTGCCGACCGTGCTCAACGATCTCGGCGCCTCGGTGTCGGCGGCGGCGGCGATCGGCTCGATGCTGCAGGTTGGCGGCGTGGTCGGGACCTTTGCGCTCGGCAGCATCATCGACCGCTTCTCCTTCCGCGCGCTGGCGCTGGTGTATTTCGCGGCCGTGTTCGCGGTCGGCGCCATCGGCCAGCTCAGCCATTCCGTCGCGTTCGTTACCATGGCGATTTTCGCCGCCGGGTTCTGCATCGTCGGTGGCCAGATCGCCGCCAACGCGCTGGCCGCGACCTTCTATCCGACCGCGGTGCGGGCTACCGGCGTCGGCTGGGCGCTCGGCATCGGCCGGGTCGGCTCGATCATAGGTCCTTTGGTCGGCGGCGCGCTGTTGACCGCGAAATGGAGCACGGGATCGGTCTTCCTGGCGGCGGCGACCGCGGCCCTGTGCGCGGCGCTGGCGGCATTTTCGCTGAGCCGGCTCGCCGGCATGAGCGGTGGCAAAGGCGCGGCCGACCAGCCGTCATCGTTCGAAACGGCGCTTGAGCCGGCGACCCCGGCCACACCCTGAGCGGAGACCTCCGATGAGCTCTTCCGAAGAGGACGACAAGCGGCGCGACCGCGAGATCGCGCACAACGAGGCCGTGCGGCGAGCCGTCGGCGCCATCCGCGTCAGCGGCTGGGCGATCGCGCTCGCGGTCATCGTCGGCGTCATCGCTTTCACGATCGGCTGGGCCTGGCTCCGCCGCTGAGCGCGGCGATTGGTTTTGGCCTAGGCGCGACGAAGCCGAGCCTGTGTGAGGACGCGGGGTTACGCCACCGCGCCGGAGGCCCGCAGCTTGCCGATCGCGGCCTCATCATAGCCTGCCTGCCGCAACACCTCGTCGCTGTGCTCGCCGAGCTCGGGCGGTTTTCGTGGCTGGACCTTCCTGGCTCCGTCGATGAAGATCGGGCTGTTGACGGTCAGCATGGTGTCGTTCTCGAACCGCACCAGCACCTCGTTCTCGATCATCTGCCGATCGTGCGGAATGTCGTCGAGGATGCCGATCACGCCGAACACGAGGCCGTTGCCGTCCAGGATCTTGCGCCATTCGGCGAGATCCTTGGTGGCGAAGATGTCGTCGAGAATCCTGATCAGCTCGATCGAGCGCGCGTGGCGGCCGGCCTTGCTGGCAAAGCGTTCGTCGGCGATAAAATCCTCGCGGCCGATGCAGCGGGCAAACGCCGGCCATTGCCGCTCCTCGTTCAGCAGCGACAGGATGATCCAGCGCCCGTCCCGGCATTTGTAATGGTTGGTCACCGCGTTCAGCGCCGCTTCGCGCGGGCGCCGCGGCTGGAATTTCGCGCCGCATAGCGTGGCCTGCGCCAGCACGCCGTTGGCCCAGATGCCGTTGGCCATCAGATTGGTGGAGACATGCGAACCCTTGCCGGTGCGCTCGCGCCTGAACAGTGCAGTGACGATCGCGCCGTAAAACGCCATCGCGCAGGGGTGGTCGCCCATGCCGGCGACCGAGCGCGCGGGCGTGGTGTTTTCATCGGCACGCACCAGGTCCATCAGCCCCGAGCGCGCCCAATAGGCGTTGCTGTCGAAGCCGGGCTTGTTGGCTTCCTCGCCCTTTTCGCCATAGCCGGTGAAGGAGGCATAGATCAGCCGCTCGTTGAGCGGGGCAAGCGTCTCATAGGTCAGGCCGAGCCGGCCGCGCACCGCCGGCGGGAAATTGGTGATGAAGACATCCGCCTCGGCGACGAGGCGATGCAGCACCGCCTGCGCCTCGGGTTTTGCGAGGTCGAGCGCCAGACTCTTCTTGTTGCGGGATTCCAGCATCCACGCGAAATTGTGCTCGCTGTGGGGATAGCCCGGCAGATGCGGCAGGTTGCGGTAGGGATCGCCCGATCCCGGCGGCTCGATCTTGATCACGTCGGCGCCGAAATCCGACAGCACGGTGGCGGCCGCGGGCGCCGCGATGAAACTCGCGCAGTCCAGCACCTTGAGGCCGTCAAAAATGCCCTTTTCCATGATGGCATAGCTCCCGTGACGTTCGTTGGTTTTGTTTCGCGCGTGCTTGAAATCGCTGTTGACGATCCGGATCAAACGCCATTTGACCCATGTTGGGTTGGGGATGCAACGGCACTTTCTTACCCTCCCCTGGAGGGGGAGGGTCGACGCGAATGAAATGAGCGGCGGGGTGGGGTGACAGTCTCTCCCTCGATCGGTGCCCGAGTTGAGAGATCACCCCACCCCGGCTCACATTTCGCTGCGCTCAATGTGAGCCGACCCTCCCCCTCCAGGGGAGGGTGAAACAACTACTCCCCGCCCGACATCAGCGCGGCATTGCCGCCGGCCGCTGCCGTGTTGACCGTCACCGTCTGTTCGGTGGCAAATCGCGCCAGATAATGCGGGCCGCCGGCCTTGGGTCCGGTGCCCGACAGGCCATGGCCGCCGAACGGCTGCACGCCGACCACGGCGCCGATCATGTTGCGGTTGACGTAGATGTTGCCGACCTCAAGCCGGCCGATCACGTCCTCGATCATGTCGTCGATCCGCGAATGGATGCCGAGCGTCAGCCCGTAGCCCGAGCGCTCGATCGATCGCAGCACGCAATCGAGCTGGTCGGCGGGGTAACGCACCACATGCAAAACCGGGCCGAACACTTCTTCCGTCAGTTGGCCGGCGTCGGACAGTTCGAAAATATGCGGCGCGACGAAGTTGCCCGGTGGCGCCTCGCCCGCGAAGTGGACGCGTGCGCCCTTCTTCATCCGCGCGATATGGGTGCCCAGCCGCTGCTTTGCCTCGGCGTCGATCACCGGGCCGATATGGGTGGCGGGGTCGGAGGGGTCGCCGATCCGCAGTTCGCGCGCCGCGCCCGCGATCATCTCGATCATGCGGTCGGCGACCTCGTCCTGAACGAATAATAGCCGCAGCGCCGAGCAGCGCTGGCCGGCAGAGCGGAACGCGGACGCCACGACGTCGTCGGCGACCTGCTCGGGCAAAGCGGTGGCATCGACGATCATGGCGTTGATGCCGCCGGTCTCGGCGATCAGCGGCACGATCGGCCCGTCCTTGGCGGCAAGGGCGCGATTGATCGAACGCGCAACCTCGGTCGAGCCGGTGAAGACGACGCCCGCGATATCGGCATGCGCCACCAGATCGGCGCCGATCCGGCCATCGCCCTGAACCAGATGCAGCGCTGAAGCCGGCACGCCGGCCTCATGCAGCAGGCGCACCGCTTCGGCTGCGATCAGGGGCGTCTGCTCGGCGGGCTTTGCGACCACGGCATTGCCGGCCATCAGCGCCGCCGCAACCTGGCCCAGAAAAATCGCCAGCGGAAAATTCCACGGCGATATCGCGACGAAGGCGCCACGGCCGCGCAGGCTGAGTACATTGCTCTCGCCGGTCGGCCCCGGCATCGCCTCGCTTTCGCCGAACAGTCTTTTGCCCTGCGCCGCGTAATAACGACAGAAGTCGGCGGCCTCGCGCACTTCCGCGAGCGAATCATCGAGCGTCTTGCCGCCCTCGCGCTGCAAGCGCGCGATGAAATGCGCGGACCGCTGCTCCAGCAGGTCGGCGGCCTTTCCCAGAATATCCGCGCGGGTTTGCGCCGGCGCGCGGCTCCAGTCCTTGAAC
>NZ_JBAVNZ010000346.1:0-2073 GCF_049691595.1 Bradyrhizobium sp.
TCAGAAGGCGCATCCCGGAATGACGACGAGTATATGTCCGCCCTTTACCGCACCAGAACATTCCGGAACTGCCAGGGATCCGACGTGTCGATGTCTTCCGGAAACAGCCCCGGCCGGTCGGCCAGCGGCGTCCAGTCGGTATAAAACCCCTTCACGGGCCCAAGATACGGCATCTGGATTTCGAGACAGCGGCGGAAATCCATTTCGTCGGCCTCGACGATGCCGGCCTGCGGATTTTCCAGCGCCCATACCATGCCGGCCAGCACCGCCGACGACACCTGCATGCCGGTGGCGTTCTGGTACGGCGCGATGCGGCGGGTTTCCTCGACCGAGAGCTGCGAGCCGTACCAATAGGCGTTTTTGGCGTGGCCATAGAGCAGCACGCCGAGTTCGTCGATGCCGTCCTCGATTTCGTGCTCGTCCAGGATGTGCCACTTCGGCTGCATCTTGCCGGTCGCGCCGAACATTTCGTGCAATGACAGCACCGCGTCATTGGCTGGATGATAGGCGTAATGGCAGGTCGGGCGATAGATCACCGTGCCGCCGTCGCGCACGGTGAAATAATCCGCGATCGAAATCGATTCATTGTGGGTGACGAGAAAGCCATATTGCGCGCCCGGCGTCGGGCACCATGAGCGCACACGGGTGTTGGCGCCGGGTTGCAGCAGATAGATCGCGGCGCCGCAGCCGTAATTGTGGATGCCGGCATTGTGCGGCATCCATGCTTCGTGGGTGCCCCAGCCGAGCTCGGCCGGCTGCATGCCCTCGGAAACGAAGCCTTCCACCGACCAGGTGTTGACGAAAACATTCCTTGGCTTCGGCCTCTTGGAGCGCTGGGTATCGCGTTCGGCGATATGGATGCCCTTGACGCCGAGCTTGTGGGCGAGCTGGCCCCAGCCCTCCCGGCTTTTCGGCTCGTTGAACGGCGTATTGGTGTCACGGGCGAGGTCGAGCAGCGCCTGCTTGACGAACCACGACACCATGCCCGGATTGGCGCCGCAGGTGGAGACCGCCGTGGTGCCGCCCGCGCTCTTGTGCTTGGCCGCGAGCAGCGTCTCGCGCAGCGCGTAATTCGAGCGCTTTTCCGGGCCGATGTTCTTGTCGAAATAGAAGCCGAGCCACGGCTCGACCACGGTGTCGATATAGAGCGCGCCGATTTCCCGGCACAAGGTCATGATATCGACCGAGGAGGTGTCGACCGACAGATTGACGCAAAAGCCCTGGCCGCCGCCTTCGGTCAATAGCGGCACCAGCACTTCGCGAAAATTGTCGCGAGTGATGCCCTGCTTGAGGAAGCGCACACCGTGTTTTTTGGCGAGCTCGCCGTCCTCATGCGGATCGATGATGACGAAGCGCGATTTGTCATACTCGAAATGGCGTTCGATCAGGGGCAGCGTGCCTTTGCCGATCGAGCCGAAGCCGATCATGACAATGGGGCCGGAAATTTTGGCGTGGATCGGCGAGGAGGGGCTCATCAATGATCTCCGGGAGAACGGTCTGGCTGCGGGATCAGGCGGCACGTCGCCTGGCGGTCACTTCGATCTCGACCTTCATCTCGGGCTTGTAGAGACCCGCGACGACCAGCAGCGTCGCTGCGGGGCGGATCTCGCCGAGATGTTCGCCGCAGACCGCGAACAGGGCGTCCGCGTCTTTGGCGTCGGTGATGTAATAGGTCGCGCGGACGATGTCGGCCATCGCGAAACCGCCTTCATTAAGAGCGGCCTCGATGGTCCTGAAGCAGTTCCGTGCCTGGCTCGTGACATCGGCCGGCATCGTCATCGTGCTGTAGTCATAGCCGGTGGTGCCGGCAACGAAGGCAAAATCGCCGTCGATGACGGCGCGGCTGTAGCCGGCGGTCTTCTCGAACGGCGAGCCGGTGGAAATCAGACGTCGGGACATATCACGCACCTGTCGTCGGGGCACTGCAGGACTGTAGCGGGCCACGCATTGCCGCGTCCCGATGATCAAATCAAGCCGGGTGAGGGGGCTAATTTCCTGGCTCGGCCCGCCAGGCCCGGCCTGGCACGCGGCGTTGCCTTCCCCGTCGGCACGATCATCCCCCAGGCGTCGTCG
>NZ_JBAVNZ010000347.1:0-6893 GCF_049691595.1 Bradyrhizobium sp.
GACCCGCGCCGACGCCGCAGCCCGCGCCAGTGCTGCAGCCGCAGCTTCCGCCGCCGAAGCCACGCCGGAGCCGATCGAGGCTGAAGAGTTGGTGCCGCTCGAGGAGGCCGACGCCGAGGAGAATACCGGCAAGGTCAAGGCCGTGGTTCCGGAGTCCGAGGACGACATCGAGATCGACGAGACCATCGAAGACGATGACGATGATGATTCCACCTTCATCGCCGACGAGGAAGAAGGCGACGAGGACGTCGCCGACATCATCGGCGACGTTGGCGGCGACGAGGAGACTTGAGATCGGCCCGGAATTATGTTCTGGGTTTTGCCCCGCGAGCCGGTTGAGACGCGCGGGACCCTAAGGGGCCATAGCTCAGCTGGGAGAGCGCTTGCATGGCATGCAAGAGGTCGGCGGTTCGATCCCGCCTGGCTCCACCAGCCTTCGCTGGCTTCGCCAGCTTCGGCTCGGCAAGCCCTGTCGTGGCGAAGGCTGCCGCGCCGCAGCCCAAAGGGCGAAGGCGGGCCTCGGCAAGCCACACCGCGCCCTATCGTAGCGAAGCAAGCGAAGGCTGCCGCGGCGTAGCCCGAAGGGCGAAGACGGGCCTCGGCAAAATACGTCTACATCCTCGAAAGTCACGATTCCGAACATTTCTACGCCGGGATTACGGATGACGTGCCGACGCGATTGGCGAAACACAATGCGGGTGAGGTCTCGCACACCTCCAAGTTCAGACCTTGGCGGTTGAAAACCTACGTCGCTTTCAGCGATGAAAAGCAGGCCTTCGCATTCGAGAAATATCTGAAGTCTGGCTCCGGCCGCGCATTTGCGAAGAAGCGCCTGTGATGCTTTAAACGCCGGCGACAACAACATCCGCAACAAACGCCCGACCAACCCATGACCCCTGAAACTGCTCCCGGCGCGATGGCCGGCCTGCGCGTGATCGACCTCACGCGCGTCCTTGGCGGCCCGTATTGCACGCAAATCCTCGCCGACCACGGCGCCGACGTGATCAAGGTCGAGCCACCCGCCGGCGACGAGGTGCGCGACTGGGGACCTCCGTTCCACGACGAGGACGCGGCCTATTTCGTCGGCATCAACCGCAACAAGCGTTCGATCGGACTCGATCTCGGCTCAGAGGACGGCCGCGCGGTGCTCATGAAGATGCTGGAGGGCGCCGACGTCCTGATCGAGAATTTCAAGCCCGGCACTCTCGACAAATGGGGCATCGGCAACGACGTGCTGCGTTTGAGGTTTCCAAAACTCGTGCACTGCCGGATTTCGGGCTTCGGCGCCGACGGGCCGCGCGGCGGCAATCCCGGCTATGACGCCATCATTCAGGCCATGACCGGCATGATCGCCGCGACCGGCTCGCCCGAGAGCGGACCGATGCGGATCGGCGTTCCGCTCGTCGACATCGCGACCGGGCTTTATGCGGCGATCGGCATCCTGATGGCGCTGTCGGAGCGGCAGCGATCCGGCCTCGGCCAGTTTCTCGAGACCACGCTGTATGAAACCGGCCTTGCGATCATGCATCCGCACACCGCCAATTACTTCATGCACGGCAGGCCGCCGCAGCTCACCGGCAACGAGCATCCGAACCTCGTGCCATACGCGATCTTCGCGACGCGGACCGACAACATCTTCATCGGTGTCGGCAATGATGCTACCTTCCGGAAGCTTTGCAAGGAGATCGGCAGGCCCGAGCTTGGCCGCGATCCGCGCTTTGCCCGCAACAAGGACCGCATCGCCAACCGCGATGCGCTGCGCGACGAGCTGGCGGCCGTGTTCCACCAGCAGGACGCCGAGCCGCTGTGCAATCGCCTGCTTGCCGCCGGCCTGCCGGCGGGCCCCGTACAAAAAATCGACCAGGCGCTCACCAGCCCCCATGCGATTCATCGCGGCGACGTCATCCAGCAAGACTGGTACAAGGGCGTCGCGTCCCCGATCCGCCTCGAGCGGACCAAGCCCAGCCTGCGCCGCACGCCGCCAAAATTCAGCCAGCACTCGGCCGAGGTGCTGGAAGAGTTCGGGTATTCGAAGACCGAGATCGATGCCTTGGTCGCCGGCGGCGTGGTCTGCGGGTCCGAGCGGAAGCGCTGAGGTTTTGCGTGTCCCGGACGCGGAGCAGCGTCTCTTGACGGTGCCCCGCAGAGCCGGGACCAGACCCCCGATCAGCAGCGCACCGCAAGGCGCGCTGCGCTGCATCCGGGGCCCCCTCCGCTTATTTTACAGCTTTCCTTGCGGTCCGCTTCCCCCGTACCATTCGCCGGTTTATACGGTCATTTGCACGTCATCCGGCGCTGCTAGCGCAAACCACCGAGATGACGGTCCAACGGGAGGAATTTGATGGCTCTTCGACAATTCGGCGCTGCTGCGGCAGTCGCGGTCACGCTGGCGTTCGGCGCCTCGCCCGCCCAGGCGGCGATCGAGATCCAGTGGTGGCACGCCATGACCGGCGGCAACAACGACATCATCAACAAGCTCGCCGAGGACTTCAACGCCAGCCAATCCGACTATAAGGTCGTCCCAACCTATAAAGGCGTCTATGCCGATACCATGAATGCCGGCATCGCCGCATTCCGGGCCGGCAACGCGCCGCACATCATGCAGGTGTTCGAGGTCGGCACCGCGACGATGATGAGCGCCACCGGCGCGATCAAGCCGGTCTATCAGTTGATGAAGGACGCTGGCGAGCCGTTCGACCCGAAGGCCTACCTGCCGACCATCACAGGCTATTACTCGACGTCAAAAGGCGACATGCTGTCGTTCCCCTTCAACTCGTCGTCGATGGTGATGTGGATCAACAAGGACGAGTTGAAGAAGGCCGGCGTCGCCGAAATCCCGAAGACCTGGCCGGAAGTGTTCGACGCCGCCAGGAAGCTGAAGGCGGCCGGTCACGCCACCTGCGGCTTCTCCAACGCATGGGCGTCGTGGGCGCATATCGAGCAGTTTTCGGCCTGGCACAATGTGCCGATCGGCACCAGGGCGAACGGGCTCGACGGCTTCGACACCGAGTTGAAGTTCAACTCGCCGCTGCATGTCAAACACCTGCAGAACCTGATCGACCTGCAGAAGGACAAGACCTACGACTATTCCGGCCGCGACAGCAAGAGCGAGGGCCGTTTCGGCTCCGGCGAATGCGCGATCTTCCTGACCTCGTCGGGTTACTACGCCACCGCGAAGGGCACTGCCAAATTCGACTTCACCTCGGCGCCGATGCCCTACTATCCGGACGTTGCCGGTGCGCCGCAGAACTCGATCATCGGCGGCGCATCGCTGTGGGTGATGGGCGGCAAGAAGCCCGAGGAATACAAGGGCGTCGCCAGGTTCTTTACGTTCCTGTCCGACACCGACCGCCAGGCCAAGCTGCACCAGGAATCCGGCTACCTGCCGATCACCAAGGCAGCGTATGAGAAGACCAAGACGTCCGGCTTCTACGAGAAAACCCCGATTCCGGAAACGCCGCTGAAGGAGCTCACCAACAAGGAGCCGACCGAGAATTCGCGCGGCCTGCGCTTCGGCAACATGGTGCAGATGCGCGACCTCTGGGCCGAAGAAATAGAGGCCGCCCTTGCCGGCCAGAAGACCGCCAAGGAAGCGCTCGACGCGGCGGTCGCGCGCGGCAATGCGATGTTGCGGACGTTCGAAAAGACCGCGAAGTAACCTCGGCTATCGATGCTCCCTCTTCGTCCGAAGAGGGAGCCTTTCCGCCCATACGGAAGACCGCAGCACCTGAATGGAAAAGACTGTCGTATTCAACAACAAGCTGCTGCCATATCTGCTGCTCGTTCCGCAGCTCATCATCACATTGGTGTTCTTCTACTGGCCGGCGAGCCAGGCAGTCTGGCAATCCTTTCTCCGCGAGGACGCTTTCGGGCTGACATCCGAATTCATCGGGCTGGAAAATTATCAGGCGCTGTTCGGCCAGCCCGAATATTACAAATCGATGCTGACGACGCTGGTGTTCTCCTCGCTGGTCGCCGCGCTGTCGCTTTCGATCGCGCTCTTGTTCGCGACCCAGGCCGACAAGAACCTGAAAGCCGCCGGCGCCTACAAGACCCTGATGATCTGGCCCTATGCGGTGGCGCCCGCGGTCGCCGGCGTGCTCTGGATCTTCATGTTCCACCCTTCGCTCGGCACGCTGGCGCGGCCGCTGCGCTGGATGGGCTTTGACTGGAATCCGCTGTTGAACGGCAGCCACGCCATGATCCTGGTGGTGATGGCCGCGGTGTGGAAGCAGATATCCTATAACTTCCTGTTCTTCCTGGCAGGACTGCAATCGATCCCGAAAAGCGTGATCGAGGCCAGCGCGATCGACGGCGCCGGGCCGATGCGGCGGTTCTGGACCATCGTGTTTCCGCTGCTGTCGCCGACGACATTCTTCCTGCTCGTCGTCAACGTCGTCTACGTCTTCTTCGACACCTTCGGCATCATCGATGCCGTGACCGGCGGCGGCCCGGCCGGCGCCACCACCACCATGGTCTACAAGGTGTTCGCCGACGGGCGGCTCGGCGGCGACCTCGGTGGCTCGGCCGCGCAGTCGGTGGTGCTGATGGTGATCGTGATCGCGCTGACCGCGATCCAGTTCCGCTATGTCGAGCGCAAGGTGCAATACTGATGGTCGAGCACCGCCCGTGGAACGACATCATCGCCTACGCGATCCTTTCGCTCGGCGTCTTCATTGTCGCCTTTCCGGTCTATCTCGCGCTGATCGCCTCCACCCACGACGCCGCCACCGTGGTCGGCGGCAACATGCCGCTGTCCCCGGGCGGCCATGCGCTGGAAAACTACTATCGCGCCGTTTTCGTCGGCGGTTCGCGCACCAGCCGCGAGCCGGTCGGCCACATGCTGACGAACTCCTTCATCTCCGCGATCGGGATCGCGCTCGGCAAGATCTTCATCTCGATCCTGTCCGCCTATGCCGTGGTGTATTTCCGCTTTCCGTTCCGCAAGGCAGCGTTCTGGATCATCTTCGTCACCCTGATGCTGCCGGTCGAGGTACGCATCTATCCGACCTACAAGGTGGTCGCCGACCTGCACATGCTGGACACCTATGCCGGGCTGATCCTGCCGTTGATCGCGTCCGCCACCGGCACGCTGTTGTTCCGGCAGTTCTTCATGACGGTGCCGGAAGAGCTGCTGGAGGCATCGCGCATCGATGGCGCCGGACCCTTCCGCTTCTTTTGGGATACGCTGCTGCCGCTATCGGTCACCACGATCGCGGCGCTGTTCGTGATCCAGTTCATCTATGGATGGAATCAGTATCTTTGGCCGCTGCTGATCACCACCCAGGACTCGATGCAGACCATCGTCACCGGCATCAAGAAGATGCTGACCACGACCGACGAACTGGCCGAATGGCAGCTCGCGATGGCGACCGCGATCCTTGCGATGCTGCCGCCGGTCGCGGTTGTCGTGTTCATGCAGCGGCTGTTCGTGCGCGGACTGGTCGAGACGGAGAAATGAAGATGCGAGTGGCGAGTGGCGAATGGCGAATGGAACGGGCGAATGGCGAATGGCGAGTGGCGAATAGAGCTACCCGCCTGCTCTTGCTGCCTCGCTCCTCCCTACTCGCCACTCGCCACTCGCCATTCGCGGATGGACCCCATGGCTAACGTCACCCTCCGCAACGTCCGCAAGACCTATGCCGGCGGCTTCGAGGCCATCAAGGGCATCGACTTCGAGGTCGGCGACGGCCAGTTCTGCGTGCTGGTCGGCCCTTCCGGATGCGGCAAGTCCACGCTGCTGCGCATGGTCGCGGGGCTGGAGACCATCACCTCTGGCGAGATCGATATCGGCGGCCGCGTGGTCAACCGGGTCGAGCCGGCCGAGCGCGACATCGCGATGGTGTTCCAGAACTATGCGCTCTATCCGCATATGAGCGTCTACAACAACATGGCCTACGGCCTGCGCAACCGCGGCATGAAAGAGCCCGAGATCGACACAAGGGTGCAGGAGGCCGCCCGCATCCTCGAACTCGGCGCCATGCTCGAACGCAAGCCGCGGCAATTGTCCGGCGGCCAGCGCCAGCGCGTGGCGATGGGACGCGCAATCGTGCGGCAGCCAAAAGTGTTTCTGTTCGACGAGCCCTTGTCGAACCTCGACGCCAAGCTGCGCATCGCCATGCGCGTCGAGATCCGAAAGCTGCAGCGCCGCCTCGGCACGACCTCGATCTACGTCACCCACGACCAGCTTGAGGCGATGACGCTCGCCGACGTCCTCGTCGTCATGAATGGCGGCCGGGTCGAGCAGATCGGCAATCCCCTCGAGATCTACCAGAGGCCCGCGACCACCTTCGTCGCCTCCTTCATCGGCGCGCCGCCGATGAACCTGATGCCGCTGCGATCGGAGGAGTTCGCATCACAATTGACCGGCGACAGCCGCACCAATGATGCCGGTATCCTCGGGATCCGTCCGGAAGATTTTGTGATCTCAAACGATACCGCGGCTGGCGGCGTGGCGCTCGGCCTCACCGTGGAGGCGATCGAGCATGTCGGGGCCGAGACGTTCGTTTACGGGGCCCGCCAGCGCGAGGCGCAGGGCGTCGCCGCCAACCCCGGCGAATTGCCCCCGGGCGAGGTGATCGTGCGCATCCCGGGCGCGACGGGGCCCGCCATCGGCGAACGGATCAGGGCGATCGCCCCCCGTGAAAAACTGCACCTTTTTACCGCCGACGGCCGCAGGCGGGTCGACCTCTAAAAACCAATCCATCATCATTCCAGTACGCGTATCGGCTCAACGCGGGACCTCGCGCCGCCGTCTCGAGATCCCGGCTCGCCCGTGCCTGCGGAATTACGGTTTTGTTACGGTTTCGCAGGTACTTGAACCCGAGCCAGGCCGCCGCCATATTGACGGTGTCCGGGAGCAGGATTGCCAACCGGTCGAATGGGGCGCCGCA
>NZ_JBAVNZ010000348.1:0-2191 GCF_049691595.1 Bradyrhizobium sp.
GTGTCGTAGGCTTCGGCAATGACCTCGGGCGGATCGACGATAATGCCGCCGGTCGGAAAGTCCGGCCCCTGCACGTATTTCAGCAGCGTCTTGGTGCGTGCATTCGGCGTAGCGATCAGGTGCAGCGCGGCGTCGCACAGTTCGGCGGCGTTGTGCGGCGGGATCGAGGTCGCCATGCCGACCGCGATGCCCTGCGCGCCATTGGCGAGCAGGTTCGGAAATCCGCCTGGCAGCACCACCGGCTCTTTGGTCTGGCCGTCGTAATTGGCACGGAATTCGACGCCGTCCTCGTCGATGCCATCGAGCAACAGCCGCGCCACCTCGGTCATGCGCGCTTCGGTGTAGCGGTAGGCGGCGGCGTTATCGCCGTCGATATTGCCAAAGTTGCCCTGGCCGTCGACCAGGGGATAGCGCGAGGAAAAATCCTGCGCGAGGCGGACCATGGCGTCGTAGATCGCCTGATCGCCATGCGGATGGAACGAGCCCATCACGTCGCCGACGATCTTTGCCGATTTCTTGAACGCCGAGCCGGGGTCGAGCCGCAACAGCCGCATGCCGTACAGGATGCGCCGGTGCACCGGCTTCAGCCCGTCGCGGGCATCCGGCAGCGCGCGGTGCATGATGGTCGAGAGCGCGTAGGCGAGATAGCGCTCTTCCAGCGCATCGCGCAGCATGACCTCGTGAACCTCGGCGGGTTCTTCCGGCGGCAATTGTCGCTTTCCCATGGGGAGGAGTTAAACTCTTGGGGTGAATCGGGCAAGCCGCGAAACGGGCAACGCCGCCCCTCACCGTCGTCCCTGCGAAAGCAGGAACCCATAACCACAGGTGTTTGTGGAAGAAAATGGCTGAGGCCGCAGCGCCTGCCGATAAGCCGCGGAGTATCGGTCCCTGCTTTCGCAGGGACGACGTGTTGAAATAGTACGGTCAAACCGCCGAGCTGATTCGCGCCCGCTGCCTCACCACCGCATTGATAAAACCGTCGCGCGCGTCGGAATGGCCCTGCCCGCGCGGTTCCAGCACGTGGCGGAGCAGGAACAATCCGGTCAGCCGAAAGCCGTCCTGCAAATCCTGGTCCGACCAGCCGTTGGCGCCGCCCTCGCCGTCGCGCAAGAATGCCGGCAGCCGCAGCAGCCGGTCGCGGTAGGGCTCGCCGGCAGCCCGCGACACCGCGCCGCCGGATTTTGGCGACACGTAGATCAGATCGGCGGTCTCCCCGGTCGCGGCGCAGTTTTCCAGGTCGAGCCCGAAACCGAGCTCGGTCAGCATCGCCAGCTCGAATTTCACCAGACGCACCGCCGCTTCGCCGGCGTCGTCGAAATCGTCCAGCGTGCGGTCCAGCATCTCATAGATGTCCTGGTGCGGGTCGCGCTCCGGCAGCAATCGCGCCAGCGCGGCCAGATGGGTCACGCCATAGACGGCATGCGACGACGCCAGCAAGGTCGCCGCGCGCAGCCGCGTGCCCTCGATGGCGTAGGTCCCGAGATGCTCGTCCAGCCGCGCCCGCCACACCGCGGTCACGCTGTTGCCGGGCTGCAGCAGCGGCCGCATCCGCGAACCGGCGCCGCCGCGCACGAGGCCAAGGTGCCGGCCATGGCTGCGTGTCAAGAGTTCGACGATGGCTGAGGATTCGCCATGCCGCCGTACCCCCAGCACGATGCCTTCGTCGGTCCATTCCATGGGTGGAGTTTACAGGATTCCGTTGATTGGGGCAGCCTCTTGACCGCGTTCCCCGGATGCAGCGCAGCGCGCAAGCGGTGCGCTGCTGATCCGGGGTCCATATCTTGCGGCGGCGGCATTGTGGGTCCCGGCTCTGCGGTGCACCGCAAGAGCGCGGCACCGCGTCCGGGACACGAAGCTGCGATCACGCGTTGAACCAGCCCCGCGCGTCGCCGGTGAAGGAGAAATACAGCCCCGCCGCCGTCAGCGCGCAGGACACGATTTCGATCGCGCTGT
Source organism: Bradyrhizobium sp. (assembly GCF_049691595.1). Taxonomy (GTDB): domain Bacteria; phylum Pseudomonadota; class Alphaproteobacteria; order Rhizobiales; family Xanthobacteraceae; genus Bradyrhizobium. The sequence goes on from NZ_JBAVNZ010000348.1 coordinate 1,954, forward strand.
CGAGCTGCACGCCGTTTTCGCCGATCACCTGCACGAGCGAGATCACCGACAGCACCAGCGCCGCGGCCAGCGCCCAGCGCGGCCAGTTCTTGCGCCGCTGCGCGGCCAGCCAGACGAAATAGACCAGCAGTCCGATCAGGCATGCCGCCATCACGGTCGCAACCGTGATCGCCCGCTCCGTCATGTCAGCCGTCGGCGTACGGTCCTGAAATGCCACCGACAGCGCATCCAGCGTCAG
>NZ_JBAVNZ010000349.1:0-3753 GCF_049691595.1 Bradyrhizobium sp.
GGGGCTGGGTGCCCGGATTGATCCAGCAGGCCTGGATACGGTCGTTGAGGCTGCGGGGGACCTTGTCGTCGATCTGGTCGCCGAACCGGGTCAGGCAGCGGAAGGTTGCCTGGACATGGCCGCCAGGGCAGCCGAACCGGTCATAGAGATCGAGGTGACGGAAGGCGGTATCGAGATCGTCCCGCCACATCAGGCTCACCACCCGGCGACCGAGCCACACGCATTCCGGGTTACCGGCCGGGCCGTTGATGGCCTGGGCCGCTTCGATGAATTCATCGGTCTTGCGCTTGTTGTCCTTGGTGCCGTCGGCCGGACTGGCGGCCGCGGGCTTGCCGGACTGATCCTGGGCCGGCGGGGTGCCGCTCTGGGCGAAAGCATTCCCGAGCCCGATCAGGAGGGCGAGGGCGGGAAGGGCGACGTGGCGCACCACTGCGTTTTTTGGATCAACCACCCGTCGACGCATACAATCCCCGATTTGTTCCTGCCGGTAAATCCAAAGGCCCGGCTTGATGCCGCTCAATTAGGTCCCCAATACGGCGGAGACGCCGATGGATTCCCATGACGCGTATTTCGGATTTTGTCCAGCAAGGTCACAACTTTATCGCATCGGCGCAAGACTGTCGCAGGCCAACGCGGGTATTGCCCATATCCCGCTCTTGGCAGAAGGCCGGCGACCGGCTAATCGACGGTCCCCGCCCGGGAGGATGGAACCGATTTCTCTGCGAACGCCGCTGGCGCTTTTCCTGATATCGCTGAGTGCGATCGCGGCCGTCTGGTGGTGGCTGGCCACGCCGATTACGCTTGCGCGCGCCCCGATCGATCCCAACGCCAAGCTTCAGTGCGTGTCCTACGCGCCGTTCCGCGACGCGCAGACCCCGCTGGTGCCGACCACCCAGATCTCGCCGGAACAGATCGAGCAGGATCTGGCGCGGCTCACCAGGATTACCGACTGCGTCCGCACCTATTCGATCGAAAACGGTCTCGATCAGGTGCCCTCGATTGCCGCCAAGGTCGGGCTGAAGGTGATCCAGGGCATCTGGCTCGGCAGCAACCGGCTGAAGAACCTGGCGCAGATTTCGACCGCGGTGAATCTTGCCAAGGAGTATCCGGGCGTCATTACGTCTTTGGTCGTCGGCAATGAGGTGCTGCTGCGCGGCGAGATGACCGCCGCCGACCTCGCGGCCAATATCCGCGCGGTCAAGGCCCAGGTGACCGTTCCCGTCACCTATGCCGATGTCTGGGAATACTGGCTGCGCAACCGCGAAGTCTATGATGCCGTCGATTTCGTCACGATCCACATCCTGCCATACTGGGAAGACATGCCTGTCCGCGCGAAATTTGCCGCCGGCCACGTCGATTCCATCCGCAGGCGGATGGCGGTGGCGTTTCCCGGCAAGGAAATCCTGATCGGGGAGACCGGCTGGCCGAGCACCGGGCGGATGCGGGAGGGCGCGCTGCCGTCGCGGACCAATCAGGCGCGGATCGTCTCCGAAATTCTGGACCTCGCCCAGCGCGAAGGCTTCCGCGTCAATCTGATCGAGGCCTATGACCAGCCGTGGAAACGCCAGCTCGAGGGCACCGTCGGCGGCTATTGGGGCCTGTTTGATTCGGTCAATCGGGCGCTGAAATATCCGCCGGGCGAGGCCATCAGCAATTATCCCTCGTGGAAATGGCAGATGGGAAGCGGCATGGCGCTCAGCTTCTTTGTGTTTTGCGCGGCCTGGCTGACCCTGCGGCGCCGGCCCTGGACACCGCGGCCTGCGTCCTGGATCGCGGTCGGATTATCGGCCACCACGGCTGGAATCCTGCTCGGGGTCGCCGCCGACAAGATGCTTTATGAGAGCTACGGCTTCGGCGGCTGGCTGCAATGGGGCGCCCTGCTGACGGCCGCGGTCGCATCGCCCATGCTTGGTGCCCACGCCTTGATGTCAGGGCGGTCGCTACCGACGTTCTTGGAACTGCTCGGTCCCCGCGAGTTCAGGGGCGGATCGGTGCTGACGATATTGCTGGGCATCTCGCTGGTCGTCACCACGCTGATCGCGGTGGAAACCGCGCTCGGCTTTACCTTCGACCCGCGCTACCGCGATTTTCCGTACGCGTCGCTGACCATGGCCGTGGTGCCGTTCGCGTGCCTGATGCTGCTCAACCGTCCGCAGGCCGGCGTGCGCCCGATCGCCGAATCCGTATTTGCCGGATTGCTGGTCGTGGCCGCGCTCTACGCCGGCTTCAACGAAGGTGGCGGCAACTGGCAATCGCTGTGGACCTGCGCGGTCTATGTCCTGCTCGCGCTCACGCTGTGGCTGGCGCGGGCCGTGCAAACCCCAAAATGAGCAGGCCGATCGCGATCCCCGACAGCGCGATATTGTAGAGCACGATGCCGAGCCCCGCGGCGATAAGCCCGCCGGTCAACAGAACGATCGACGGCCGCATCACGTGCAGCGTCGCGATCACAAGCGCGGTGATGCCGAACACCGAATTCTTGAACAGCGCGGTGGCGAGCGCGCGCGCCTTGCACAGCATCGAATGCAGGCCGGCATCGCAGGCCAGCGCCACCGTCGAAAACTCAACCGCGAGGTAGCGCAAATAAAGCGCGTAGCCGATGGTGACGAAGCCGACGACCAGCAGAAACTGGACCTGGTAGGGCGTCAGCCGGAACGGTATTTTTTTCATCGGGGGAATATGGTCGGGAATGGCCGTGGGGACAAGCCGAAGCTCACCTCGCGGGAAAAAGGGCAGGTGAGAATTCGGCCGTAACGCATTGCGGCCGTGTATTTATTGACCTTTTCGGCCGAACAGCGACGAGAGCGTCAAACCTTCGGGCTTCTTCGGCGGCTCCTCGACCACCACAGCCGCGCGCTTGGCGCCGCGGCGGCGCGGTGACAGGTTGCCGGGAGCCGGCGGAGAATCGTCGGCCTTCATGGTGAGGCGTTGACCGTCGAAGATCGTGGTCTCGCAGGCCCGGTCGTTTTCGGCCAGCACGGCACAAATCCGCGCCGCCGCGCCGGCATCATTGAGAGGGCCCGCGACCAGCCGGAGCTGCATGCCGAGCCCGTTGCTGCCTTCCCTGACCACGATGATCGGACGCAACGTGGTTAGCGCGGCGTTCGACCTCGACTTCAGGTGTCCGCGCCACAGCGCGCGCAAGCCGCTGAGCGAATTGGCGCTGCCGAGGTCGACCCCGAACTCGGTCCGCTGGATCGCGGCCTTCGGCGCGGAGGCTTCGTCGGCTTCCACCTCATTGGCCGCCGACAACGCAACCGGGGTCGCGGTCGCAACGACGGAGCTTGCGGGCTTGACCGGCTCGATCAGTTTCCCGGCCGCCGGATCGGGCGGCGCCATCATCGATTTCGACGCCACCAGCGGCGTCGCGGGCGTCGCGACCGCGGCTTTTGTCGCGTCCTGGCTGACGGATGCAGTGGTCGCCGGGGTTGGCTCGGCGGCTGCCGGGGTATGCGGCTTTTCGGCAGCAGGAGGTTTTTCAGGCGATGCCGCCGCGGTCCGGATGGTCGCGACGGCCGCCACGACCGGCGCTGGAGCCTGATCTTGCGGCGGCTGTTGCGGCTGTGCCGTTGTGGCAGGCGCCGGGACTGGCGGTGGCGAGGCGGTGGCCGTGGTTTGCCGCGCGACCGCGCCGGTGACCGAATCCAGCCCTTGTTCGAGCATGGTGACGCGCGAATACAGCCGATCGCGGTCGCCATTGAGCGTATCGACGGCGGACGTCAGCCGGCGCGCCTCATTTTGACTCTCCTGGAT
>NZ_JBAVNZ010000350.1:0-10283 GCF_049691595.1 Bradyrhizobium sp.
GACCTGTTTCGGTCGTTGTTGGCACTTCACGACATTTCACTGCACCGCGGAATTTGGTCGCTGTCGGCGCCATGGCCGACATCGAGCAAGCCTTACCAATCAAGCTCGATTTATGGAACCGCCCTAGTTTTTCGGCGGCTGGCCGAAATCGATCGGCGGCAATTCCATCTGCGGAATTTCGATCTTGATCGTATTGGGATCGACCGTCGACAGGGCGCCCTTGTAATGCATCACCATCGCGGGAAACAGGATGACCAGCAGCACCATGATGACCTGGATCACGACGAACGGCACCGCGCCCCAATAGATCTGGCCGGTGGTAACCGCCTCCATGCGCTTGCCGGTGAGCCGGTCGATATAGGATTCCTTCGGCGCTACCGAGCGCAGGTAGAACAGCGCGAACCCGAACGGCGGATGCATGAACGAGGTCTGCATGTTGACGCCCAGAATCACGCCGAACCAGATCAGGTCGATGCCGAGCTTTTCCGCCGCCGGCCCGAGCAGCGGGATCACGATGAACGCCAGCTCGAAGAAATCGAGGAAGAAGGCGAGCACGAAAACGAATGCGTTGACGAAAATCAAAAATCCGATCTGGCCGCCGGGGAGCGAGGTCAGCAGATGTTCGACCCAGACGTGGCCGTTCACGCCGTAGAAGGTCAGCGAGAAGACGCGCGCGCCGACCAGGATGAAGACCACGAACGCGGAAAGTTTCGCGGTCGATTCGGTGGCCTGACGGATCAGGTCCCAGCTCAGCCGACGTTTGGCGGCACCAAGGATGATCGCGCCCGCGGCGCCCATCGCGCCGCCTTCCGTCGGCGTCGCAATGCCGATGAAGATGGTGCCCAGCACCAGAAAGATCAGGAATAGCGGCGGCACCATCACGAAGGTGGTCTGTTGCGCCATCGCGGAGAGGAAACGCAATCCCGTCAGTTTGTCGAGGACCCAGTTCACTACGGCGACAAAGAACGCGAACAGGATGCCGAAGAACATGCTGAGTACGACGAAATCGGCGCCATGCGTCTCGGAGTGGCGCATCACGAACCATCCGAACACGACGCTGGCGATGGTCAGCATGCCGAGCGAAATCAATCCGCGGCTGCCATCCTTCTCGCGAAAACCGATCGCCTCCGCCGGCAAGCCCGGAGCGGCCTTGGGAAATATCAGCGTGACGAAGAAGGCGTACAGGGCATAAAGGCCAGCCAGCACCAGGCCGGGAACGAAGGCGCCCTCGTACATGTCGCCGACCGACTTGCCGAGCTGGTCGGCCATCACGATCAGTACCAGCGACGGCGGAATGATCTGCGCCAATGTGCCGGAGGCGGCGATGATGCCGGTCGCCATCCGGCGGTCGTAGCCATAACGCAGCATGATCGGCAGCGAGATCAGGCCCATCGAGATCACGGAGGCCGCCACCACGCCGGTGGTGGCCGCGAGCAGGGCGCCGACGAAAACCACCGCGTAGGCGAGGCCGCCACGGATGGTGCCGAACAATTGCCCGATCGTGTCGAGCAGATCCTCGGCCATGCCGGACCGCTCCAGTACCAATCCCATAAACGTGAAGAACGGGATCGCCAGCAGCGTATCGTTGTTCATCACGCCGTAGACGCGTTCGGGAAGCGCCTGCAGGAAATCCGGCCGGAATTCTCCGAGCTGGATTCCGACGAAGGCGTAGAAGAGTCCGACCGCGCCCAGCGAAAATGCCGCGGGATAGCCCAGCAGCAGCACGACGACCAGCGACGCGAACATGATCGGCGCCATATTGGCAATAAGAAAAGCTGACATCTAGATTCCCTTGTGACCGCGCGCTGGCGATCAGCGTTTTATGATCGCCTCGACGAGGTGCTCGACCTCGGCCTCAATGGCATTCACCTGCGATGCGTGTGGATCCGGGATCAGGCCGCGCATCACGGCGATGCGCTTGATCAGCTCGGAAACGCCCTGGACGGACAGGGAAACGAACCCGACGATGATCAGTGATTTGGCAGGCCATTGCGGCAGCCCGCCGGCATTGCCCGATTGCTCGTTGATCTCGACCGACCGCATGAAGAACGGACCGCCGGTGATGATCATGACGACGCACAACGGCAGCAGAAATAACGCGTGGCCGACGGTGTCGATGACATTCCGCACCGTCTTGGGCAGCACGTTGTTGACGATATCGATCCGGATGTGCTCGTTATCGAGCAGCGTCCATGACGAACACAGAAGAAACACGATGCTGAACAGCACCCATTGAAGCTCCAGCCAGGAGTTGGAGGAGGTATCGAACGTCTTGCGGACGATGGCGTTGATGCTCGATACGATGACCGCAACCAGGATCAGCCATGCCATACGTTTGCCCGTCCATCGCGTGAACGCGTCGATCCCCTGGCTTACTTTCAAGAGCGATTGCAACGGATAGTCCTCCCCTTCTGCCGCCTTGGCTGCACCCGCCAGGCTAGCTTGAAGCTGTTGCAGCAAACCAGCGGGGAGCGTTGTCGTCAATTGGAAGTTTGTTGATATTGAACGGGAATTGGTTCCCGGCGGAACGCCGCCGCGGGGGCCGCCGCCCCGCCACCGGTGAGGTTACCGCGACTGTCCGGGGGGAGCGAAATCGGGCGGGGGCAGTTCGATTTGCTGGATCTCGATCCTGACCTTGTTGATGTCGTCGGCGCTGACCGGCTTGTCCAGCAGCACGGTGACGGTCCAGGGGAAGGCGATGACGAGCACGACCATGATGATCTGCAGGCCGACCCAGGGCAGGGCGCCCCAATAAATATCCGAACTCCTGACTTCCCTGGGGGCGACCCCGCGCAGATAGAACAGCGCAAATCCGAACGGCGGATGCATGAACGACGTCTGCATGTTGACGCACAGCATGACACCGAACCAGATCAGCGCCGCGTCGGCGCCGACCACCGGCGTCAGTATCTTCTGCGCGATCGGCGCCACCATCGGCAGGATGATGAAGGCGATCTCGAAGAAATCCAGGAAGAAGGCCAGCGCGAAGATGAAAAGGTTGATGAAGATCAGGAATCCCCAGACGCCGCCGGGCAATGAGGTCAGCATGTGCTCGAGCCACACCCCGCCGGAAACGCCGAGGAACACCACCGAAAAACAGGTTGAGCCGATCAGGATGTACACCACCATGGTGGTGATGCGCATGGTCGTCTCATAGCCCTGCCGGATCAAGCCGCGCAGTTCGGGAATGCGCACCGCCTCCAGGCAAACCCAGATCACCGCGAAATAGGTCACCGCGAACAGCAGCTTGAACAGCAGGTTCTCCGACAGCAGGATTCCCACGATGGTGCCGATGCCGCCGGCGATGATTCCGGCGATCAGGATCTTGTGGCCGGCGCTGCTGAATTCCTTGTGGTGCATCGCAGCCAGCACGATCGCTCCGATCGCGCCCATGGCGCCGGCCTCGGTCGGGGTCGCAAGGCCAAGCATCATGGTCCCGAGCACCACGAAGATCAGCACCGCCGATGGAATGATGCCGAGCAGGCACTTTTTCCACAGCGCCCAGCCTTTCAGGGTGAGGGCATCCCGCGGCACCGGCGGCACGTGATCGGGCTTGAAGATGCCGAGCAGGAAGGTGTAGCCGGCAAACAGCAGGATCTGGAAGATCGACGGACCCCAGGCGCCGAGATACATGTCGCCGACGGATTTGCCGAGCTGGTCGGCCAGCACGATCAGAACCAGCGACGGCGGCACCAACTGGGTAATGGTTCCCGATGCCGCCAGCACGCCAGTGATGTAGCGGATGTTGTATCCGTAGCGGATCATCACCGGCATCGAGATCAGCGCCATCGCAATCACCTGCGCGGCGACCGTTCCCGTGATGGCGCCAAGGATGAAGCCGACGATGATGACGGAATAGCCGAGCCCGCCGCGGATCGGCCCGAACAGCTGGCCCATCGAGTCCAGCATGTCTTCGGCGAGACCGCATCGCTCGAGAATCGCGCCCATGAACGTGAAGAAGGGAATCGCCAGCAGCAGTTCATTGGACAGCACACTGCCGAACACCCGGCCGGGAATGGCCTGCAGGAAATTGAAATCGAAGAAGCCGAGATGGATCGCGAGAAAGCCGAAAGAAAATCCAACCGCCGCCAGCGTGAACGCCACCGGGTAGCCGATCAGCATCGCCAGCACCAGGCCGCCGAACATCAGCGGCGGCATCATTTCCAGCGAGATCACTGCGTCGGCCTCTCATATTTGGCCTCGATCGTCACGAGGTCCTGGAGCGCTGCGATGCGCTTGATGACCTCGGAAATGCCTTGCAGCGCCAGCATCACGAAGCCCGCCGGAATGACGAATTTGATCGGCCAGCGGATCAGTCCGCCGGCATTGCTCGAGGCTTCGCCGACCGCGTAGGCCTGATGGAAGAATGGCCAGGACAGATAGGCGAGCAGCAGACAGGCCGGGATCAGGAAGAACAACGTGCCGATCAGGTCGAGCCAGAGCTGGCCGCGCTCGGAGAGAAACAGATAGAGGATCTCGACCCGCACATGTTCGTTGCGCTTGAAGGTGTAGGCTGCGCCGAACATGACGAGGATGGCGAACATGTACCATTGCAGTTCGAGCCAGCCATTGGAGCTGTAGCCGAACGCATAGCGGATCATCGCATTGCCGGCGCTGACCACGCAGGCCGCCAGAACCAGCAGGTTGCAGACGTAGCCGACCTTCTCGTTGAGCAGGTCGATTCCAGAGCTGAGTGCTAGCAGCGGGCGCATGGCGATCGCCCATATGGCCGCGGTGGAAGCAGGCCGGCCGGCTCGATGCGCACCCCACTGCTCCGCGTCGCACGCGCGAGGCCAAAACTCATCCTCGTGAACGATCGCAGACGCTAGTCCTCCCCCGAGATGCGTCCCGCTGCCCTGCCTGCACGCATGCGGTGCAGCGGCTTGTCCGGCCGAGCGGTCATTGGCAACGGTACCATCTCAGCACGCCACCACAGCGTCAATCCGTAAATCACGCAAGGCGTGAGCCGGGCGCGCGAGCGACGTCAGGCGCTGGTGGCTAGCCGCCGGTCACGCTCATGTGGCGGCTGACGCTCGGGCGGTTGTGCCGGCGATCGATGATGAAGTCGTGCCCTTTCGGCTTCAGTCCGATGGCGCGGTCGATCGCGGCAGCGAGCAGGTCGTTGTCGGCGGACGCCCGCAGCGGTTTGCGCAAATCGGAGGCATCCTCGTGACCGAGGCAGGTGTGCAGCGTGCCGGTGCAGGTGATCCGGACCCGGTTGCAGGACTCGCAGAAATTATGGGTCATCGGCGTGATGAAGCCGAGCTTGCCGCCGGTCTCGCTGACCGCGACATAGCGGGCCGGGCCGCCGGTATCCTCGTCGAGATCGGTCAGGGTGAAGTGCGCGGCAAGCCGCGCCCGCACCAGCGACAGCGGCACATACTGGTCGATGCGGCCTGCGCCGATGTCGCCCATCGGCATCACCTCGATCAGCGTCAGCGCCATGCCGTTGCCGTGCGCCCATTGCATCAGCGCGGGGATCTCGTCCTCGTTGATGTTCTTCAGCGCCACCGCGTTGATCTTGACGGCAAGACCGGCCGCGCGCGCCGCCTCGATCCCGGCCAAAACCTTGTCGAGATCGCCCCAGCGGGTGATGGCGCGAAATTTGGCCGGATCGAGCGTATCCAGCGACACGTTGATCCGGCGTACGCCGCAATCGCGCAATTCGCCGGCGAAGCGCGCCAGTTGCGAGCCGTTGGTGGTCAGCGTCAGCTCATCGAGCGCGTCTGACCCGAGATGGCGCGACAGCGAGCGCACCAGCGACATCACATTGCGCCGGACCAGCGGCTCGCCGCCGGTGAGCCGGATCTTGCGCACCCCCTTGGCGACGAAGGCCGAGCACAGCCGGTCGAGCTCTTCCAGCGTCAGCAGATCCGCTTTCGGCAGGAAGGTCATGTCCTCCGACATGCAGTAGAAGCAGCGCAGGTCGCAGCGGTCGGTGACCGACACGCGCAAATAGCGGATGGTCCGGCCGAACGGGTCGGTCATCGGACGGAACAACGATTCAGGGGGATTCTGCGTGGATCCGCTCATTCAAACGTGCCTTGCCTGTAAACGCGCCTTGCTCGCAGAAAGCCCTGACATCAGGAGAACAGCGCCCCGCCGGCGCAATCTAGGCATGTTGGCGCCCGCTCACAATGCGTAGCTTGCTTTGGTGCAGTGCACGCAGGAATCAGCGCGTCGGGGAAGGGGCGTTCTGAGCAGGAAAGGGCGAGCCTGCGGACGCGCCGGCTTTGGGCGGTTTCGGCGGTTTCGGCTGGGTCGGCTTTGCCGCGGCCTTCGGTGGCGGGCCGGCCTTTTTCAGCTCCGCGACCACCGGGTTGGGATCGATCGTCGTCGACGCCGGCGTCGAGAAATCCCCGGGGTTGCGGATCACCTGGACGGTGATGGTCTCTGGCTGGAACTTGGCCAGGGTGTAGGTGACGGAGAAACCGCTGTCCGGCGCCGGCACCGAAACCGAGCAGGGCGTCTTGCAGCCGGGTCCAAGCGAGGTCACGGCTTCGGCCCCCGATGGCACCGACTCGAGCTGGACCTGGACCGCCGGCGGCGTGGGCTTCAGCGAATCCAGTGACAACGAGGAACAGCTGGCCAAACCCGCCCCGGCGATGGCAATCGCGAAACCACGACGCATGATCAACCACCCTGTTGCGGCTGTCAGCCACAATCTCCCGTGGCAAAACCATAGGAGTGTCGCAACAAAGCCGCAACCGAGCGGGCGATTAACCTTAAAGGATGGTTAATTCCGCAAAATAGAGTTTTGGATTAATGAATTAAATCAATATCTTAAAAAAATGACTTCTTATAAAGAAAAGTGAAGGCTTGCGACGGCGGCGGGCAAATCGCGCATGTGCCCGATCAGCCGGTCCGGCTTGAGCTCGGCGATGGGAACGTCGGTGTAGCCAAATTCGACGCCGATGACAGGAACGCCGGCGCGCCGGGCCACCCCGACATCGGTTCCGGCATCGCCGACCATGATCGCGGAGGCGATCTGCCCGCCGGCGCGCGCCACCGTCTGATGCAGGATCGCCGGATCGGGCTTCGAGACGCCAAAGGTGTCGGCGCCGCAGATCGCCGAAAATCTTGCGCTCAATCCGAGCTGCTCGAGCAGGCGCTTTGACAGCCATTCCAGCTTGTTGGTGCAGACCGCGAAACGAAAACCCTGCGCCTGCAGGTCATCGAGCGCGCTTTCCAGCCCCTCGAACGGACGCGACGCATCCGCGATGTGGGCGGCGTAGTAGTCGATGAAGTCGCTCGTGAGACGCGTAATATCATCGATGCTGGCGAGGCGCCCTTCAGCTTCGAGGCCGCGCTCGATCAATTTACGGGCGCCGGCGCCGATCATGGTGCGCGCCGAGTGCAGCGGGACCGGCGGCAGGCCCTCGCGGTCGAGCACGTAGTTGAGCGCGCCGATCAGGTCGGGCGCGGTATCGACCAGCGTGCCGTCGAGGTCGAATACGACAATGCGGGGAGAGGTCATCGGCAAACCGCTATCCATCCGCGCGCCGTCATGCAATAGGCTTCGCAACAATCCCGGGGGACGACGATGCGTGAGCTTGCCGGCAGGACAGCCTTCGTGACCGGCGGGGCCGGCGGTATCGGCTTTGCGCTCGGCCGCGCGTTTGCGCAGGCGGGCATGAAGGTGATGCTCGCCGATATCGAGAGCGCGGCGCTGGAAAACGCGCTGCAAGCGTTGCGCGAATTCGCACCGAAGGTACGCGGCACCGTCTGCGATGTGGCCGATCCCGCAAGCGTCGAGCTCGCCGCCAAGGCATCGTTCGAAGCCTTCGGAAACGTACACGTGGTTTGCAACAATGCCGGCGTCGCCGCTGGCGGCGGCATCGACCATATTTCTCTCGACAATTGGCGATGGGTGCTCGACGTCAATCTGATGGGCGTGCTTCACGGTATCAGCAGTTTCCTGCCGCACATGCGCGCCCATGGCGAAGGCGGTCATATCGTCAACACCGCGTCGATGGCCGGCATGAATGCCGGGTTGGGATTTAGTCCCTATTCGGCAAGCAAGTTCGCGGTGGTCGCCATGTCCGAGGGACTGGCGATGCAGCTCAAGCCGCATGGCATCGGGGTGAGCGTGCTTTGCCCGAGCTTTGTGCGCACCCGCATCGGTGAGAGCGGGCGCAATCGGCCCGGGCGCTATGGCCCGCCGCAGCCGCTGGATCCGGAAAGTCCGGCAGCGGCGATGGTCGCCGAGATCGCCAGGCGCCTGGAGGCGGGACTCGATCCGGCAGCGGTCGCCGGGCGTGTGCTGGCGGCCATCCGGGAGGACGAACTCTACGTGTTCACGCATCCCGGCATGCGGGCCGATGTGGAGGAACGGTTCGCCGCGATCCTGACGGCCATGGACAAGGTGCCCGCGCCATGATCCACGCCACGCAAGGTGCTCATAGCGCTGTTCCTGCCCTGAAAACGACGCTAGATATGCGCCCGCCGGACATGGCGGATTGCGCCGGCGATACGGATTTCAGGGGCATCGCCTTCACGTGAACATGGACGGCTTGAAACGGCAGGCGGCGGCGCGGGCGCTGCAACAGGTGCAGGGCGGCATGACGCTCGGGCTCGGCACCGGCTCGACCGCGCAGCATTTTGTCGAATTGCTCGGCGAGAAGGTGCGCTCTGGATTGAAAATCATCGGCGTGCCGACCTCGGAAGCGACCCGCGCGCAAGCCGAGCGGTGTGGGATTGCGCTGACCACGCTGGACGAGGTCGACCGGCTCGATCTTACCGTCGACGGCGCCGACGAAATCAATCCCGCGCTCGATCTGATCAAGGGCGGTGGCGGCGCGCTGCTGCGCGAGAAGATCGTGGCGGCGGCGTCGGATCGCATGATCGTGATCGCCGACGACAGCAAATGCGTCGATGTGCTCGGCCGCTTCCCGCTGCCGGTGGAGGTCGTTCCGTTCGGCTTCGCGGCGACCCGGGCGGCGATGGCGAGGGCATTTGCGCAAAGCGGCGTTTCCGGGCAAATGGGGGTGCGGAAGGGCAAGGACGGCCACGTTTTTGTCACCGATGGCGGCCACTGGATTGTCGACGCCCATCTTGGGCGTATACCCGATCCGCCGGGTCTGGCGGGCTTGCTGAGCGTGATCCCGGGCGTTGTCGAGCATGGCCTGTTCATCGGCCTTGCCGGCACGGCCGTGCTCGCGGGCTCGCAGGGAATTCGCGTTGTAGAACGGCGTTGACCGCCGCAATCTTGGGAGAATTGGTATGACGAAGTTTTCACGGATGTTGTCGGCGGCAGGTCTTGCGCTCGGACTGGCGCTGACAGCCGTGCCGGCCGGAGCTCAGCAAAAGCCGCCCGCGGCGCCAGCGCCGGCGCTCAAGGAAGGGACCCCGGCGGCGATGGCGGCGGCCAGGGAAATTCTGACGATGAAGAACGCCGGCGCGATGTACGCCAACGCCGTTCCCGGCATCGTGCTGCAGACCAAGGAAGCGCTGCTGCAGGCCAACCTCAACTATCAGAAGGACCTCAACGAGGTCGCAACCATCGTGGCGCAAAGCCTGGCCGGCCGCGAAAAGGAGATCGGCGAGGGCATGGCGCGTGTCTACGCCAGCGAGTTTTCCGAGCAGGAGCTGAAGGACCTCGTCACCTTCTACAAGTCGCCGCTCGGCCAAAAACTGCTCGCGACCGAGCCCCGCGCCATCCAGACCAGCATGTCCTTCATGAACCAGTGGGCGCAGGCCTTTGCCGAAATCGTCAACGCCCAGTTCCGCGCCGAGATGCGCAAGCGCGGCAAGGAGATCTAGAGCCGATCTGATCCATTTTCAGGCGGGGTTGCCATGGCTGAGTTCGACGTCGATCTGTTCGTCATCGGGGGCGGCTCGGGCGGGGTTCGCGCCGCCCGCATCGCCGCGGGCCATGGCGCCAAAGTCATGGTCGCCGAGGAATACCGGATGGGCGGCACCTGCGTGATCCGCGGCTGCGTGCCGAAAAAGCTGTTCGTGATCGGCTCGCATGTCCATCAGGAGATCGAGGACGCCGCCGGCTTTGGCTGGACGATCCCGGAAGTCAGTTTTGACTGGAAGACGCTGGTCGCCAACAAGGACAAGGAGATCGCGCGGCTCGAATCCATCTACACGGTGAATGTCGAGAAGTCGGGCGGGCGCATCGCAAAGACCCGCGCGGTGCTGGAAGACGCCAACCGCGTGCGGCTCTTGACCGGCGAAACCGTGACGGCGAAATACGTGCTGATCGCGACCGGCGGCCAGCCCAATCACGGGCCGGAAATTCCCGGCATCGAGCATGTGATCTCCTCGAACGAGGCGTT
>NZ_JBAVNZ010000351.1:0-2277 GCF_049691595.1 Bradyrhizobium sp.
GTCGCGGCCCGCGCTTCTAAACATTCAAATCATCCCTGTCAAACGAAACCGCCGCGTTGCCGTCAGGAAAGCGGCGGTCGTCGCACCCCCAAAACTGAAGGAAATCAGCTGTTGCGCAGCCCGTCCGCGGCGCGCTTCCACTGCGTGACGTTGTCGGCGATCATGCGCGTCGATTTCATCGCGGCCTGGCTGAGCTGGGCATAGCCGGAGATTTCGCGCTGGACGCGCTGGCCCTCGGCATGCAGCAGATCGCGCAGGCTTTCAAGCTCGGAAATCAGCTTTTCGATTTCCGCGAGCGAGGTGCCGGCGACGCGCTGGATCAGCGAATTGACGCTGTTGACGGTGGCCTCGGCGCTCGGCTCGAGCGGCGCGGCTTCCGGGCCGCCGATGACCGGCCGGCGCAGATAGGCGACGTCATTGCGCACGAAATCGCGGATCCCGGCCTCGACTTCGGAGACCGAGTCGTGATCACCGTCGACTTCGGTTGTTGAATCAATTTGTTCGGAACGAATGGTGGCGTTCATCAGCCATTCCCCTGTTTCGCGTTGAGCGAGCGCGGAAATCTCCCGCAGACGAAGTTTGAACGGCGCCATCAGGGCCGCCGATTTTGACCGCATCGCGGCCACTATGCGGCAATGCCCAGATCATTCGGCCGGAATCGGCCCGGCAGGAACTACCAGTTGTGCTTGAATCCTGCGCTGATGCTCTTGCTGGTGGTGCCCTGCGCGGCCTCGCCGATCGCGCCCGAAATGGTGAGGCTCTCGAACAGCTTTTGCATTCCCCGAGCCCGCAGAATGCGTTCGCGATGGTGCAGGATTATGACGGGGTGCGCGACGATTGCTAAACCGCCGCGATCCTCGGCAGATGGATCGGGTAGCCCACCGTCTGCTCCACCAGATCGAAGGTATCGAGCAGCACGCGGAGACTGGTCAGCCGGCCGGCTCGAAACTGCGCGAAATGCGCGATCCGCAGGCTGATCGGCTTGTTGGAGTCGAGCGCGGTCAGCGAATAGCGCAGCATCGATGACGCCGAATCGACACCCAGCATGATCGCCTCGCGATCGGAGCGGTGGATCCGGACATTCTCGCCGATCTGCCTTACGACGTCGAGCACGGCATCCTTGCCGCGGCGCGCGCCGAAGAACGGATACAGGTCGATCGGGCCATAGATCGCCCAGTCGACCTCTTCGTCGAGCAGGGCCTCGAGGTCCTCGGGCTGGCGTTCATTGATCGCGCGATGCACTGCGCGCGAGAGAGGCCAGAGACTATGCTCTGTCATTTTGCCGTGTTTCCTGAACTGGATTGCGAAACGGAGATGACCCCGATGGGCGTCATTGCCGACGCCGTGCCAGGTTGCTGCACTTCAACATTGCTGCCTTGGATAGTACTTTTTTGTGAGAATGCAAATGTCATTTTGGTAAGGCACCAGGGTGGAATCCGCCCGTTCCAAAGTGCGAGTTCAAGCGCTTGAAGGACCGGGCTTTTCTTTCGATGGCCTGATTGCCGTGCCGCCGCGCCGTCCGTATCCTGCGCGGGCAAAGCGGCCGCCGAAAGCCGCGCCAGCGCAAGAAACCAATGGGGGAGAGAACGATGAAGCGCGTCATTCAGTTTGTCGCCGCAGGCCTGCGGTTTGTTGCCGCCGGCCTGTTGCTGTCGCTGCCGGCCCTGGCCCACACGCCGCAACAGCCGCCGCACCAGCTTTACAATGAGGGCGACCTCAAGCTGGAAAGCGGCGAGGCGATCAAGGATTTTGCGATCTCCTATGTCACCCACGGCACGCTGAACGCGAAAAAATCCAACGCCATTTTGATGGTGACGGCGGTGGGCGGCAATCACCACCGGCTCGACTTCATGATCGGCCCCGGCAAGGCGCTCGATCCCGAAAAGTATTTTGTCATTTGCACCGATGCGATCGCCAACGGCTTCTCCACTTCGCCGAGCAATTCGAAAACCCAGCCGCGGATGAATTTTCCAAAGTTCACCATCCGCGACATGGTGGAATCGCAATATCGCCTGCTCAGGGAAAAATTCGGCATCGACCATGTCGTCGCGGTGGTCGGCCCGTCGATGGGCGGCATGCAGGTGCTGCAATGGGGTGTCAGCCATCCCGACACCATGGATGCGCTGGTGGCCATGGTGCCGCTGGCGAAGACGCCGGCCTGGACGGTCGCGGTGCTGGAAGCCTCGCGCAAGGCGATCATGAATGATCCGGCCTGGAAGGACGGCAATTACGAGGCGCCGCCGGAGAAGGGCGTGAGGCTGTGGCGCGACATTCTCA
>NZ_JBAVNZ010000352.1:0-3897 GCF_049691595.1 Bradyrhizobium sp.
GACCGGCGCCAGCAGGCTCACCCGCCAGCCGCCGCTTTGCCCGCCTCTGAAGGTCGTGAACATGGCGCCATGGAAGCGTGGAACCGGGTAAGGTTCAAGCCCGCTTTTTCGGCTTGGCCTTTTGCTGCATGTAGGAGCGGAGCACGGCATTGATCCGGCGCTGATAGCCGTCGCCTTCCTTCTTGAAGAAGTCGAGCACGTCTTCATCGACGCGAATGGAGATCGCCTTCTTCCTGGTGGGTATGACCAGAACTGCGTCCGACCAATCGATATCTATGGGCGCAGCATCAGGATCATTCGCGACCGCCTTGGCAATGTCCTCGTCCGTGAGCGCATCGACGCGAGTCCAGTCAGTCTTGCCCTTCCGGCGATCGCCCCACTTTCGCGTTACGATATTCTCTTTCTTCATTTTTCCTAGCGCGCCGCGCCGAGATGATCCGGATGACGTCGGCCCGTCGTGTAAACACCACGATGATCAATCGATTGTCCGAATAGCCTAAGGCGGTCCAGCGCTCCTCGTTGTTGCGATCCGATCGGCGAACAATGATCGGTCCATAGAAAACCTCAATCGCACTGTCGAAATCGATGCCGTGCTTGGCGAGATTTAACTCACGCTTTTGGTTATCCCATTCGAATGACGCAGGTGATAGGAACTCAAAGTCAGGCCCGTCATCGGCCATCCTCTCACTTCCTTCTTGTATATACAATCGTATTTGAATGTCAAGTCTGAAACGTTCCAGTGGGCAGGCATCCCTCCTATGTGAATAGCCGGGAGAAGGCCAACAATTCTCGTATTTTACGCGGCCAGCCCGGTATCTATGGCCGGTTGGCAACCGCCCCGGGACTCAGCGACAATCACCCATGCGCTTTACGCCCCAATTCCTCGACGAGTTGCGCGCCCGGCTTCCGGTCTCGGAAGTGGTGGGGCGGCGCGTCAAGCTGAAGCGGGCGGGGCGCGAGTGGAAGGGGCTGTCGCCGTTCCAGCAGGAGAAATCGCCCTCGTTCACGGTCAACGACCAGAAGGGATTTTACCACGACTTCTCTTCCGGCAAGCATGGCGACATCATCACCTTCCTGATGGAAACCGAGGGCTGTGGCTTCGCCGAAGCGGTCGAGCGGCTGGCGTCGATGGCGGGCATGGCCTTGCCGGCTGCGACCCCCGATGCCGCGCGTCACGAGCAGCGCCGCAAGACGCTCTACGATGTGATGGAGCTTTCGGCAAAATTCTTTGCCGACACGCTGGCCTCGCGCGTTGGCGCCAGGGCGCGTGGCTATCTTGCCGACCGCGCGATCTCGCCGGCAACGCAAGTGCAATTTCGTCTCGGCTATGCGCCGCTCGAACGTTTTGCGCTGAAGGAGCATCTGGGCGCGCAGGGCATCCCGGTCGAGGACATGGTGGAGGCGGGGCTGTTGGTCACAGGCGACGATATCCCGGTGCCCTACGATCGCTTCCGCGACCGCGTGATGTTTCCGATATCGGATTTGCGCGGACGGGTGATCGCGTTCGGCGGCCGCGCGCTGGAGAAGGATACGCCGGCAAAATACCTGAACTCGCCGGAAACGCCGCTGTTTCACAAGGGCGACAATCTCTACAATTTCGCGCCGGCGCGGCAGGCGACCCACAACGGCAGCACCCTGATCGTGGTGGAGGGCTATGTCGACGTCATCGCCATGGTGACGACGGGTTTTGCCGGAAGCGTTGCGCCGCTCGGCACCGCGCTGACCGAAAACCAGCTCGCGCTGTTGTGGAAGATGGCGGACGAGCCGATCCTGTGCTTCGACGGCGACAAGGCCGGGCAGAAAGCGGCCTGGCGCGCCGCCGACCTGGCGCTGCCGCATCTCAAGCCCGGCAAGAGTTTGCGTTTTGCGCGGCTGCCGGAAGGCCAGGACCCTGACGACCTCGCGCGCTCCGGTGGACGCGGCGCGATCGAGGAGGTGATCGCGGCGGCGCGCGGGCTTGCCGATGTGATCTGGTCGCGCGAGATCGAAGGCGGCACGTTCGCCACCCCTGAGCGTCGCGCGGCGCTGGAGGCGCGGATCGGCGAATTGACCAACGGCATCCGCGACGAGGTGGTGCGGCGCTATTATCGCCAGGATCTGGCTGGGCGCCTGCAACGCACTTTTGCCCCGGAAGGCGGGCGTGGCGGCTACAACCGCGGGAATTATCGGGGGTCCGACGGCAGCGAATCAGGCCGGCGATTTGCCTCCCGCGGCCCGTTCACCCCGGGCGCGGCGGGCCGATTCGGCGCCGGCGGCGGTCGCGGGCAGGCTTCCGCCGGCAGCCAGACCATCAACCGCGGGCCCTATCAGGCCTCGAGCCCCCAGCTCGCCACCAGCCCGATCATGCGCGGCCAGCGCAGCGCGTTGTCGCGCCGGGAAGCCTTGATCCTGCAGTCCCTGATCAACCATCCCTGGCTGCTGCACGACCATCTGGAGGAAGTGGCGGCGCTGGAAATGGCCCATCCGGAGGCCAACAAGCTGCGCGCTGGCATCATCGCGGCCTTCGCGCGCGATCATCATCAAAGCCCTGAGCCGTCGGAGCAGGCGGAAAAAATGCGGGCCGATCTCGCTGCGGGCGGATTTTCGAATATACTTCAAAGGGTTGAACGGGCAATCACGACCTCGGCAGTGTGGGGGGCGCAAGCCGGCGCGGCACGCGAGGATGTTCTTGCCACCTGGCACCAGCTCGTCTCCTTGCATCGCCAATGGCACTCCTTACTTAGGGAATTGAAGGACGCCGAGCAGGCCTTGGGCGAGGAGGCCAGCGAGGCCAATCTGGCGTGGTTGCGGGATATCAAGGCCCGGATGGCGGAAGCCGACGGCACCGAGGCCCTGATCGAGGGCTTTGGCGAGCTGTCGGGCCGGTTCCAGCGCAGCGTTTGATTAAAAAATGCTGCGGACGGCGGCGGCCGGAGCCACGAAAAGACTCGCCAAATCTATGGTTTGGCTGCAAAAACAGGGCTAAGCGAAGCTTACTTAATTGTCTCCAGGGGCTTGAGAGACGGACACCGGCGAGACGGGATTTGAGGGGGTGGCGAAATCTGCGCCGCCCTTTCCGCGTAGAAACTGACTTCACCAATTGATGCGGGGTGCGGCTGACGCTTGCCTCGCATGACCGCGTTTCGGGAGCTGATGAATGGCCACCAAGGCAAAGGCGCTGCAGGTCAAGGACAAGGAAAAGGACGACAAGGCAGCGGACGCCCCCGAGAAGGATTCCCCGGACGCGCCCTCGCCGTTGCTCGACCTGTCGGATGCCGCCGTCAAGAAGATGATCAAGCAGGCCAAGAAGCGCGGCTTCGTGACCTTCGATCAGCTCAACGAAGTCCTGCCGTCCGACACCACCTCGCCGGAGCAGATCGAGGACATCATGTCGATGCTCTCCGACATGGGCATCAACGTGTCCGAGGCCGAGGAGGCCGACAGCGAGGACGAGAAGGAGGAGGCCGACGACGACACCGACAACGAACTGGTCGAGGTCACGCAGAAGGCCGTCACCGAAGTCAAGAAGTCGGAGCCGGGCGAGCGCACCGATGATCCGGTCCGCATGTATCTGCGCGAGATGGGCACCGTGGAATTGCTCTCGCGCGAGGGCGAAATCGCCATTGCCAAGCGCATCGAGGCCGGCCGCGAGGCGATGATCGCGGGGCTGTGCGAAAGCCCGCTGACCTTCCAGGCCATCATCATCTGGCGCGACGAATTGAACGAAGGCAAGATCTTCCTTCGTGACATCATCGATCTCGAGGCGACCTATGCCGGCCCCGACGCCAAGAACAACATGAACCCGGCGCTGATCGCCGGTCCCGTCGGCGCCGACGGTCAGCCCGCCTCCAATGGCGAGGCTGCGCCCGCGCATGTCGCGCCCCCCGCAGCGCCTCCCGCGCCGACACCGTTCCGCGC
>NZ_JBAVNZ010000353.1:0-2480 GCF_049691595.1 Bradyrhizobium sp.
CCACAGGCCCCTGTTGCGATGGGAAGCGTCGACCCATGTGCCCAAAGAGAATACACGGCGTATGGGTCCCTGCTTTCGCAGGGACGACAGCAGTGTATGCGGATGGCAGCTATCCCCCCAACGCGCCCTGGGTGTTGACATAGAGCGCATAGATCGACTGGCTCGCGGCCATGAACAGCCGGTTGCGCTTCAATCCGCCGAAACACAGATTGGCGCAGCGCTCCGGCAGCGCGATGCGGCCGATCAATTTGCCGTCGGGCGCGTAGACCACGACGCCGTCGAGTTCGGGATCGCCCATGCCCCAGCCGCACCACAGATTGCCGTCGATGTCGCAGCGCATGCCGTCGGGCGTGCCCGGACCGGCATCGATGAAGACGCGCTTGCTGGAAATCCTGTCGCCGCCGGGTGCCACGTCGTAAGCCAAAATCTTGCGGTTCGGCACGCCGCGGGATTCCACGACATAGAGGATTTTCTCGTCCGGCGAGAAGCACAGCCCGTTGGGCCCAAGCACGCCCGTGGCGACGATGGAGGCTTTGCCGGTCGCGCCGTCGATCCGGTACACATGGGCGTCGATCTCGGATTCGGCCTTGTAGCCCTCGTAATTGCCGAGCAGGCCGAACACCGGATCGGTGAACCAGATCGAACCGTCGGATTTCACCACCACGTCGTTCGGTGAGTTCAGCCGCTTGCCGCCGAAGCTGTCGATCAGCACCGTGATCGATCCGTCGTGCTCCGTGCGGGTAACGCGGCGGCCGCCATGTTCGCAGGTGACCAGCCGCCCCTGGCGGTCGCGGGTGTTGCCGTTGGCGAAGTTCGACGGCTTGCGGTAGATGCTGACCGCGCCGGTCTCTTCCTCCCATTTGATGATGCGCTGGTTCGGAATGTCGCTGCACAGCAGATAGCGCCCGTCGCCGAACCACACCGGACCTTCGGCCCAGCGCAGGCCGGTGGCGAGCTGCTCCACCGCCGAGAGCTTCAGCCAGTATTTTTCAAAGCGCGGATCGAGCGCGTGAATGGCGGGATCGGGGTAATGGCTCGCCGGCTGCCAGCCGGCGGAATGGGACGATGCCTCGGACATTTGCCGTTCTCGTTGTTGTTTGAGTTCCTCACCAGGATCATTTGCTATCATCCGTGCGGTCAGGCGGCGAGCAACCGCAGTCTCACCCCAGGGCAATCGCATTTCAAAAGAGGGTCATGAGGCGGGCGAGGTAGGCATCATCCCATCCGGCTCGCTTGATCTTGCCCCGGAGCGATCCTTTTTCGGTGTCTTTTTGCATGACGTTCAGGGCCATGTGGCGGAGAACAGCCAGATTGTGGGGTCCGTTTCCGAGACGACTTCTGTCCTGATCCTCGTTCATGACGACGTCGAGCCGCCAATGCAGCCGGTTTTCGACGCCCCAATGCGAGCGAACAACCTCGTTGAAGCGTTCGGGCGTCAAAGCGGCGCTGAGCAGGTAATAGGCGGTCTCGGATGTCGTCTTGCCCGCGATTTCACGGATGCGCTCGACCTTGCCGACGGCGGCCAGGCCCGGCCATCGATGGTCTTCGATCAGCCATGCAATGTCGGTGGAGATCGTAGCGGTGCGGGTTTCGATGCGGCCATGATCGGCATCGACGACCGGCTCGGCGGTGATTTTCTCGCTGGCGGGGTCGTTGAGATGCAGCACAACGTCGTCATGAAGCGTTGCCTGGTTTTCCTTCAGGGCCAGAACATAGTCGCCACCCTGATCGACGATCTGGCCGGCGATGGCACGCTGGCAATTGAGCGCGTCGGTTGTCACGATCGTCCCTTTCAGCCGCAGCATTTCCAATAGCTTCGGTACGGCGGTGATTTCGTTCGACTTCGCGTCGGTGGCGATCTGCGCCAGCACGAGACGTTGGTCGCAGCCCCAGGCGGAGACCATGTGCAACGGCGACTTGCCGCTGGCGCGGTCGAACGAGCGGCGCAGAACCTTGCCGTCGATCGCCACAACTCCTTCGCATTGCCCGGAGAAGCCGGCCATGAACCGCTGAAATGCCGCCCGGAACTGCTCCGGATCGAGCATGCGGAAAAGCCGGCTGAACGTGTCGTGGCTCGGCACGCCATTCTCAAGTTCGAGAAAACCGCGCAGGAACGGCTCCTTCGATTTCGCAAACAGGCCCATGTCCACCGAGCCTTGCGCGCCACACAGCACCGCGCACATCGCTATCGCCAGAATCTCATGTAAATCGTGCAGCCCGGCATTGCCCGTGCGCGGGTCGTCCAAACCCTCCCAGCATTCGATAAAGCGTTCCAAAACCATCTCCCGAGCTGCGAATCGTCCGCAACCCGGTAGAATCCATCTCGCTCAAATGCGCAAATCCCGACAAAACGACCAAAATTCCAAATGCGATTCCCCTGACAGCGACAGCAGGGCTTCAGCCGCAGGCTGAGTGCGCGAGCTCCACATGCGACCCACGCCAAGGCTCCCGCGTTTTCCGGCCGCGCGTGAATTCTCGGC
>NZ_JBAVNZ010000354.1:0-7866 GCF_049691595.1 Bradyrhizobium sp.
CGGCCAACATCTTCGACAGTCTGACGCATCCGATCCGCGCCGCGGATCGCCACCAACAGACCCGGCAAATCTATCGAAGCGGGCATCCGCGCCGGATTTCTCTAGGCGAGAAGCCGGTCAGAATTTGTGACGACGCCTGGATCGGCGCCGGAGCCTTTGTCCTGCGCGGGGTCGTCGTCGGCGAAGGGGCGGTTGTTGCTGCCGGTGCCGTGGTCACCAGGGATGTGCCGCCTCATGTAATCGTGGCCGGGAATCCCGCGGTCGTGCTCAGGGATCTAACCGCCGATGAGCGCTGATCCGAAATTGCCGACGTGGGAAGATGCCGTGGTCTGGCTGCGCAACCAGCCGGACCGGCGACAGACGGTCATGGATGCATTTTATGATGATCCGCTTGCCGCCGCCGCGGCGCGCTACCACGCGTCGGCGGAATGGCAGGCCATCTCGGCGCTCTTGCGGGGGCGGTCCGGAGCTGCGCTCGACATCGGCGCCGGGCGCGGGATTACAAGTTTTGCGCTGGCAAAGGATGGTTTCGCGGTGACCGCCCTCGAGCCAGACCCGAGCGTGATCGTTGGCGCCGCCGCCATCCGTTCGCTGGCGCATGAAGCGTCGCTTCCAATCAATGTCGTGGAGGATTTTTCCGAGCGATTGCCGTTTGCGGATGCAGCCTTTGACGTCGTTGTCGCGCGCGCGGTCCTGCACCATACAAGCGACCTCAAAGGCGCCTGCCGCGAAATTCACCGCGTTCTGAAATCCGGAGGAATATTTGTCGCAGCGCGCGAACATGTCATCAGCAAGGAAGCCGATCTGGGCAAGTTCCTGGATCGCCACCCGCTGCACCATGTCTACGGCGGCGAACATGCCTTTCTGCTTGCCGACTACGTGGGCGCGCTGAAAGGCGCCGGGTTTTCACTGGATATCCTCATGCCGCTGCGCAGCCCGATCAACCTGTACCCATACACCTTCGATAGTCTGCGCAACGCCACCGTCCAGTCATTGTCGCGCAGGTTTCCTCTGCCGGTTTGGCGGTTCCTCCTGAAATCGGACCTGATATTCTCGGCGCTGCTCGCCGGCGCCGAACGCTTCGACAACCGGCCCGGACGGCTCTATTCGTTCGTCGGTCGCAAGGCCGCAGCCTAGCCGCTTATCGCGCCAGGCCGGCCGCCGCCGCACGCGCCCGGATTGCCGCTGCCGTGCTGAATGATCTCGCCATAAATCGAGACGGCGAGTTCAGCGGATTTTTTCCAGTTGAACGTTTCGATCGCCCGCGACCGTCCGGCGGCTCCCAAACGCGCCCGCATCGCAGGATCCGCGCAGACCGTGTCAAGCGCCCTGGCGAGCGCATCCGCATCGCCCGGTTCGACAAGAAGCCCGGTCGCAGGTGTGACTTCAAAGGGAATGCCGCCGACCCTGGTCGAAACCACCGGCAGGCCGCTGATCATTGCCTCCAGAATGACGAGCGGCAGCGTGTCCGCCCGCGACGGAAACACGAAAAGATCGACGCTCTGGTACAAGGCCCGCAATTCTTCCCTGGTGATGAAATCGGTAAATCGCAGGCGCGCATCGTCCGGGGCCAGGCCGCGGCTTGCCAACAGCTTCGCGTGCTCGTCCCTCGAGCGGATCTGGCCGGCGATAACGGCCACTGCGGCTTCACGCATCAGCTGCAAGGCTTCCAGAAACGTGTCGATTCCCTTGTTCGGCGTGTGATTGCCAACAAAGAGCATCAAGGGCCTGCCGGTCGGCAGTGCAAAGCGTTGCACCAGACGTTGTCGCTCGGCCTCCGGAAGCACTTCGGAAAAGTAGCGATCAACCCCGTTGGTGACGACGCGCAGCCGCTCGGCGGGTATCCCCATCCCCGATAGAACCGGGGTTTCGCATGGCGAGAGCATCAATACGCGTGCCGCTCCTCTTGCGACCTCCACAACCGGCCGCCGGACCAGCAAACGGAGCAGCGGCTTCTGCCAGGCTGGCGATTCGAAGCCACGGGAAAAATCATTGAACTCGATGAAACCGTGCGTCGAAACGACGTATGGTATCTTCAACCTCGCACAGATGCGAGCCACCTCGCGCATCGCGCCCGGAGGGTGAGGATTGTGCAGGTGGACGACATCGAATTTCCCATCTTGCAGCGGTTCCAGAAGATCCGGACGCCAGGCTAACGTCGTTGCCTGCCGGGGAAGAAATTTCTGGATCGGCAGAAGAATGTTGCTGGCCTTGCGGCGAACAATGCGAAGTCCATCCTCGATTTCGTCGCCGTCATGTTCTGCCATGACGAACAGCGTGGCATCGCAAAGCCTGGCGATCTCCTTCGTCAACTGGATTGCCGCCGAGACCCCGCCGCTCGCCTTGAAAGTTGGCGGTGTGATCGCGACCGCCGCGACACGAGGCGGTCTCATGCAAAGCCGTCCTCGACACGGCTGTTCCAGGCGCGGCGCATGCTGTGATCAAGCGGGATGGCGGGACACCAGTTTGTTATTTGCTTCAGTCTCCGGGTCGATGCCCGCAGCATAGGCCGGTCCACCGGGCGAATACGCGCGGGATCCTGCAGAATGTCCAGCTTGACGCCGGCTGCCTCGCCGATCAATCGGGCGACATCGCCTACCGCGTGCGTAACGCCGGTTCCCAGGTTCGAGATCATGGGTCCATCGTCAAACCGGGCATTGTCCGACAAGGCCCTGAATCCGCGCGCGACATCCTCGACGTCGATGTAGTCGCGGTGGGGAAAGAGATTGCCGAGCGAAATACTGGTCTTGCCCTGCGCGAGCTGCCCGATAATGGCCGGCACCAGATGGGGATTGGTTTCCCCGGGCCCGACGACATTGAACAACCGGACGATGACGCCACGCACCCTGTTCTGGTGGTGAAAGTACCGGACGAAATGTTCGCCGTGGAGCTTGGTATAGCCGTAGATATCAACCGGGCCCAGCATTTCGTCAAGCTCGACATGCTCGCTGGCAAACGGGCGGTACACCGCGGCGGTGGATGCAAAGACAAACTGCGTGCCCGGCGGTGCCGCATTCAGCAGATTTATCGTACCTGATACATTGATGCTGTTCGAGCTTCCCGGGTGCGCCTCGCAGGTTGGAATAAAGTGAACCGCGGCGAGGTGGTAGATGACGTGAGGAGCGGCCTGTCGCATGGTTGCGGATACCGCCTCGTCGTCGCGGATGTCGCATCGGTGCAGCACGAACTTGCGCTGATCCATGCAATCGAGGCGCCTCTCGCCGCACGCAAGATTGTCGAGAACATGAATTTCGTCGCTTCCCGCCGTGACGAGCTGGCGGACGAGTTCACGTCCGACGTATCCGGCTCCTCCGGTCACGAGAATTCGACGATCCTTCATTGCAAAACGGTTCCCGCTGCTGCGCTTCCAACCGGCCGCGGAAGGCTGCCAACCACTTACTAGATGGGCCAGGCAAGAGCAATCTTGACGGAGGTGGTGGCAACTCAGGCGTTGCGCTTGCCGAACCCATTACAAGCTCGACCAGCCATCCCAAATCGTTCGGGGTGTCGATGATCCTGTCCGATCTCGATCAACGCGCGGGAGCGATTTGGTCGCTTGCCCCTGTTGGAACATCGTGCGCGGCGTCACGTACCAGAGCAGAAAGAGGATCGCCATGCCGCCGCTCCCGAACAGGAAAAACAGCATTATCCCGACAACCAGCAGCGTGGTGGCCGTTTTCAACACCAAAGGTTATGTGCAATGCTTGCAGCCAAGGTTGACGCGTGTTCTAAAAGCTGTTGAATGGGATGAGAATCGTCAGGCTGATTTGCAAAAGCGTTGCCGCGCGACGTGAAAGTTAAACCGTTCCGCTTTTCCGAATTTTCCTCGCCCGCCACCGAGAATGATTAATCCATCGAAGTCCCTCTGGCCCGCGATCTCCACCGTTAGCCGCGCAGCTTTGGTGCTGGGCTATGCCTTTTGCTGCGTGGCAGCTCAGCTCGTTGGCGGCGCAGCCTTCGCGTCGAGCGAAGGTGTGATGGCGTGCGATGGGCTGGCCGCAACGTGGATGTCGGCAAGACCCGAGGCGCCAGCGGCGATATTTGTCCCGGGTCAAGGGCCTATCACCCGGAACGGAGACCAGGCTGGCCTAATCCACTCCACGGCGCTTTTTCTGGCGACCGATTTGCTGAAGGCCGAAATGAGTGCGCTTATCTTCGACAAGCGGGGGATAGGCGCCAGTGGGATCGGTAGCGGCAAGCCTTGGGACGAGAGCACAATGATCGAAGAAGCGAACGACATTCGATGTCTCGTTCGCTGGGTGATCGAGAACAAGCAACCCTCCAGCGTGACGCTGATCGGTTACAACGATGGCAACATCGTTGCTGCAATGGCGGCGACCGCCGGCGTCGACGGAATTGTGATGCTTCCGGTTTTCGAGGGCAGCGCGAGCGATATGGCCGACGACTTGCGCCGCGGAGGCCTTGCTGAGCCCGCCGTCGCGGAGATCGAACGGGCTGTAGCAAGCCGGTTAAGGGGAGAAACTGCGACGTACTCATTCCCGACCCTGCACAGGGTGGTCGCCACCATCGTTAAGCGTATCCGCTCGATGCGCCCGCCGTTTGACCAGATCGACGTTGTCGCGCGGCTAGATATGCCAGTCCTCCTGGTCGGCGCCGGTCGGGATTTCGAGACAAGCCGGACCAAATTCAAGCGACTGGCGGAAGCAGCTCCGGGCGCGAGCATTTTCTACGAACCCAACATGAGCGGTTTTCTTCGGACCTACGCGGCCGACTGTCCCGACTCATGCCAGCGTAAGCGCCTTCCGTCGAGCGACCCGCTCGATCCCGGGGCCGTCGCCGCCATCTCCTCGTTCGTCGCTTGCGGCAAGGTAGGCACCAACGCGACGAGCTGCCATGCAAATTCCCCGGCGCAGAGCGCGCGCGTTGACGACTGATCAAGCGCCTTCGCGCGAGCCCGCACCCCTATCGGCATGGCTGTTCCCGGCAGCCGCCATTGCCGCGACCACAACGGCATTTTGCAAGCAATTCACGCCGTTCTATCATTTTCATTCAACGATCATATTCGTTGTCGCAGCATTCGTTTCGTCGCTGCTGATCTTACCGGTCTGGAAGTTGCGGCCCGAACTGTTCCAGAAGGCGCGCAGCACGGCAATCGTAACGCTGTGCATTTGGGCATGCACTGCGCTCAGCTACCTGCTTTTCGCGCGGCACAGCGTGCCCCCGACCTATTTGGCCGGCCTTGTTCTGTTTTCAGGATTCTTCATGTTGGTTGGAGTTGCTGCATCCGGTTCTCCGCGCAGCATCGCGGTCATTTTTGTGATGATCGCAATTATCTATCTCATTTATCTGGCGCGCTATGTCCAGCACTTCGGCTTCCTCTTTCCACCGAAGTCCTTGGTCGATCAGTTTGATTTCCCGGATTTGTTTGGCGATATCTTCGGCCTGAGTTCGGATCCAGAAGCCGATCGTGTCGATCTCTACGTGACACAGTATCAGAATGTTGGCCGCTTCCTGGCGTTGGGGGCGCTGGCGGCCACCATGCTGATTGGAAATGTGCGGCGCCGCTGGGTGCTAGGCTGGATGTTGGTCGCGGCGACTTTCGTAATGGTCCTTTGGGTCGGCGGAAGAGGCGCGCTTCTCGCATTAGCCGTATCCATATCCATTGCTGTCGGTCGATCGCGGCCCGTCAAAACGCTAGTCTTGATCGTTGCAACCGCATTGCTTGCCAGCGGCGCACTTCTCGTCTTGGCGAAAGTCAATTTTTACATCGGTATTCCCGTCATCGATCGGACGATTGATGAAATCCAGCACCCTAACCCGCGACTGCGAGGTCCTATCCTGGAATACCTCTTTGCGAAGCTGAAAGACGAACCGTATTCTATAATCCTGGGCCGAGGACTCGGCATGTTCCCGGTCGAACTCGGCCGACCAACGCCCGATTGGCTGATCGCAAGACCGATCACCGGCTATCCGCATAATGTTATTCTGGAAGCCTTGTACGAGATCGGGATCGGTGGAATGGCGCTTTTCATCGTACTGATAATGATCCCGATCAAACGAGCTTGGGCGATATGGGCGAGCCTCAACCAAGACGAGTTCTTCGTCTTCCAGCTCTATATCTTCCACCTTGCCTTGCTCATGGTTTCAGGCGCGCTTGCGTATTCCTACGACTTCTACTTCGTGTTGGGCTTGACGATCGGCACTCTCCGCCAGGCGGCCGGCGGCGTTAGCAAGAAAGCGGTGCAAGCCTCCTGAACGCGCTGTCGGATTACGATACCGCTTTGCATCCTGAATATGCGAGATGACATCGGCCGTAAACTTGCGCCGGAATCACAACATGACGCAGCGGCAACCGTTTCGACCACGAATGCCGTCGTTCACGTATCACGCATAGTGCCAGAAGTCTGTTGCCTCGACCGTTCGAGCGGCTGGATTCCCTGCGACGACCGGCGCCCGGGCCGGGCCGGGCCGCCAACACGCCTTGCTTTGCGGTGGCTTTTGTTAATATAGGACATTTGGGGACGCCGCCGCTCCGGGTCCCGCCACTGGCCGCCTCGAAAGCTCTGCGCGCAGGTTGATGACGGTTGACAAAGAGGCTCCCATGATCAGATTTGGCCTGCTCGGATGCGGCCGCATCGCCAGGCGTCATGCCGACCTGCTGGGCGGCAATCATATCCAGGGCGCCAGGCTTGTCGCCGTCTGCGATCCCCTTCGCGCGCGCGCCGATGCGATCGCGTCCCGATTCGGCGTTCCCGCCCTCTACGATATGGACGACTTTCTCGCCCGCAAGGATATCGACGCGGTGGCGGTCCTGACGCCGAGCGGGATGCATCCCGCGCATGTCATTGCCTGCGCCAAGGCGGGAAAGCACGTCGTGGTCGAGAAACCGATGGCGCTGCGGCTGCAGGATGCCGATGATATGATCCGCGCCTGCGACGAAGCGGGCGTGAAAATGTTCATCGTCAAGCAGAACCGCTTCAACGTTCCGGTGGTCAAGGCGCGCGAAGCGCTTGTCGCCGGCCGGTTCGGCCGTCTCATTCTCGGCACGGTGCGGGTGCGCTGGTGCCGTGACCAGGCCTATTACGATCAGGACGCCTGGCGCGGCACCTGGGCCTATGACGGCGGCGTGCTCACCAATCAGGCCAGCCATCACATCGATATGCTGGAATGGTTTTTCGGCGATGTCGTCAGCGTCCATGCCCGCGCGATCACGGCGCTGGCCAGGATCGAGACCGAGGATACGGCGGTCGCGACGCTCAAGTTCCGCAATGGCGCGCTGGGGGTCATCGAGGCGACCACCGCCGCGCGTCCGACCGATCTCGAAGGCTCGCTCTCGATTCTGGGCGAGAAGGGAACCGTCGAGATCGCCGGCTTCGCCGTCAACCAGATCAGGCACTGGCGGTTTGTCGATGAGCTTGCCTCGGACAAGGACGTGGTGGAGAAATTTTCCGTCAATCCGCCGAACGTCTACGGCTTTGGCCACCAGGCCTATTATCAGCACGTGATCGACTGCCTCACCAATCAGCGCGCGGCGCTGGTCGACGGCCTCGAGGGACGCAAGAGCCTGGAACTGATCTCCGCGCTCTATGAATCGATCGAGACCGGGGCGGAAGTTGCGCTCCGGTTCACGCCGCGGCTGAGCCGGCTCGGTGTCGCCTCGTGAACCGGCCGGAAGCGCATCAGGCCGGCATGCGCGACGTCGAATTCGGCGCGCGGGTCAGGATCGTCGAGCCCTGCAACCTCTACGGCTGCCGGATCGGCGACGATTGCTTTGTCGGACCGTTCACCGAGATCCAGAAGGGCGTGGTGATCGGCGCCCGCAGCCGCGTGCAGTCGCACGCCTTTGTCTGCGAACTGGTGACGATCGGCGAAGACTGTTTTGTCGGCCATGGCGTGATGTTCGTC
>NZ_JBAVNZ010000355.1:0-4753 GCF_049691595.1 Bradyrhizobium sp.
CATTGGCCTTGTGCACGATGGTGAGGCGCTTGCGCCGGCGCATCGCCAGCCCGCAGGCGGTCTGCGCGATGCGCTCGCAGCACAGCCGGGTGATGCGGCGAAGCGAGACCACGACGTCGGGCGTGACCAGGAGCTCGCTGTTGCCCTGCGCCATGTTGCGGTCGGCATAAAAGCCTTCGGTATTCTCGCGCACCACGACGAGATCGAACGCGCCGAACCGGTTGCGCAAGCCCGGATAGGTCCGCGCCGGCCGCAGGTTCGCGAACAGATCGAGGTTCTTGCGGAAATATTTCGACGGGTTGATGCCGCCGCTGTTCTCATCCTTGAAGTCGGCGGTCGCGGTCGGCCCAAGGATCAGCCCATCCGCCGATCCAACGGTTTCCAGCAGGCCCGGCTTCACCGTCGTGCCGAACTGCCGCAGGCTCTCATGGCCAACCGCATGCTGGTCGATCTGTATATCCAACTGAAACCGCTCGGAGACGATCCGCAGGATGTCGAGCGCCGCGGCCGTGATCTCGGGCCCGATGCCATCACCCGGCAAGACGACAATGCGCATGAAAAATCCCCCGCGGCCGTTTCCGGCTTCTATTCATACGATGACGGTCCGGTATCGCGGTAGGCCCAGCAGCTTTCCCGCGGCAGCGAAATCGGCGTCTCGGCTCCGACCTGGTGCCGGGCGGCCGTGCCCAGTTCAACCACCTCGAGCCGGCGGCCGAACAGCTCGATGCCATAGGCCGTCTGGGTGCCCTGATAGCGGCGGTCGAGAACCTTGGCCGAAAAAATATTGGCGCCGTCGTGCCTGCCGATCGTGATATTTTCCGGCCGCACCGCGATGCGCACCTTTTCGTCCGGCCGAAGCGAATGCAGCAATGCCACCTCGCCGCGCCGCCCGTCGCCGAAATCGACCACGCCGAACTGGCCGTTGCGCGCGACCAGCGTAGCGGCAAGCTCATTGGTGGCGCCGGTGAAATTGGCGACGAACAGATCGGCCGGCCGGTTATAGATCTGGTCCGGCGTATCCATCTGCAACAACCTGCCGTCACGCATCACGCCGATGCGGTCGCCGAGCACCACCGCCTCGGCCTGATCGTGGGTCACATAGAGCGCGGTCATGCCGGTCTGCTTGAGGATGACGCGCAGATCGTCGCGCAGCCGCAGCCGCAATTTGGCGTCGAGGTTCGACAGCGGTTCGTCGAGCAGCAGCAGTTGCGGCCGGTAGACGATGCTGCGCGCCAGCGCAACGCGCTGCATCTGGCCGCCGGACAGCGCCACCACCGGCCGGTCGGCATATTCCGACAGGCCGACCAGTTCCAGCGCGTCGTTCACCATGCGATTGGCGTCGGCGCGGGCGATCTTCCGATGCTTGAGCGGGTAGATCACGTTCTGCCGCACGGTCATGTGCGGCCACACCGCATAGGACTGAAACACCATGCCGAGATCGCGCTGTCGCGGCGGCACCAGAACGCCGCGCTCGGGCGACGACACCACGCGGCCCGCGATGCTGATTTCGCCGCCGCTCGGATGTTCCAGCCCGGCCACGCAGCGCAAGGTCGTGGTCTTGCCGCAACCGGAAGGTCCGAGCAGCACCACGATCTCGCCGGCCGGCACGGCAAAGCTGATGCCATCGATGGCTGGCCGACCGATCGCAAACTGCTTGCGCAGGTCGGTAACCTCGAGCGTCGTCGTCATGAATGGACCTGCTTCATGCGTCGATCGCTCACTGCCGGTACCCGAAGGTCTTGTCCCAATCCGCGACCCAGGCGGAATGCAGCTTCACATAATCGTCGAATTTGGGATACCAGACCTTGACGATGTTGGGATCGAACCCTTCCGGATAGGCCGGCGGCACCTTCAAGGAGGTCAGGTTGCCAAGTTCCTTGATCATGAACGTCTGCCCCTCCTTCGACAGGCACCAGTTCAGGAAAAGTTTCGCGGCATTGGGATGCGCGGCGGTCTTCGGAATTCCGGTTGCGTAAGGGTTGACCGGCACGCCCTCGGGCGGGAAGAAAATCCTGATCGGCGCGCCGTCCTTCTGCTTCGGGTAGATCGCGTTGTAGAGCAGCGGTCCGACGCCGACTTCGCCGCGCACCATCGCGTCCGACATCGGCGCGCCCGAGGGATAGAGGATCGGATGGGTGGACGCCTGCTTCGCCCAGTAATCCTCCCCCAGCACCTGGCGCTCGAACATGATGCGGGTCCAGGTGGTGCCGCCGGACTGCGCGAACACCTGGCCGGTCAGCTTGTCATATTGCGGCCTGGTCAGATCCATCCAGGATTTCGGCGGATCCTTCACCACCTCGGTATTGTAGGCGATCGACCACACCAGCGTCGCGCGCGGCCAGAGTTGCGGCGCGACCTGCGCATCAGGATTGTAGTCGGCCGCGTTGGGCGGCGCATAGTCCTGGAACATGTCGGCCAGCGGCTGCATCAGCGCGCGGTCGGAGTGATCGACCACGTCGGCGATCAGCTTGCCGGCGGCGGCTTCCGTCTTGACGCGGGTGATGAGCTGGCCGCCCGGCGCGCGCACCATTTCGACCTTGATCTCGGGGAAGCGCTTGTTGAAAGCCTTGATCACCTGCTGTTCGACTTCGGCAAAATTGGCGGTGTAGTAGACCAATTTGCCTTCGGCTTTTGCCGCCGCGATCAATTCCGGCGAGCCGAATTCCTGCGCGCTTGACGCACCACCAAGACCGGCAAAGCCGGCCAGCGCTACAATCGTGGCGACGATCTCTCTTTTCATGGCCAGTCCCTTCCCTTGGTTTGGTTATCCCGCGCGGACGACGCTGCCCTGGGTCGCGCCGCGCGACAGCCAGTTCGCCCCACCGATGAGAACGCCGAGCAACACCGTCTGCACCAGGCTGAATGCCGCGGTCTTGCCGAGATTGCCGCCTTCGTAATAGTCGAGCAGCAGCACCGACATCACCATGGTGTCGCTGGTGTAGAGAAACAGCGACGAGCCGAGTTCGCGGATCGCCAGCACGAACAACAGCGTCATCGACGCGATCATGCCCGGCCGCGCCAGCGGCAGCACGATCGTCCTGATGGTGCCGAGCATGCCCCTGCCGCAAACCCAGGCCGCCTCTTCGAGCTCGCGGTGGATCTGCAGGAACGAGGTCGACAGCGCCTTGACCGTATCCGGCATGAAGCGCGCGATGAAGGCC
The DNA here is from genome assembly GCF_049691595.1 of Bradyrhizobium sp. Classification (GTDB taxonomy): domain Bacteria; phylum Pseudomonadota; class Alphaproteobacteria; order Rhizobiales; family Xanthobacteraceae; genus Bradyrhizobium. Next base: position 3,162 of record NZ_JBAVNZ010000355.1, read on the forward strand.
AGCGCCAGGATCCAGATCGTGCCGTAGAGCCCGCCGGGAATGCCGATCCAGGCCCAGAGATAGGCGACGCCGACGACGAGGCCGGGAATCGCGACCGGCACCGTCGAGATCAGGTCGATCCAGCGCCGGCCCATGACCTGCGTGCGATGGATGGTGTAGCCGATCGCAAAGGCGAGCGCGCCGCCGACCACGGCCGTGATGACGCCGACCTCGACCGCATTGTAGATCGACCTCATGGTCAGCGGATTGTCAAAAATGCTTTCGAAATGCATCCACGAATATTGACGCGCGTCGAACAGGCTGGCGGCGTCGCGGATGAACATGAATTTGCGGAACGCCGCCACGATCAACGCCAGAATCGGCAGGACCACCACGACGACCAGATAGACCACCCCGAGGCCAAAGGTGAACCAGCGCCAGCGCCCGAGGTCGAGGCTGCGCGGCCGGAAAGCCTTTCCGGCGACGGTGGTGTAACTGCGGCCGCTCAGCACCTTCTGTTGCAGCAACACCAGCATGCCGGTGACCACCATCAGGATGATCGCCACCGCCGCGGCGGTGTTGTAGAGCGGCGGCGACCAGTTGGTGAGCTTGAAAATATAGGTGGTAAGCACGCTGAGATTGGTCGGCGCGCCCAGCACCGCCGGAATGCCGTAGATGCCGAGCATCACGATGAACGACAGCAGCATGCCCGACACGATCGCCGGCATGATCAGGGGAAAGGTCACCGAGAACAGGGTCGCAAACGCGCTGGCGCCGGAGATTTCGGCGGCCTCCTCCAGGCTCGGATCCATGTTGCGCAGCGCCGACGAGGTAAACATATAGACATAGGGCGCGTAGTAGATGCCGAACACGAACACCAGCCCCCACAGCGAATAGAGATCGATCCGCCAGTCGAGGCCGATCCATTTGAACAGGGTGTTGATCAGGCCGGTCTTCGGCGAGCCGAGAATGGCCCATGCCACGCCCGCGACCAGCGGCGGCGCGAACAGCGGCAACACGCTGGCGGCGGCGATAAAGCCCTTGAACGGCGTGTTGGTGCGCACCACGATCCAGGAAAACAACAGCCCGATCACGACCGCGATCAGGGTGCCGCCGCCGCAGGCGATCAGCGTGTTGAGCAGGGCCTCCGCGACGTTCGGGTTCGCCAGCACCGTGAGGAAATTGGCGATCGAGAGATGGCTGAGGCTGAAACCCTCGACCACCGGATTGGTGTCGGTGAGCGCGCCCAACAGCAGCATCAGGATCGGATAGACCACCAGAAAACCCAGAATCGCCAGCAGGGCGGAAACCCAGAGGCCGGTCAGCATGCGCCGACGAATATCCTCGCCGGCGCCTCGCGTGATCTCGCTGCGCCCCGCTTGCCCGTTCAAACGCATTTCCCCTCGCCGGCAGCCGTCATTTTGGGTGTCGCGACCGCCGTGCCGGCCCGAGCCTAGTCGATCACGCGGCGGGCGGAAAGCTAGTCGAAAGTCGGCGGCTGAATTGTCGCGGAAGGCGGAAATTCAAGGCGGCGACCTTGATCCGATCGGCGGCCAGCGCGTAGGGCGGGTTCCCTTTAACCCGCCATCTCGCGTGCAACGGCAGGCTAAAAT
>NZ_JBAVNZ010000356.1:0-6356 GCF_049691595.1 Bradyrhizobium sp.
GGGTGCGGCTCGAACGGCCGCGATTTCAGTTCGGGATGGAATTGCACGCCGATGAACCAGGGATGATCCTCGTATTCGACGATCTCGGGCAGCACGCCATCGGGCGACAGGCCTGAGAACCGCAGGCCGTGCTGTTCGAGCCGGTCCTTGTAGGCGGTGTTGACCTCGTAGCGATGACGGTGGCGCTCGGAAATCTCGAGCGCGCCGCCATAGACGCCGGACACCCGGCTGCCGCGCTTGAGCATCGCCGGATAGGCGCCAAGCCGCATGGTGCCGCCGAGATCGCCGGCCTGTGACCGCTTCTCCAGTTCATTGCCGCGCAGCCATTCCGTCATCAGGCCGACCAGCGGCTCCGGCGTCGGGCCGAACTCGGTGGAGTTCGCCGCCTCGATGCCGACCAGATTGCGCGCGGCTTCGATCACCGCCATCTGCATGCCGAAGCAGATGCCGAAATACGGCACGTCGCGCACGCGGGCGAATTGGGCCGCGCGGATTTTTCCTTCCGCGCCGCGTTGGCCGAAGCCGCCCGGCACCAGAATCCCGTTGACGTGTTCGAGGAACGGCGCCGGGTCCTCGTTTTCGAACACCTCGCTCTCGATCCAGTCGAGGTTGACCCTGACCTTGTTGGCGATGCCGCCATGCGACAGCGCCTCGATCAGCGATTTATAGGCGTCCTTCATGCCGGTATATTTGCCGACGATGGCAATCGTCACCGCGCCTTCGGGGTTGCGCACCCGCTCGTTGATGACATTCCAGCTCTGCAGCGCCGGCGGGATTTTCGGCATGATGCCGAACGCCGCCAGCACCTCGTCGTCGAGGCCGGCGGCGTGATAGGCCTCCGGCACCGCATAGATGTTGTCGACGTCGCGGGCCTCGATCACGGCGCTTTCGCGCACGTTGCAGAACAGGCCGAGCTTGCGCCGCTCTTCCTTCGGGATCTCGCGGTCGGTGCGGCACAACAGGATATCCGGCTGGATGCCGATCGAGCGCAGTTCCTTCACCGAATGCTGCGTCGGCTTTGTCTTCAGTTCGCCGGCGCTCGGGATGAACGGCAACAGCGTCAGATGGATGTAGACGGCGTGTTCGCGCGGCAGATCGTTCTTGAGCTGGCGGATCGCCTCGAAGAACGGCAGGCCCTCGATGTCGCCGACGGTGCCGCCAATCTCGACCAGGACGAAATCGTAATCGTCATTGCCGCTGAGGACGAATTCCTTGATCGCGTTGGTGACGTGCGGGACCACCTGGATGGTGGCGCCGAGGTAGTCGCCGCGGCGTTCCCTGGTGATGATGTCCTGGTAGATGCGGCCGGTCGTGATGTTGTCCGCCTTGGTGGCGGGCCGGCCCGTAAAACGCTCGTAATGGCCGAGATCGAGATCGGTTTCGGCGCCGTCGTCGGTCACGAACACCTCGCCGTGCTGATACGGCGACATCGTCCCGGGATCGAGGTTGAGATAGGGGTCGAGTTTGCGGAGCCTGACTTTGTACCCGCGGGCCTGTAGCAGGGCGCCGAGTGCCGCCGAAGCCAGACCCTTTCCGAGCGAGGAAACCACGCCGCCGGTGATGAAGATGTACCGCGCCATGGGACTTAACCTTTAAGGCCACCGGGCCGATTCGCCAAAACCAATCGCTCGCCGCCGCGAACAATTCGTCGGGCTGTGGGTGACGTGGAATTTAGAGTAGTATCAACGTGTTGATGTGGATTTCTGATGTGGAGCGCCAGCCGCGGTCGTGCATGGCCACCCTGCTTTATTGCGACCGCGGCGCCTGCGGGCCCGACGGCGCCGGCTGGCCCTGCGGCTCGTCCGCCTTCTTCAGCGAATCCAGGATGCCGCCGCTGGTCGGCGGCGTGATCGGCGCAGCACCCCCGGCCGGCTGGGATTGCGACGCCGGCTGGCTGTCCAGGATCGAGCTTGGCTTGCGGTCGTAGCTCGCGAGCCAGGACAACAACAGGCTGGTCACAAAAAACCCTACCGCCAGCACCGCCGTGGTGCGGGTCAGGAGATTGGCGGTGCCGCGGCTCGACATGAAACCGGCGCCTCCACCCATGCCAAGGCCGCCGCCTTCGGATTTCTGCAGCAGCACCGAGCCGATCAACACGGCGACGATCATGAGGTGGATGACGATAACGACGGTTTGCATCTTTGCCTTCCCATCACAAGCCGAGAGCGCCGGATTGCGGCTGCACGCGGGGCCTGCGGGTTTTCCTGAAGTTGCGCGGTGTTACACGATCGGACCGGGCATTGTCACCCCCGATACCGCTCGCCCTAATTAGGGACACCCCGCCGCGATCGCAAGGAAATCGGCCGCTTTCAGGCTGGCGCCGCCGACCAGCGCACCGTTGACATTGGCAACCGCCATCAATTCCCGGGCATTGGATGGTTTTACCGATCCGCCATAGAGAATACGGATCGCACCCCCCTCCGCCTTGAACCGCCCGGTGAGAAAACCCCGGATAAACCGATGAACTTGCTCCACATCTTGCGCCGTCGGGGTCAGGCCTGTACCGATCGCCCAGACCGGCTCATAGGCGATCACCAGATTGGCCGCGGTGGCCGCCTCGGGCAACGATCCCCGGAGCTGGCCGCCGCAGATGTCAAGCGTCTGCCCGGCATCGCGCTGCTCGCGGGTCTCACCGATGCAGACGATGGCGGTCAAACCCGCCCGCCAGGCGGCTTCCGCCTTCTGCCGGACCAGTGCGTCGCTCTCGGCATGGTCGGCGCGCCGCTCGGAATGGCCGACAATGATGGCGCTGGCCCCGGCATCGGCCAGCATTTCGGCGGCGAGATCGCCGGTATGGGCGCCGGAGGCGCCTGGGTGGCAATCCTGGGCGCCGACCTCAAGCTTTGAGCCGCGGGCCTTGTCGGCGAAGGCCGCGAGCAGCGTCGCCGGCGGACAGACCAGCAGATCGGCCTTCGCGGCCAGCGCCGCGGTGCCCGCGAGCATGGCGTCGAACTCGGCCATCGCAGATTTCAGGCCGTTCATTTTCCAGTTGCCGGCGATCAGCGGCCGGATGGCATCGGTCATATCGGGATTCCCCGTCAATCAACACAAACATGCGCTAGCAGAGGCCGACCGGCTGTTCCAGATGCCGGTTCGGCGATCCCACATGCCGTTAGCCGCTTCAATTGGCCCGCCTCGCTGAGGTTGCGACCGGGCGGCGGCCACTTTATGATGGCTTATCAACTTGGCGACGCCCTGCTGCGGAATTCGGATCGAATTTTCTTTTGGGCGCGACCCGGTTCCCCTCCTGCAAAACAAGTTGGACCCATGCTTCGAGGAATGCGGAAAGCCTCATCAAACTGGCTCGGCAAGACCATCATGGCCGCGGTGATGGGCGTTTTGATCGTCAGTTTCGGAATCTGGGGCATCGCCGACATTTTCAAGGGATTCGGACAGTCGAGCCTTGCCAAGATCGGCCGGACCGAGATCACGACCGAGCAGTTCCGCCAGATCTACACGGACAGGCTGCAGCAGCTCGGCCGCCAGTTCGGCCGCCCCCTGACCATGGATCAGGCCCGCGCGTTCGGGCTGGACCGGCAGGTGCTGCAGCAAACCGTTGCCGAGGCCGCGCTCGACGAGCAAGCCCGCCGCATCGGGCTCGGTCAATCCGAGGCCGAGACCATGCGCACGATCTACAACGACCCGAACTTCAAGGGGCTGAACGGCCAGTTCGACCCGGCGCGATTCCAGTCGGTGATCCGGCAGTTCGGATACAGCGAACAGCGCTATCGCGCCGAACAGCGGCGGGTGGCGCTGCGGCGTCAGATCACCGGCACGATCTCGGCCGGCCTCGAGCCGCCGAAGGCGCTGATCGATGCACTGACCCGTTTCCAGAACGAGCAGCGTTCGATCGAGTACGTCAAGCTCGACGCCGCCCAGGCCGGCACCATCGATCCGCCGTCGCCGGAAACGCTCGCGGCCTATTTCGACGACCACAAGACCCAGTTCCGCGCCCCCGAATATCGCAAGCTTTCCTTTGTCCTCATCACGCCGGACGAAATCGGCAGATCGACCGACATCTCCGACGAGGACGCGAAGAAGATATTCGAGCAGCGCCGCGACAGGCTGGGAACACCCGAGAAGCGCGAGGTTTCGCAGATGGTGTTTGCGAACTCCGAGGAGGCGCTGTCGGCGCGCGGGCGTATCGCCGCGGGCATGTCGTTCGACGATCTGGCGAAGGAGCGCAATCTCAAACTGTCCGACGTCGATCTCGGCATGATCGCAAAATCCGCGATCATCGATCCCGCCATCGCGGAGGCGGCCTTCTCCCTGCCCTCCGGCGAGGTGAGCCAGCCGGTATCGGGCCGCTTCGGGGTGGCACTGGTCAAGATCGGCAAGATCGAGCCCGGCGTGACACCGACCTATGAAAGTCTCGCAGCGCAGGTGAAGAAGGAAGTCGCGACCGAGCGCGCCCGCGCCAGGGTCGCCGAACTGCAGAACAAGATGGAAGACGAGCGCGGCGGCGGCGCCAACGTCGTCGAGGCCGCGCAGAAGCTCGGGCTCACCGCGGTCACCATCGATGCCGTCGACCGCTCCGGCCGCCTTCCCGCCGGTCAGCCGGTGACCACCATTCCCCGCGGGCTCGACGTGGTCTCACAGGCCTTCAGCAGCGATGTCGGCGTCGACAACGACCCGATCCAGTTCAACGGCGGCTACGTCTGGTACGACGTGCTCGGCATCACGCCGTCGCGCGAGCGCAGTCTCGATGAGGTCAAGGACCAGGTCGAGGCGAAATGGCGCGAGGACCAGATCGCGAGCAGGCTGCGCGTCAAGGCGACCGAAATGGTCGGGAAGATCGAGCATGGCGGCAAGCTCGCCGACGAGGCCGCCGCAATGGGGTCGAAGGTCGAAGCCGCCGCCGGCTTCCGCCGCGACGTCTCCCTGCCCGGCGTACCGGCGGCCGCGACCGCCGCGGCGTTTCGCACCGCCAAGGACGGTGTCGGACAAACCTCCGGCGCCGGCGGCAGCGAATGGATCGTGTTCCGTGTCACCGACGTCACCGTGCCGTCGGCCGATATGGCCGCGGGCGAGGTGAAGAAAATGAAAGAGACGTTGCAGCGCGGGCTGACCGATGAACAGGTCGCGCAATACGTGACGAAAATCGAGTCCGAGATCGGCACCTCGGTCAATCAAGCCGCCTTCGCACAGGTGACGGGCGCAAACAATTGAGCGCGATCCGCGACGGATCATGCGTCGAGGAACCGACCCACTCCTGAAAGCACGCGATGGACGACCTCAAATCTATCATCGGAAAAGTCGCCACCGGCGCCTCCTTGACGCGTGACGAGGCGGCCGCCGCCTTCGACAGCATGATGTCGGGCGAGGCTACGCCCTCGCAGATGGGCGGGCTGTTGATGGCACTGCGGGTGCGCGGCGAAACCGTCGACGAGATCACCGGCGCGGTGTCGGCGATGCGCGGCAAGATGCTTCGGGTCACGGCGCCCGCCGATGCCGTGGACGTGGTCGGCACCGGCGGCGACGGCTCCGGTTCGGTCAACGTCTCGACCTGCGCCGCCTTCATCGTCGCGGGTGCCGGCGTCCCCGTCGCCAAACACGGCAACCGCGCGCTGTCGTCGCGCTCAGGCGCCGCCGACGTATTGGCCTCGCTCGGGGTCAGGATCGATCTCACGCCCCTTGAGGTCGGCCGCTGCGTCCAGGAGGCCGGCATCGGCTTCATGTTCGCGCCCGCGCATCATCCCGCGATGAAGAATGTGGGTCCGACCCGGGTCGAGCTTGCAACCCGCACCATCTTCAATCTGCTCGGACCGTTATCCAACCCGGCCGGCGTGAAGCGACAGATGGTCGGCGTATTCTCGCGGCAATGGGTGCAGCCACTGGCGCAGGTTTTGAAGAATCTCGGCTCCGAATCGGTCTGGGTGGTGCACGGCTCCGACGGGCTCGATGAAATCACCCTCACCGGCCCGACCTTTGTCGCAAGCCTCGAGAACGGCAACATCCGCACGTTCGAGGTGACGCCCGAACAGGCCGGACTGCCGCGCGTCGGCGGCGAAGCGCTGAAGGGCGGCGATGCCGATGCCAACGCGGTCGCGCTGCAAGGCGTGCTCGACGGCAAGCCGGGCGCCTATCGCGACGTGGCGCTGCTGAACGCCGCGGCGGCGCTGATCGTCGCCGGCCGTGCCAAGGATCTGAAGGAAGGCGTCGCGCTCGGCACCCGATCGCTCGACAGCGGCGCGGCGGCGGCCCGGTTGAAGCATCTGATCGCGGTTTCCAACGGCTGACCGCGGGAACACACACATGTCGGATATCCTGAACAGGATCGAGGCCTACAAGCGCGAGGAGATCGCCGCCGCCAAGCGTGCGCATCCGCTGGCAAGCGTCGAAGCGCTCGCCAGGAC